>JANNBP010000182.1:0-60759 GCA_031385555.1 Deltaproteobacteria bacterium | reverse complement strand
TGATGCTGCCGCTGCGGCATCTGTTCAACCTCAAGCACATCATCAAGGAGTCGCACATCGAGGCGATGTGCAAGATCATGCTCGGAACCGGCATGATGGTCGGTCTCGCCTACGCGACCGAGCTGTTCATCGCCTGGTACTCCGGCAACCTCTACGAGCAGTTCGCGTTCTCCAACCGCGCCCTCGGCCCGTTCTGGTGGGCGTACTTCGCGATGGTCACGTGCAACGTGCTCGTGCCGCAGCTGTTCTGGTCGCAGAAGGTGCGCCGCAACCCGGTGCTGATCTTCGTCCTCTGCATCCTCGTCAACATCGGGATGTGGTTCGAGCGCTTCGTGATCATCGCGACCTCGCTCGCTCGCTCTTTCCTGCCGTCCAACTGGAGCTACTACGAGCCGACCCGCTACGACGTGGGTCTGTTCATCGGTACGCTCGGGTTGTTCGGAACCCTGTTCCTCCTGTTCTTCCGGTTCGTCCCCGTGGTCGCGATCAGCGAGGTCAAGGGCGCGATGCCCGAGGCCCACGCCGGTCACAACAAAGCTCACGGGAAGGGGCACTGAGTCATGTCCGACCATGACACTCACGACAATCACGAGCCGCAGGTCGTCACCAACGGTGACGGCGAGCTCTACGGCGTTCTGGCCGAGTACGACACGCCGGGCGAGCTGGTCGCCGCTGCACGCAAAGTGCGCGACGCCGGCTTCACCGACTTCGACTGCTTCAGCCCGTTCCCGGTGCACGGCATCGACGAGGCGATGGGCATCAAGCGCACGATCCTCCCGCTGCTCGTCTTTGGCGGTGGCTTCACCGGCACCGTCCTCGGCATCCTGCTGCAGTGGTGGACGAACGCGTACAACTGGCCGTGGAACATCTCCGGCAAGCCCACGTGGTCGATCCCGGCGAACGTGCCGGTCGCGTTCGAGACCACCATCCTCCTCTCGGTGCTCACCACGTTCTTCGGAATGTGGATCCTGAACAAGCTGCCGCAGGTCTGGCACCCGTTCTTCCGCCTCGAGCGGTTCGGGCGCGTGACCGACGACGCGTTCCTCCTCGGTATCGAGGCGAAGGATCAGCGGTTCGATCTCGACAAGACCACGGCGCTCCTCAAGGACGCCGGTGCTCTCGAGGTCGAGCGCTGCTACTACGAGACGGATCCGAAGCGGAAGAACATGCCGCGCTGGATCACGGCGCTGATCGTGTCGTCGACGGCGTTCGCGCTGATCCCGTTCGCGATCGCGGCGAAGGCGCGCAACTCGCACTCGTCCGAGCCGCACATCCACATCTTCCCGGACATGGATTTCCAGCCGAAGTTCAAGGCCGACACCGCGTCGGACATCTTCGCGGACGGCCGTGCAAACCGCGGTGAGATCCAGCACACCATCGCACGCGGCACGCTCGACTCCGACGACCTGTTCTACAAGGGCAAGGAGAACGGCGACTGGACGCAGGGCTTCCCGAAGAACATCGAGGTCACCCTCGAGTTCGTGAAGCGTGGCCAGAACCGGTACAACATCTACTGCGCTCCGTGCCACGGCTACGATGGCCGTGGCGAAGGCCCGATCCGCCAGCGTCTCAAGGCCGGCGGTCTCGACTGGGCGATCCGCAACCTGGTCGCTCCGCCGTGGGAGCCGGGTGGTCACGTCGTGCGGATGCCGAACGGTCAGCTGTTCAACACGATCTCGAACGGCTACGCGACGATGTCGGGGTACGCCTCGCAGATCCCACCGCGCGATCGCTGGGCGATCGTCAGCTACGTCCGCGCGCTCGAGCGCGCCTCGAACTCGCTACAGAACGACGTCCCGCAGGCTGACCTGCGCGACATGCCGGCTCCGCAAGCACCGGCTCCCGCAGGAGCTGCTGGATCAGGAGCTGCTGGATCAGGATCTGCTGGATCAGGCTCCGCGGCTGGAGGTTCCAAATGAGCGCCCTCACGAAATCCATGCACCCCGACGAGAAGTACAAGGCGGGCAAGCTCGGCGCGCAGCTCACCAAGGCGGGCGTCGCTCTCGCCGTCGTGTTCCTCGGCATCTCGCTCATCCTCACCATCGCCGGTAGCGCGGATCCGAACAGCGGCCACACGAGCAAGTGGGCGCGGTTCTTCCACGCCTACGTGATCGGCTGGTCGTACATCTTCTCGATCTGCGTCGGGATGCTGTTCCTCGTGATGCTGCACCACCTGGTACGCGGTCGCTGGGCCACCGCCGTTCGCCGGATCGCCGAGGCGATGGCCTGCGCCTTCCCGATCGTGTTCATCGCCGGGCTCGGGTTCATCATCCCGCTGCTCGCCGGGTACGAGGATCTCTATTACTGGGCGCACCACGACGCGCACGACCCGATCCTCAACCACCACTTGCACCACAAGCTCGGTTGGTTGTCTCCCGGGTTCTTCGCAGCGCGCTACGTGATCTACGCGGCGATCTTCTCGGGCCTCGCGAACTACTTCCACAAGAAGAGCAAGCTGCAGGACGAGACCGGCGACCCGAAGATCTCCGAGACGATGCGCATCGCGTCGGCTCCGGCGATGATCCTCTACTCGCTCGCGGTGTTCGCCGCGTCGTTCGACATCCTGATGTCGATGGCGCCGAAGTGGTTCTCCACGATCTACGGCGTCAACTTCTGGGGCTCCGCCTGCGTCGGTGGCTTCGCTGCCCTCGCGCTGATGGTGCTGGCGATCCAGCGCACGGGTCGCCTGACTCGCTCGATCGGCCCGGACCACTATCACGACATCGGAAAGTGGATGTTCGCGTTCACCTTCTTCTGGGCATACACGGCGTTCTCGCAGTTCATGCTGCAGTGGTACGGCAACATGCCGGAGGAGACGCACTGGTACAAATACCGATTGTTCGGTGAGTGGCAGTGGGTGAGCATCGCGATGCTCGTCGGGTTCTGGGCGTTCCCGTTCGTCTTCCTGCTGTCTCGTTGGACCAAGCGGATCGTGCCGTCACTCGTGTTCTTCGCCGTCTGGCAGCTGGTGTTCCACTGGCTCGATCTCTACTGGAACGTGATGCCTTCGTATGACTGGCTCGAGGTCGCGCAGGGCGGGGCCACGATCAACGCCGGTCCGCTCAACGGCAACATCGCGTATCACCACGTCGGGTTCTCGCCCGTCGATATCACGGTGTGGATCGGGCTGATCGGCTTCCTGTTGATCGGCATCGGCCGCAACCTCAAGGGCAACCTGATCCCGACCAAGGATCCGACGCTGCCGCTGTCCCTCTCGCACGTGGTGATGTGATGTCCGGACCCAAGCGCGCAGGAGACAAGCTCAACACGATCGGCATCGTCGTCGTCGGTATCTGTAGTGCCGTGCTCGTGTACGTCACGATCGTGGCCTTGCAGGCGTTCTATATGAACGACACCTCCGAGATCCAGACGATGGCCGACTACGGCGGTCAGGATACGCAGGCGAAGGCGATCAAGGCCGACCAGACCGGGACCATCACCAAGAGCACCACGCCGAACGCAGCACCCACCACGCCGGTGCAGCTGCAGACCTACAGGATCCCGATCAACGTCGCGATGCAGAAGGTCGTGGAGGATGCGAAGAAGGATCCCTCGACGCTGATCCCGGCGTTCGGCGCCTCGAAGTGCCGCACCGTGCTCCCCGATTTCGGTCGCCCGAAGGCCGATGACAAGCCGCCGTGCGCGGCGTGGGGCGCGCCCGAAGGCGCCGCACCGGTCGCTCCGACCACACCTGCCGTCAACACCGCTCCCACCACGCCAACCGATGGCACCGGCCTGAACCGCCCGGCAGCCGGCATCTCCGATGGCAGCGCGGGAGCAGCCGCAAAGCCGTGACCATGATGTCCCGCCACGCGACATTGGTTCTCGTCTCTGCACTCGTCTTCGCGAAGACGGGGATGGCGGATCCAGTCGATCATGGCCCGTCGGCGGGACAGACGATCATGCCGCCGCCGCCCACCTATCAGGGCTCGCCGGCCAACGTGACGGAGCACCTCGGTGCAGCGCTGCCGCTCGACGCGGTATTCCGGAATCACGATGGCAAGCAGGTCACGCTCCGCGAGGTGGTGACCGGCGATCTGCCGACGATCCTGACGTTCAACTACGCCGACTGTCCGATGCTGTGTAGCCAGCAGCTCAACGGGCTGACCGCTGCGATGCCGGCGACGGCGAAGCGCGGCCCGGTCCCCGGGGCGGCCGACGAGCTCGCCTTCGCGCTCGGCGAGCACTACCGCATCGTCACGATCTCGCTCGAGCCCAACGAGGCCCAGGCCAAGCTCGTGAAGATGAGATCGAAGTACGTCGAGCGCGTCGGCCAGCTCTCGAAGGATGCGGGCATCACGCTCGATCCCGCGAAGCTCTCCGCGGGCTGGACGTTTCTCACGGGGGATGCGGCGCAGGTCAAGCGCGTCGCCGACGCCGTGGGGTTCGGGTATGCGTATGTCCCCGAGCGCGGCGAGTGGGCTCACCCTGCTGCGTTCATGTTCCTGTCGTCGGCCGGCGTGATCACGCGCTACGTCTACGGCATCGAGTTTCCGGATCGTCCGTACAATGTTCTGGCGGAGTCGATCTACAAAGCCGGGCTCGCCGAGCCGGCCACGGCAACGGGGTTCATGCTCCGTTGCTATCACTGGGACCCGAGCGCGAATGATAACTCGCGTGTCGGAGTCCTCGCGCTGCGCATCGGCGCTGCAGGTGCGGTGGCGGCCCTCGCCGTCTTCGGCCTCTTTCAGCTGGTTCGCCGCAAGCGGGAGGTGACATGAAGTCGTTCTATCGCTACGCCGCCCTCATCATCGTCACGGGATCGCTGACGCTGGGAATCGCATTTGCGATCTTCGGCTCGCCGTCTGCGGTGGCTCAACCGACAACCCCCATGCCCGCTCCGACCGGCGCACCAGCCCCGGCTCCGACAGCGGAGGCGCCCGCATCACCTGCCGGTGCTCCGGCTGCAGGCACCGCCACACCCAAGAAGTGGTGGGAGCTGCTCGCCGATCATCCGATCGACGAAGACGGCAACTTCTGGATGCCCAGGTCGGTCAACCTCGAGGCCGACTCCACCGACCAGATGTATTACAGCGTGCTCGCGCTGTCGGCGGTGTTCTTCTTCGGCATCACCGCCGCGGTCGTCTACCTGGTCTGGAAGTACCGCCACCGTCCGGGTCACAAGGCGCAGCCATCACCGGCGCACCACGATGTCATGGAGATCACGTGGACCATCATTCCCACGATCATCTCGGTGTTCCTGTTCTATTACGGCTGGCGCACGTACATCAAAGTGGTCACGCCGCCGACCAAGGCGATCGAGATCCAGGTCACCGCGTCGAAGTGGACCTGGCGCTTCGTTCACCCGAACGGTGGCGAAGACTCCGATCTCCACGTCCCGGTGAACCAACCGATCCGGCTGGTGATGACGTCGACCGACGTGCTGCACGCGTTCTACGCGCCGGCGATGCGCGTCAAGCAGGACATCATCCCGCGTCGCTACACGTACGCGTGGTTCTTCCCCACCAAGCCAGGCACGTATCGCCTGACCTGCGCGGAGTACTGCGGCACGTACCACTCCGCGATGGCGTGCAAGGACCAGGACAAGGAGTCCGGGAAGTGCAATCGCCGCGCGGTCGTCGTCGTGCACAAGACGATGGAGGACTACAAGAAGTACCTCGACGACGTTGCTCCGGTCGACGGCACGGGCGATCCCGCAGACACCGGCAAGAAGCTCTACGAGAAGAAGGGCTGCGTCGCCTGTCACACCGTCGATGGTGCTGCCCGGATCGGCCCGACCTTCAAGGGCTCGTTCGGTCGGCCTCGCCAGACCGACGTGGGTGAAGTCACGGTCGACGAGAACTACATCCGCGAGTCAATCCTGACTCCGACCGCGAAGACCGTCGCCGGGTATCCGCGCGGCACGATGCCGTCCTTCGAAGGTCAGCTCAAGGAAGCTGAGATCGAAGGCCTCATCGCCTACATCAAGTCACTGCAGTAACGCCGGGGAGAGAACACGACCATGGCGACATCTTCATCCAAGCAGGGTTCACGCAACGACGGGCCGGTCAACGAGCCCGATTATCTCAGCCTCCACAAGGGAAAGCCGTTCGGCACCCGGCTGAAGGGCTGGCTGCTCACGCTCGATCACAAGCGGATCGGCGTGATGTACCTGACGGGCATCCTGATCTCGCTGATCGTCGGTGGTGCGTTCGCACTGCTGGTGCGCACCGAGCTGTGGTCGCCGGGCAAGACGATCGTCGACCCCGACACCTACAACAAGTTCTTCACGCTGCACGGCGCGGTGATGGTGTTCCTCGTCATCATCCCCGGCATCCCGGCAGCGCTCGGCAACATCATCATGCCGATCCAGCTGGGCGCGCCCGATGTCGCGTTCCCGAAGCTCAACCTCGCGTCGTTCTATCTCTGGATCAGCGGCGCGCTGTTCCTCGTGATCGCGATCCCGTTCGGTGGTCTCGACACCGGCTGGACGCTGTACACGCCGTACTCGCTGCAATCACCGACGCCGGTCTTGCTCTCCGTGATCGGCGTCTTCCTCCTCGGGTTCTCGTCGATCTTCACGGGGCTCAACTTCCTCGTCACGATCCACAAGTTCCGCCCGCAGGGCATGACGTGGTTCCAGATGCCCCTCAACATCTGGGCGATCTACGCCACCGCGATCATGCAGGTGCTCGCGACGCCGGTGCTCGGGATCACCGTCGGCCTGCTCGCCGTCGAGCGGTTCGCGCACATCGGGATCTTCGATCCGACCATGGGTGGCGACCCGGTATTGTTCCAGCACTTCTTCTGGTTCTACTCGCACCCGGCCGTCTACATCATGATCATCCCGGCCATGGGCGTGATCAGCGAGATGCTGAGCACGTACTCGCGCAAGCCGATCTTCGGCTACCGCTTCATCGCGTACTCGTCGGTGTCGCTCGCGCTGCTGTCGTTCATCGTGTGGGGCCACCACATGTTCGTGTCGGGCCAGTCGCGGCTCGCGAACATGGTGTTCTCGGCGCTGACGTTCACCGTCGGCATCCCAGCCGCGATCAAGGTCTTCAACTGGGTGTCCACGCTCTACAAGGGCGACATCCGGCTCAAGACGCCGATGCTCTACACGCTCTCGTTCCTGCTGCTGTTCACGATCGGCGGCCTCACCGGTCTGTTCTTGGGCGTGCTCGCGATCGACGTCCACCTCCACGACACCTACTTCGTGGTCGCCCACTTCCACTACGTGATGATGGGCTCGACGCTCGTCGCCTTCCTCGGTGCACTCCACCACTGGTGGCCGAAGTTCACGGGCCGCATGTACAACGAATCCGTCGGCCGGATGTGCGCCATCGGGGTGTTCATCGGCTTCAACCTGACGTTCCTCCCGCAGTTCGTGATGGGCAGCCAGGGCATGCCGCGTCGCTACTGGGACTACGACGCGCGCTACCAGATCTATCACCAGCTCTCGACGATCGGCGCCTTCATCCTCGGCATCTCGATGCTCATCTCCGTGGTCTCGCTGGTGGCGTCGCTCAAGAACGGCAAGCGCGCACCGCGCAACCCGTGTGGTGGCACCTCGCTCGAGTGGCAGTGCCCGACGCCGCCTCCTCTCTACAACTTCGAGAAGCCGCCGGTCGTACACGAGATCTACAACTACGACGATCTGGTCGAGGTCGAGGAGGACGTCTGGGAGCGTCGCGCGCCCGAGCATGTCGAGCCGCACGAAGCACCGGGCGATGCCCACGATCTCGCTGCACAGCCGGTCGTTCCGGTCACCGAAGGCCGCAAGCCCGAGGACGTGATGCCGCCGCAGGGACCGTTCAAGGGTCCGGTCGACGGGCCCGCGCTCAACCCCGATTCGCCCGCGTCGCGCGCCAAGCGTTCGTCGTCCCATCCGACGATCGAGAGCAAGCCCGAGATCAAGGTCGACGAGCCCACGTCCGACGTCCTGCAAGACGAGCCGAAGGTCGAGGCAGCGAAGGCCGCCGTCGTCGAGCCCATCGAGGAGAAGAAGGGTGGCCTGACCGCGGGTCGGGACGTCCCGGAAGTTCCCGAGGAGCTGAAGCAGGACGACGACAAGAAGTCCGAGGGTGACAAGTGAGCGCCTCGCACGACGAACACGAACCCGGGCACGATAGCCACGGCCACTCGCCGTGGATCCAGCACCACTTCGACGACGCGCAGCACCAGTTCGATTCCGGCAAGCTCGGGATCTGGCTGTTCCTCGCGCAGGAGGTGCTGTTCTTCTCGGCGCTGTTCGTGGCGTACATCCTGTATCGGAGCCACCACCCAGAGATCTACGCGTACGCACACAAGTACCTCGACGTGAAGTACGGCGCGATCAACACCGCGGTGCTGATCTTCTCGTCGCTGACCGCGGCGTGGGCCGTGCGTGCGGCGCAGTTGCGTCAGCGCAAGCTGCTGATCGGCTGCCTCGCGGTGACGATCATCTGCGCGATGGCGTTCCTCGGCATCAAGTACGTCGAGTACACGCACAAGATCCACGAGCACCTGCTGCCGGGTCGCTACTTCGATCCATGCATCACCGCCGACAACCGTCCGCTGCTCAGCAAGAACAACGAGTGCCCGGGTAGCAAGGGCTCCGTGGTGTGGAACTTCGACAAGGCCGCACCGGAGACGGGCTGCTTCCCGGTGTTCTCGGTCGATCAGAAGCCGAACCGCGAAGGCGTCCAGGCCGAGTGCGCGGTGAGCGAGAACGAGTTCGTCAAGGTCGTCGACGAGAAGGGCGAGCCCCTGGTCAACCCGGATAGCAAGAACGCGCTGTTCAAGCGTCCGGCCGCGGCCAAGTCGATCGCGAAGGAGTGCGAAGCGCACACCGGCGAGGGCGAGGAGCACGGCGGCGAAGCGTGCTGGAAGATCAGCCATCAGCCCGCCGTGTGCCGGCCGGGTTGGTTCTACGCGATGCGATGCACGAGCGGCCCAGGCATGGAGAAGCTCGACGCCGAGCTCTCCGCACTGCAGGCCTCGCTCGAGAGCGGCAGCGTCAAGGGCGACGCGATGACCAAGGCGAAGAAGCGGCTCGGCGAGATCTTCGTCGCGTCGCGCTGCGACAAGGTCGAGCAGTACTCGGTGAGCGATCGCTTCAACGCGAAGGGCGACTGCAACTCCGGTCGTGGGAAGCGCGAGAAAGAGATCAAGGCGATCCGCGATGAAGAGATCAAGGCCGCGTGCCCCGACAAGAAGGGCCCCGACCTCGATGCGTGCGTGAAGCCGATCGAGGCCACGCTGACCGTCGTGACGGTCGGTGAGTGCGTGCGTGCCGAGCAGGTCGGCGTCGTCGTCGAGCACCACGACCACACCGTGGTGCCGGCCTCGATCGCCGTCACTGCGAGCTGTAAGCCGCCCGCGAAGCCCGGGCCCGAGGGCGACGTCTACGCCGACAAGGAGCGCTCGCTCCAGGTCGGCGCGAAGTCCGCCGGTGCGAGCGAGCCCGCACACGACGAGCATGGCGCGCACTACGCCGGGCCACCGCCCGAGCACACGAACATGTTCTTCACGATCTACTTTGCGATGACCGGTCTACACGGCGTCCACGTGCTGGTCGGCATCTTCATCTTCATCTGGCTGTTGATCCGCGCGGTCAAGGGCCACTTCACGCCGGAGTACTTCGGTCCGGTCGACTGGGCTGCGCTGTACTGGCACATCGTCGATCTGATCTGGATCTTCCTCTTCCCGCTCATGTACTTGATCCACTGAGGACCCTATGGCAGCAACCGAACATCACGCTGATCACGACGATGGGCACGGCCACGGGCTGTCTCACGTCGCGTCCACCAAGGTGCTCCTAGGTACCGGCGGTGCACTGATGGTGCTCACGGCCATCACCGTTCTCGCGACCAAGGTCGACTTCGGATCGAGCATCAACCTTGCACTCGCGATGTTCATCGCCGTGATCAAGGCGACGCTCGTGGTGCTGTTTTTCATGCACTTGAAGTACGACAAGCTGTTCCATACCGTGATTTTTGTTAGTGCAATCCTCGCAGCCGCGCTGTTCGTCGGGTTCACGTTAATGGACAGCGGCCAGTATCAGGGTTCCAATATATGGGATCCTGACAATCCGCCGGCGGCGCCCTTCGGGCCGCGGCCGATCTCTGGCTGAGGAGGCCTCTGTGGACCGAGCGATTTTCCAGATAGTCATGCAGGCGATCCCGATCGCGATCGCGGTCCTCTTCGTCGGCGCCTCCTACTTCATCATCACGCTCGATCGCACGCGCGCGAACAGCCCGAGCAAGGACGACACCCAGGTCGGCATCAAGCTCGTCATCTGGGCCTTCATCATCGCGGGCGTCGGCCTCGCCGCTGCGGGCGTCGACGGCATCCTGTCGTTCGCACTCGGTGGCTTCAAGGGCGGCAGCATGGGCATCCGTGCCGCGCTCGCCCCGATCATCGTCGGTGCCGGGGTGGTCGTGTTGTTCGGCATCGTCTTCCTCGGCAAGACCAACAACGCGACGCAGAAGCAGCCCGAGCGGTACGCCCTCGGCGTGATGGGCTTCGCCTACGGGATCCAGGCGATCTTCGAGCTCACGCAGGTGATCAACGGCGTGTTCGTCAGCGCCTCGTGGGGTGACATCTCCGGCGGTCTGGCCGGTGGTCTCGTCCACGGTGCGATCGGGTTCCTCGCGATCCTGATGCTCGGTGCACGCTCGGGATGGACCGGACCGGCTCCGCCACGCATGCCGATGCCTGGCCAGCAGCCGCCGCAGAACTACCCGCCCCAGGGGTATCCGCCGCAAGGTGGCTATCCTCCGCCGCAAGGTGGTGGTGGCTACAACCCGCAGGGCGGTGGCGGCTACCCGCAAGGCGGACAAGGCGGTGGTTATCCGCCGCAAGGTGGCGGTTACCCGCCCGCCTGATTCGCAGCCGGCTCTTCGTAGCCGGCCGTTTCGTTTCAGCCGAAGTACATCGCCATCCGGCACACGGTCTCGAAGCCGAGCTTCTCGAGGATCGGTGCGGAGGTCGACTCGCGAGCATGCGAGGTCGCGACTGCGAGACCATGCGCGTGGGCATGTGCGAGTCGCGCTTGCACGAGAGCGCGATACAGGCCACGGCCGCGATGCGCCGGCAGCACGACGCCACCGATCAGATACGCCGAGCGTTCACACGCGACGTAGCTGGCCGTCGCCGCGGGGACACCGCGGTCGTACGCGAGGAACAGGACCTGACGATCTTCCGCGAGCACGTGCCGGTGGAGCTCGAGGAGGGCGACCGGATCGCTTCCCCAGCCTTCGGCCATCACCTGGGTGAACGGAGCGAGCGTGGAGTGATCGACGACGATGACGTCACCAGCGTCGCCCGACGAAGCCGTCGACCGCGCCATCCCTCGACCCCAGCTCAGCCTCAGGCCGCGGCGTGCGAGGCGCTCGCCGAGGTCCGCAGGACCGCTGCCGGGACCCGCGTTCCAGCGGAACTGGAGCCCGCGGTCGCGGTAGATCGCGATCGCGTCATCGATCGCGCGATCGGCCTCGTGCTCGTCGAGCAGCGAGTAGATCACCTCGTTCAGCCCACCGGTCGTGATCGACGGCGTCACGATCTGGAGCCAGCCCGGTCGCTCGATCACCTGGAGATCCGGGAGCCGCGGGAAGGCTCGACGCGGTGCGACGATCACCTCTTCGAGCAGATCGATCACGGCGCGAAGGTAACCGGGAATTCGCCGGCGATCAGACCGATACTACAACTGTCGTTATGAGCCGCTTATTGTTGATGATGGTCGTCGGTTGCGGAGCTCCTCGGGCTGCGCCGTCGAAACCCGTTCCACTCACCGGCGAGCTGCAGAAGCTCTCCTGGTACGTCGGCGATTGGGCGTGCAAGGGCACGCAGTTCGCCACCAAGGAGGACAAGGAGACCACGTGGGACGCCACCGTGAGCGTACGCGGCGATGCCGGCGGTGGCGTCGTCGCGATCCACATGCTCGGTCCCGCCGATAACTCGACCGCGGAGATCAAGGGCTACGACCCCGAGACCAAGCGCTGGTACCACTTCTGGACCGCGCGCGACGGCACTCACGGGTCGCTGACGGCGACCGCATGGGAGGGAGACAAGCTGATCGCGATCGACGATGCCGATCCGAAACGCAGAACCGTGATGACGCGGCTCGGGCCTGATCGATATTCGCATGGGGAAGAGGAGGACGCGGGTGAAGGGTTCAAGCCGGTCTGGGTGAAGGTCTGTTCACGGGACGCGGAGCGCACGTGAGCCGTAACCAAGGCGCTCTCGGCCGTAGTGCTGTCACATCAGGCACTCCATCGTTCGAGAAAACGCCAGACGCCCTTGCGATCAATGATCGTAACGAGGTGGGCGGCTGACGTACGCGCGTCATGCTGATGCTTCGTTCGATCCTCGCCTTCTCGTTCACGCTGTCACTCGCGGCTTGCGGTGACGACAACAACACCAACCTGATCCCCGACGTTGGAGACCCCGATCCCGACGGCCCGAGCAACCTCGGCACACCGCAGACGCCCCCGACCGGTGCGACTGCGCTCGATGCCTGGATCGCGGAGGGTCACTACAAGCTATGGAATTGCGAAGCCAAGGTCCATGGCGCTCGCTCGCCCGGACCACACGGCTTCAACCGGATCTGCACCAACGACGCGTTGTCGAACGCGCTCCCCGGGACCTCCGACTGGCCGGTCGGCGCCGCGGCCGTCAAGGAGCTGTATGCGAGTGCCGCGGGCGGCACGCCGACAGGCTATGCGGTTTACCTCAAGCAAGGCCCGACTGCTGCGGGGGCGGGTTGGTACTGGTACGAGAAGGTCGACGGCAATGTCGCAGCGGACGGCCTCGGGGACGCGGGCGTCCCGAAGTCGGTGTGCGTCGGCTGTCACGTCGGTGCGGGCTCCGATCCGGCGCACACGCCGACGGCTGGCGGTCGCGACATGGTGTATTCGCCGATCGCGCCTCAGACCCCGCCCAGCGGCGCGGTCGCCGTCGATGCGTGGCTCGCACAGGGTTATTACAAGAGCTGGCATTGCGAGGCGGACGTGCATGCTGGACGCGCGCCGACGCCGCACGGCTTCAACCGCATCTGCTCGAACAACGCGATCGCCGAGAACGTGGCTGGTACCGCGCCATGGCCGGCCGGTGCAGCCGCCGTGAAAGAGCTCCACGCGAGCGTCGCAGGTGGAGCGCCGATCGGATACGCCGTGTACGTCAAGCAGGATGCAAACAGCAACGGCGGCGCCAACTGGTACTGGTACGAGAAGCTGCCGGCGCCGGACGGTGTGATCGCGGACGGCAAGGGTGATTCAGGCGCGGCGATGACGATCTGCGTGGGGTGTCACACCGGTGCGGGCAGCGATCCCGAGCACACGCCGAGCCCGGGTGCACGCGATCAGGTCTACTCGCCGATTCCGTGAGACGAGGATACGTGTACGGCGTGCATCCCGGCGGAGGATCCGATCGCCCTCGGGATCGATGACGACGACCGTGCTGCGTGGGAGTGCGCCCGACAACCCACGATACAGCACTGCTCCGAGCGACCACAGAGCGGCTCGATTGTCGACTTGCTTGATGCTGCGCAGCTGCTCGGGTGATCGCCAACCGCTACGAGCTCGTTCGCGCGATCGGGCAAGGCGCCAGGGGGACACGTGAGCGCGAAACGACGATCACTTCACCATCCGTACTACGACCGCGCCGTGGGCGGTGGGTCGAGCGACACGAGCTGCCGGAGTCGCCACGCCTGGATGTGGAGCTCGCGCCGCGCGTCGCGCCCATGCCGGACCGCCGAGTACGCGAACTTGGTGGCGATCACGACCAGCAACACGGAGTAGCAGCACAGCGCAGGGACGATCGGGAACTGCGCGGCTCCGTCGAGCGGCGGCACCAGTCGGACGACCCCACCCTCGACGACCGTGGTCGAGCTGATCCACCCGAAGACCTCGGCGCCCCAGACACCGAGCACCGCCACCGCCGCCAACGCGCCGGCGGTGAGCAGCTCGCGGCGCCCCGTGGTCGGGTGCAGCGCGTAGGCCATCAGCGTCAGTGCGGCCACGCCCGGCGCGAGGAACAGGGGCGTGAACATCCGCGCGATCAGCCCGAACATCACGGCGTGCCCGATCGCGACGAGGAGGCGGGGAGCTGCGCGTCGCCGGAGCAGCGGCAGGCTCGCGATCGCGATGTTGCCGAGCGCGACCGCGACCAGGGCACAGAGATACGGCGCGTCCCGGATCCCGAACACGAGCAAGACCGGCACCGCGCACGCATACGCGGTGTAGATGCCGATCGCCATCTTCGCCATCCGCAGCTGTTCGGGGATCGCCGCTTCCTCGAGCTCGGCGAGCACGGCGGTAGGGGTGCTCGACTCGGGCTGCAGCATCAACCGGCTCACCAGCTCGGCCGCTCCAGGGAGTGCGGGATCGAGTGCGAGTGCGCGACCCGCCTCGCGCATCGCGACGGAGCCCGTGGCGGACAAGCTCGCAGCGTCACGCGCCTGCCGCGCGAGCTCCAGGTGGTGGCGCGCGAGCTCGCGGCGCATCGCCAGATCGCGATCTCCGTCGAGGTAGCGCTGGACCGCCTCTCCGAGGGCGCGCGCCGACGCGATCCGCTCGGTGCGATCGGTCGCGGTGGCTCGGCGGCACAGCGCGTCGAGCTCGGGTGCGAGGTCCTCGCGATAGGCCGACGGCGACGCGGTGACGCCGGCGAGCGCACTGGTCATGCCGGCGAGGCCGCTCGGGTGCAGGTGGCGTCCGGTGAGGATCTCGAACAACACGCAACCGAGGGCGTAGACGTCGGCGCGGCCGTCGACCTCCTCGCCGCACACTTGCTCGGGTGCCATGTAGCCCGGGGTGCCGAGCACGCCGACCGTGCGTCCTTCGTCGAGCGTGTGACGCGCAGGTGCCCCGGTCGCTTCCCGCTCGTCGATCGCACGGGCGACACCCCAATCCAGCACGTAGACCTCCCCGAACTCGCCGAGCAGCATGTTCGCCGGCTTGAGATCGCGATGCACGACGCCTCGCATGTGCGCGAACTCGACCGTGAGGCAGATCTCGACGAAGGCGCGCAGCAACTGCTGCTCGGTGAAGCGGCGTGGCGTGTCGCGCGTCAGCAGGATCTCGTCCAGGGCGATCCCGGAGAGCCGCTTCATCACGAAGAAGGGTCGGCCATCGTCGTCAGCTCCAAGCTCGTAGACGGAGGGGATCGAAGGATGGTCGAGCCAACCCTGGATCCTCGCCTCGCGAAGGAACCGTGCGAGCGAGCTGGGCGTGATCTTCTCCGCGCGGAGCCGCTTGATCGCGACCTCGCGGCCGAGCTGCGCATCGTAGGCCACGAACACCTCGCCCATGCCGCCGCGCCCGATCATCGCGCCGAGCTCGTAGCGTGCACGACCCTCGAACGGGGTCGAGGTGATGGGACGTTGTCGGGACAGGGGAGCGTCGACCGAGGGCTCGGGCTTGATCACGAGCTTTCCGGTGCGCGGCCAGGTACGCTCGTCGATCGCCATCGCCGTCGCCGGGTCCGCGTCGATCACGCAGCTCGCATGGAGCTGCGTCCGCTTGTCGATGGTCGTCGCGATGAGGTCGCGCTCGGAGAGCACCATCGTGTGACGAGGCTCGTCTGTCACCTCGGTATCGGAGATCAGCCACCGTCGAAATCTCGGGCGACGCGGGTCCTCGGGCATCCACCTTCCACTTGTGCAACGGCGAGGCCGCGCGAGCGCCCATGGGTCTCGGGGACTTGCACATCGAGAATCGTTCAAACCCAGTGGGGCCACTCGACCGGGTGAGGAGGACAGTCCTGCACCATGTCTCGCGCAACGAGGAAGCGCAGCTGCACCTAGCGGTTAGCGCTCACGGTCAGGGCAAGCATTCACAGACGAACACCTGCGTGGCATTGCAAACGAAGTCCCACAGATCGTGGGTGTTGTTGTCGGCGATCAGCACGCAGTCCGCACTGCCACCATTGGGTTGCGAGGAGCCCCACGGCGTGAACGCTGCGGCGCCGCCTCGAACGGAGATGAAGTCGTTATCGGTGGTGGTGGTGGCGTCGTCCTGCAACCCGACCCAGATGAACGGACTGCTGCCAGGGTCCTGCGCGAGCTGGACGATCGCGCCGGCTTCCGTGGCGTTGTCGACGACGACCAGGTCTCCACCGTCGGCCTGGCAGGCCTGACGTGCAGTCTGCCAGATCATCCGCGTGCTCACACCGCGGTACGTGGCGCCGGCCGGGAAGCCATTCGCGAGGGCTTGGTACCCGGGACACGCGGCCATCGCGGGGACATCCGGCGGCGGTGGAGGAGCGTCCAGGGATGCACCATCCGGCGTCGCCCCATCGACGATCGCATCCGAGGACACCGCATCATCCGCGGCGTTCGAACTTCCGGGGGCGTAGGAGCACCCCGCGAGGAAGGCAGCGAGTCCCCAGCGCATCGCCCGATGATATGCCGGTCTCGCCCCGTTTGGGGAGCTGGATCGGGTAGCGGCAGCACTCAGACGCGCATGCGGAGGACCTGATAGACCTCGGCGTACTCGTAGCCCGAGATCCGGCCCATGGCGCGCGCGAGATCGCGAGAGGACTCCACGTCGAGCCGCGTCAGCTGCGAGTCGTGGCAGGTGATCGCCGCGAGCTTCGTCTCGATCGAGGTCGAGATATCGGCGAAGCACTCGCCGATGCAGCGCGCGTGGGCGTTCATCTCGGGGCTCGACAGGTACGCGAGCAGATCGCACGGCGTCCGCCGCAGCGCGGAGACCGTGGCGCGGTGGACCAGGCCATGATCCCAATGGAGATCGTTCGCCCCGTGCGTGATCACGAGATCCGGGCGGAGATCGCCGATCACGTGGTCCATGCGGCGAACGAGCTCGTACATCGGCACGTCCTCGACGCGCTGTTCCTTCTCTTCGAACAGCACCACGAGCTCGGCGTCGATCGCATTCGCACCGGCCTTGGCCTCGGCGAGGCGGGTCTGGACCTTGTTGGGGATCGAGACCACGACCATCGTGACGTCGGCACCCTCGGCCGAGAGTCGCGCGAGCAGGCCGCCCGCACCGATCTTGATGTCGTCGGGGTGGGCACCGAAGGCGACGACGGTGCCGCCTTTGTCATTGAGGATGCGATTCATGCGACCTCCCTTGCTTCCTCTGGAAAACGCCCGAACAAGACGGCTCGACTCGCGGGTCCACGATTGAAAATCAGATCGAGGAAGCCCAGGTGCGAGCAGAAGCCCGCGCGCGCGTGGCGTTGCAGATACGCCGGGTGGAGGAAGTGCTGCCACTCCACCGCGACGCCGGCCTTCGCGAGCGCGTCGACGTCGAGGTAGTCATTCGAGCCCCCGGAGCCGGTGAGATAGGTGGTCGCGCGGAGCTTGGTGCACATGTCGATCAGGCGATCTGTCTTGGCTCCCTCGAGCATCAGCTGCGAGGACGTGATGATCGGAGTGCGAATGTCGAGCCAGCGGAGCGCGAGCATCAGCATGTGGCGGTCCAGGTCGACGAGGTTCTCCCAGCGGCGGGTGTAGACGTCGTGGAGCTCGTCGGCATAGTCCGCGAAGTGCGGTGCGCGGCTGTAGTTGTTGCGGAGGGTCTCCCAGTGGCGGTGTTGCCAGTGGTGCCGCGGGTTCGACGACCCGATGATCTGCTTGTCGCAGATCCGATCGGCCTGCGAGCCTCGGTGCACGGGCACGGTGAGCCACGCCGCGCCGGTCGCGAGCTTGATGCGCTGGCGGTTCTGGAAGTTCTGCGGCTCGAACTGGAGGTCGTCCATCACCACGAACAGATCGGCACGCGCGATCTTGTCGAGGTAGCCGAGCCACGGCAGGTAGTGCGGTTGATGTGCTGCGACGATCATGGCGCACCCTTTCCTACGGGAGTCGCGGCGGGGTTGACGTTGCCGTGACCGCGGGTCTCCCAGCTGGAGGTATCGAGGGTGAAGAGTCCGAGCGGCGTGAGCAGCAGATAGGCGACCGGCATCATCACGGTCATCGGCAGGAAGGCGATCGGGTGGACGCGCAACCACGGCGGCAGCTTGCGGACACTCGGCGAGAAGTAGTAGAGCAGCGCGAACATCGCGATGATCTGCATGTGGAACATCGCGAGGCCCACGAACTCGCCCTGCACGACGTGGCTGATGATCACGACGGGATAGACGAACAGGAGGAGCACGAGCGAGAGGTAGTGGATGCAGAGCAGCGGGTGGAGCTTCCACGCGTGCTTGAAGCCGAACAGGTAGTCGACGATGTTGGAGCGCTTCCAGCGGAGCTGCTGCGCGAAGTAGTCGCGGAGACGAGGCGGCGCCTTGGTGAAGCAGAACGCGTCCATCGTCATCCGCGTCTTGTAGCCATGCTTGACGATCTGGTGCGTGAGGAAGCGGTCCTCGCCATACTTGATCGCGACGCCGAGGATGTTGCGGTCCTCGAGGATCGGCTCGAGCTCGAGGAGGACGTGGCGGCGGTACGCGGTGAGACAGCCCGAGAGGCACATCACCTGCTCGAGGCCGCGCTCGAGGTTCTTGAGATACTCCTGTCCGAAGAAGTACTTGATCGTCTGCAGCTTGGTCAGCCAGTTGACGTTGGGGTTCGAGACGTGGACCCGGCCGCCCACGGCCGCGATCTCGGGGGAGGAGAACCGGCAGACCAGCTCCCGGAGCGCGGTGGGGTAGACGATCACGTCGGAGTCGATCGAGACGATGATCTCCGAGGTCGCGGCGCGCACCGCGCGGTTGATGCCGCGGCGCTTTCCCATGTTGTGCGGGTTCTTCATCACCTGCACGAAGGGGAACTCCTTCGCCGCCTTCTGCGCCCACTCGTAGCTGTCGTCGGTGGAGCAGTCGTCGATGATCGTGACCGTGAGCTTGTCCTTCGGATAGTCGAGCTTCGCGAAGCTCTTGACGGTCTCGTAGATGTGCTTCCCCTCGTTGAACAAAGGCACGACGATCGTGACCGTCGGTTCGTAGCCCTCGATCTTGGTGTCGCTCTTCTTGCCGCGCGCGAGTCGAAGGTAGAGCCCGAACACGTAGCGGTTCAAGAACACGATCAGAATGAACATCGAGACCGCGAACTGCACGGCGGGTCTCAGAGCAAGACGGATGCCTGGGGACGCGTGTCGCTGGCGAATCGCTTGCAGCTAGGGCTTGGACATGGCGACTCGATCCGAACCTAATCTACGCGTCGTGAAGAGTTCTCGCGGCAAACCCGGTGATCTGGGCGGCAGCGCTCGGCGCACAGCGGAAGCTCCACGCGACGAAGGCGCGCTGTCAGCGTCTCTGGCGCCCGCGATCGCGCTCGCTCAGGGCGCGACCGGAGAGATTCTGATCGACCACAGCATCGCGCGCGAGCCCGGCAAGTACGCCACGCTGGTCGGAACGGGCTTCCCGTCCGGCAAGCACGGGATCGACCGCAGCCAGATGTTCGTCTCACCGGCGACCGTCACCGCCATCTCCCGTGCGGGAAAGACACGCTACCCGACGGAGCCGAAGGTGATGGTCCAGATGGAGCCGCTCAAGAAGCTCCACACCACCGACGTCATCCCGCTGACGAAGAAGAAGGTGCCGGCGGTTCAGGAAGCCGTCGAAGCCAAACCGGGCGACCACAAGTGGCAGGCATTCGAGGACATCGGGCTCGCGCCGAAGCCGACGACGAAGAAGCTGCAGAAGCTGGTGGTCTCGAGCTATCGGCTGCTCGGCTTCGGCATCCTGTCGCTGATCGTGTTCGTGCTCGTCGGTTACATCGGCACGAGCGCGTTCTATTACATGAACCGGACGTGGATCACCCCGACGATCCTGTCCGCGAATGACGACAAGGTCGTCGGGCTGCAGAGCCAGCTCGCGACGCAGCTCAACGAGCGGGCGAAGCTCGCCGGCGAGCTCGATCAGGCCGAGCGCGCGATCCGCGCGGAGCAGGCGTTCCAGCTCCAGTTCGCGAAGGCGATCAAGTTCGACGCGCAGGGCCGCCGTGCGGCACTCGCGAGGGTCCAGCAGCTCGCCGCCGTCGCCGCGGCGACGCGCAACCAGATCCGGTCGACCAACGGTACGTACGCGGCCCAGACCGCGGCGACGATGGAGAAGGACTACAAGCTCGGCCTGATCAATCGCGACTCGATGATGAACGGCAAGTACCAGCAGGCGCAGATCTCGAGCGCCAACCTGTCGCTCGCCGAGCGCCAGGCGCAGTTCGACGTGCAGGCGCAGGAGCTGTCCGCGCAGACGTCGTCGCTCGACGCCTTGCTCGCCAACAAGGAGCAGAGCGCTGCCCTCAGCTACGACGTCCTCAAGATCGCCCGCGACTACGAGACGTCAAAGCTCGTGCTCGCCCGTGAGACCGGCAACCGCGAGCGGCTGAAGGACAGCCTCAAGCGTCAGGACCAGATCATCAACGGCGTCACCAACTCCGCGTACATGCGCGCGGTCGCGGATGGCGCGACGGTCGCCCTGGTCCCGTACTCGAACCTCAAGAACGTCGAGGCCGGCACGTCCCTGTACGCGTGCCGTGTCTCGATGTTGGTCTGCCGCGAGGTCGGCGTCGTCAAGGACGTGCTGCCGGGTGAGGTCACCGTCAAGGAACCGAACCGCGACAGCGTGGTCCGCGGGCGCATGATCTCGATGCAGATGAGCGAGCCCGAAGCGGCCCAGAACGAGGTGCTGTTCGCGGGTGGCCCGCCGCTGTTCTTCTAAGTCAACTCGACTCGCCTGGAACGGAACCGGTGGCCCTGCAAAGGCCGCCGGTCTTGTTTCGAGGCCTGTGTCGACCCTTCGACCGGGCCCATGAGGGGCGAGTTCTCGAGCCGGGGACCCGATCCAATCAGTCCGAGAGCTGGTCGACGCACGTCACGGCGAGCTTCGTGTCGACCTTCTTCGCGTCGACCTTCTTCGCCTCGACCGCGAGCCCGAGGACCTCGACCTCGAGGTTGTCGGAGCGAACGCCCGCAGAACCGGCGAGCGTGCTCGCGTCGGCGGGCAGCGTGCCCTGCCACGCGACCCGGTCGTCGACCCATGCGATCAACGAGTCGCCCGCGATCTCGGCACGCAGCACGTGCTTGTTGCCGTCGAGCAACGCGGGCAACGCCGGCAGGTGATAGCTCGGCTTGACCTTGGTGTAGCCCGACGTGCCGCATTCGCTGGTGTTGCGAAGGCCCGGGTTGACCTTGGTCGAGACTTCGAGCATCGGCTTCGGATCGAGCCGCCACATCACGTAGACCAAATTACAGGCGTCGGCGGCGCGCAGCTTGAGGCCGACCTGGCGGCGCAGCTGACCGGACGCGAGGGCGCGATGTTCCCTCGCGTCTCGCGCGATCAGCTGGAGCTGGGCCGCGTCACCGCCCTCGCCGGGAGCCACCGCGCGAAACGTCGGCGCCGTGATCTGCGACTTCTCGAGCTTGCCCTTGGTCACGCACAGCGAGGAGTCGGCGATCTCGTGCACCTCCACCACGGGCTTGCGGTCCTCGGGTGAGCCCACGCGCTCGGGTGGAGCGGTCTCCTGGCGCCCGGCGTGCGGGGCCGTGGTCTGATCGCGCGCACCTCGTTGGGGCTTGTCGCAACCAACGGTGGAGAGGCAGAGGAGCAGAGTCATTCGAAACCACGGCATGCCGGCACATCGAGCACGTGCGGTGCCGGAACGGATCGCGCGCTGACGCGCAGCTCAGAAGCTTCCCGACGAGTGGCACGGGTTCTGGAAGGCATGGCAGCGAGATGACGCTCCTACGCACCACGCTCCTCGTACTCCTCACCCCCGCCATCGCCACCGCCCAGCCCGCGGATGACGGCTACTGCGACTTCGCGGAAGGCACCGCCTCGGCCACCGCCGCCACGCTGGTCGCCCCGCAGTTGTTCGGCCAGTTCGGCTACATCGAGCAGCTCAACAACACGCTCAACACCAATACGGACGTCCAGCCGAACACCCTTCGCGCGATCGGCGGGCTCCGCTACTCGTTCACCAACATCTTCCAGGGCAGGGCCACGGTGGCGCGCGCCGAGGCAGATTGTCGCCGCCACAAGGCGCAGGTCGCGATGCAGGCGATCGCGCAACAGCTCAAGGACACCTCGGCGACGCGCGCGATCGCCGCGCGCCTCGCGGTGTACGAACAGGCGCAGGGTGAAGCCGACAAGCTGCTCGCGACCGTACAGGCCGATGTCGATGCACGGCGGATGACGACGCAGGAAGCGATCTCGACGCGGCTGCGGGTGGATGACTTGCGCGCGCAGGTCGCCCAGGCTCGGCGCGAGCTCGCGGCGTTGCCGTCGGCGGACACCAAGGGTGTCGATGGTCTGCTCACCCAGTACCGCGAGGCCGACGCCGCCATGGAGAAGGCGGACGCGAAGCTGCGGACGTTCAAGGCGTACGATGTCAACGTACGCGCCGGCGTCGATCGCTCGCTCGACGGCGACCTCGAGGACAAGACGCGCTACTTCGCGGTGGTCGAGCTCGGCGTCAACCTCGGTGCGCTGTGGACCGGGAGCGGCAACAAGCGATCATCGGCGGGGCGCGCGCGGTATGCGCAGACCGTCGGAGCCTTGACGGCCATCGTCGATCCGACGGTGCTCAAGGCGATGCTCGAGGTCCAGCAGAAGCGGCTGACGCAGATCCAGGCGCTCTCGGGCGATCTGGACAAGCAGCTCGCCGCGCTGAGCACGGCGGAGAGCGTCGACGCGAAGCGGTTCCGCGAGACGATCTGGTTCGAGGCAGTGAAGGCGAAGGCCGAGCTGGCCTATCTCCAGGCGCACGTCGCGACCCTCCACGAGCTGCTCAGCAAGTGAGGATGTCTTCGAGCCACGCGTTGCGAAACTTGTGGTGCGGGTCGTAGCGCGCCGCCAGCTCGCCGAAGTCAGCGAGCCGCGCGTACTGGCCGCGCAGGTAGGCGCGATCGAACGCCGCTTCCTTGCCCCAATGCGGACGGCCTCCATGTCCGCGCGCGAACGCCTCGAACATCGCGAGCTGCGCGGGCCAGCGACGGCGATCGATGTTGTAGAGCGAGAGCCAGATCGAATCGCGCCGATAGGCCGGGCTCAACCACAGCTCGTCCGCCCTGGTGAACCGGATCTCCTGCACGAAGTTGAACGTGTAGCCGCTGTCGCAGATCAGCTGCCGGTACGCGCGCAACAGCGACTTCGCACCGGCGAGGTCGAACGCCCACTCGGTCTCGGCGTGAACCGGTGGCACCGGCGTCAGAAAGCCGACGTGGCTCGGTGCGATCCGATCGAGCGGCTTGCCGGCCTGGTTTGTCAGGAAGCGATTGATCGCGGGAATCCAGCGACGTCGACTGAGATGTCCTGCGGCGAGCAAGCTGCGGTACGCCGCGACGCCGATCACGCGGTCCTTGAACCACCGGCGAGCCGCACTGTCGTTCGCCGGCTCGTCGGTGCGTCGGTAGCGAAACGCGACCACGTGCTCGCCCGGTGCGAACCACCACAACTTGAAATGATCGCAGCCCGCGACGTGCTCGTCGATCCGCTCGATCACGTCCTCGAACCTCTCGAGGCACGTCAGGTCGTGCAGCCGGAACGCAGGCACCACGTCGAACGTCACGGCGTGGACGATGCCGAGTGCTCCGAGCGCGACCACCGCGCCGTCGAAGTCGGGCTCGCCGCGCGCGAGCGTGACCTCCCGTCCCGTGCCATCGATCAGCTCGAGCCGCGCGACCTGGGTGCTGAGGCAGCGAAACGCGCCGCCCGTCCCGTGGGTCCCGGTCGCGATCACGCCGGCGACGGACTGACTGTCGATCGATCCGAGGTTCGCCAGCGCGAGGCCGTGCACGTCGAGATAGGCATTCAGCTCGCGCAGCCGCATGCCTGCCTGCACCGTGATCTGACCGCGTGTGCGATCGAGCTCGATCACGGCGCGCATCCGATCGAGCGAGACGAGCGTGTCGGTCGTGACGATCGCCGGTGACCACGAGTGCGCGGCCCCGACGGCGCGGACCTTCGACGATTCACGGATCACGGCAGCGAGCTCGGCCACCGTGTTCGGGCGCGCGATCCGGCGGGGACGAAAGCGAAGGTTCCCGCCGAAATTGCGAATCACGCTCGGCCAGGGTAGCGGACCTGCGTCAGGCCGTCAGGTGATCGACGAGCGTCTTCGTGCCGATTCCGATCAACGCGAGGCCCCCGAGTACCTCGAGCTTCCTGCCGAGATGCGAGCCCAATCGCCCCCCGACGAAGCCGCCGATCACGCTCAGCACGAACGTCGCGACCCCGATCAAGACGAGCGCGATCAGGGGTGGCGCGGTGAGCGCAGGCAGCGTCACGCCGGCCGCGAGCGCATCGATGCTGGTCGCGACCGACAGGATCACGATCGTGCGAAGGCCTAGCCTGGAAGGGCCAGCCGCCTCGGCGTCACCGCGGAACGCCTCGAAGAGCATCTTGCCGCCGATCAGCAGGAGCAGCCCGAACGCGATCCAGTGATCCCACTGTTCGACGACGTCGCCAGCCGAGGCACCCACCCACCAGCCGAGCGCGGCCATCCCGGCCTGGAACACGCCGAACGAGAATGCCAGCAGGACCAGTTGCCGAGGAGGAACCCCTGAAACAGAGCGGGCAGTCGCGACTGCCGTCGCATCCATCGCAAGACCGATCGCAAGCACCAGCGCTTCAACCATCGCTACCCAACTCGGTCGCAGTATGCGGTTCGCCTGCCCGGTTCGTCGAGCACGATGGCGCGGGCTCCGGAGCGATCATGGGACTGCCGTTTCGACCGTGCCGACGGAGCGGCTGGTCTTCACGAGATCGGGTCTTGCTCCGTGTTGCAGAGGTGGCGAGTCTTGATCCACAGCTCCAGGCGATCGGTCCCGATGGTGTGGCTCTCGGCAAAGTCATAACCGAGCGGCGCCGGAGCACCGAAGCTATGATAAGTGACGACGCGAGTGCCGAGGGCGGCCGCGGAGAGACGTTGGCGAGCTGCGGCGACGTAGTCGTCAAACCTCGACGGTTCGACGCTGAGCGAGCGATCGAGCAGGAAATCCTGCTCGTGGAGCTGCTCTGCGAACGGGTTGTAAAAATAAAACGCGTCGTACGCAGACCAATCCACATCCATCGCATCCGCGTGGACGAAGCTGACGTTCTGCACGCCCACGCGTGACGCGAGCTTGCGAGCCGTGTGAACGAGGTGCGGTCGCAGCTCCACCCCCACGAACGTGGCCTCTGGAACCTCGCGACCTGCGATGACACAGAACTTGCCGGGTCCCGATCCCACGTCGAGCACGCGCAGCCCTGGCCGAGGTGCGAGGAGGCGTGCAGCGCATCGCGCGACGGCGACCGGGGTGAAGTGCACGGCCGACTTGACCCGCATTCGCCGTGGCAACTGATGATCGAAGACGCGGTCTTCATCGTATGCGAGGTCGCTGGACATCTTCCCCGATCGATTGCACGGCATGGATCAGCCGAGGTTGGCGCCAGCCTGGCGTGGTGCTGGGAGTCGGCATGCCTCAGCTTGCCGTATGGGTCATGGGACACCTAGTAAATCGAGAACCGCGTTGACGACCGTGAGCGGGTGGGGTGGCAACTCGTGGATGCTCTCCGTGACGAGGCCTTCCCGGCTTCGTGACGCGCAGAAAGCTGGGCTCACCTCGGTCTCGCGGTCGTCTCACGATCGACAGAAGTTCGCGCGCAATGCTCTTGCCGGCGCGGCCGCTGGATCAACCACCCACGAACTGGCTCCATCTCTAGGCAACCCGCACACGTTCGGGTAGCGCCCCGAAGAGGCATGACGCAAACTGCGAGTCATGGTCGGCGAGCTCGAACGGGTCGAGGAGTGTTTTCGGCGCGACCACGATCGGATCGAGCTCGTAGAGCAAAGGGTCGCGCAAGTCTTCGCAGGGGCCCCGGTGCTGGTTTGGGAAGGCAACGCGCAGACGTTTCAGTTCTCCTATGTCTCCCCGAGCGCGGAGCAACTGCTCGGGTACCCGGTGCACCGCTGGACCCAGGAGCCGACGTTCTGGGCCGACGTTGTCATCGCGCCGGCGGATCGCGATGAAGCCATCGCGTACTGCGCCCTCGCCACCACCAAGCGTGCCGACCACATCTTCGAGTATCGTGCACGGTGCGCCGACGGCGCCATCCGATGGCTGCGTGACCATGTACGCGTGATCGTTGGTTCACGTGGTATCGCGACCACGCTGCGCGGGATCATGTTGGACATCTCCGACGAGAAGCTCGCCGATCAAACGTTCGACCAAGGTGCCAGCTACCGCGCTCCGAGCCACTCCGCACTCGAGCGCATGTAGCCGCGGGCTGTGAATGCTGGGATCGCCGAGGCGACCTGCGCTGCGGCACGGTCGCTCGTCGTGCGCTTGCGCGCGGCTACGGCTCGCATGCCCGTAGAATCGCGTGTCCCCGAGGAATGTCGCGCTGGCGCACAGTTCGCAAGAACCAAGGCGGCTCGATGCACACGCTCGAAGAAGTTCACGAGTCCTTAGCCAAAGAACGCGTTCTTCTCGAACGTCTGGAATGCCGGAGGTCGATGGCTATTCGTTCATGCGGCAACTGCGTTCGCTCGCACGCCGATGGTGGAGAGATTCCGGCGATCGCGCTGACGGCGTACACCCGAGAGCTCGATCGCCATCAAGCGCAGGCGGCAGGTTATCAGCGCCACATTCCCAAACCCGTGCAGATCGCGGCCTTGGTCGAGGCGATCGAGGAGCTCGTCTGCGAGAGGCGGCGCATCCCGTCGTGACGTCTCCGCCTTGCGCTCCGCGGCGACGCGACGCGCGAGTTGCCTGGAAGATGAGTGCTAGGGCGCGTAGATCTTCCAGTCGTCGATGTACGCGCCCTCGGCAGAGTCGATCCGGATCCCGGCGGTGCCGTGCGTGATCGAGTCGTCGGTCGCCGACATCGCGAACGTGCCGTCGAGGTAGAGGCGCAGCTCGGTTCCTGTCACCTCGAACCTGATCGTGTGCCAGGCGTTCTTCGAAGGTGGGCCGTAGGTGCTGTCGCGCTTGAGCACGGTGTACTCGCCGCACTGCTTCTTCTGGATCTGGACCACGCCATCCTCGCGCCACGACGCGACGTAGAGGTCGTACTCGGTCAGATAGCGAACGAAGGCCTTGAATCCGGGGCCACTTGCATTATTAGTCCACGCGGAGTAATCGAATCTGTACTCCACACCTTGGTCGCCCCACGCGACCTGCTGATTCGCCGCCGGGTCGTAGGGCAGGGCGAACGACCGGTAGTAGCCGTCCGAGGTGCCGTGGATCTTGCCGACCTTGTCGCCCTCGAACAGCACGGCATCGAGACAGCCGGAGGTGACGTCGACGTAGTCGCGCTCGCTCTTGCCGCTCGAGCACTCGACCGCATCCGGCACCGCATACGCGCGGAAGTCTTCGGCCGTGTCGGGATAGCTCGACGCCTTGCCACGCCACGGCAGCGTCGCGACACTTGCCGTCGACACGGTCGAAAAGTTCGCGAACGGCGTGTAGACATCAGCACCGTACGCGGGGCAGTTCGTCGCGAGCGAGATCGTCTGAACGGTGTCGCCCGGATCGTCCGGCGGCAGTTCCCCGGTATCGGAGCTGTCGTTCGCGGGAGGACCCGCATACTCAGGACCAGAGGACGTCGGATCGTCAGGCGACGCGCATGCGGCCACCATCAGCAGGACGCCCCGGGCCACCCACCCAGGGATCATTCGAAGCATGAGCTTCGAGTTTTATCGTGAGCGCCTGTGGGTCGCTTTGTAGGTAAATCAGAATTCGACTGAGAGATTCCCTAATAGAAACCTCACATGCGAATGCGCACGTACAAAACCAGCACATGCACAACGAGATTCTCGTGATGGCTAGTCCGCCAGCTGATCTTCGATCGCGGTCGCGATCGCATCGGCGAGCCCGGCTTGCACCGCCGGCTGTGCGAGCTCCTTGCCCTCGACCGGGTGATCGATGAAGCCGACCTCGACGAGCACCGACGGCATGTTCGCGCCGAGCAGCACGTGCTGCGAATCCTGGCGGACGCCGCGATCGCCGAGCGCACCCCGCTTGTCCTTGATCGCGCGCTGGATCCGCGACGCCAGGTCAGCGGCCTCCCACTGCACCGCGCCGCGCTCGACGTCATCGAGCAGCATCCCGATCTCGGGATCGACCCCGGGCCGCGTCGTGACCACGTCACTACGCAGCGCGCGACCATCGACATCGACACCCTTGGTGGTCAGCACGAACGTCTCGTAGCCGCGCTGCGTGCGGGTCGGCGAGGCGTTCGCGTGGATCGAGACGAACAGGTCCGCGTTGTGCGCGACCGCCAGCTCGGCGCGCTGGCGCAGCGTCCGCGTGACATCGCCCGTGCGCGTCAGCTGGACGTCGATCCCCTTGGCCCGCAGCCGGTCGGCCACCAGGTTCGCGAGGGTGAAGGTGACCTGCTTCTCGCGGAGGCCGGAACCGCTCGCCCCGGGGTTGGAGCCGCCGTGCCCGGGATCGAGGACCACCCGTTTTGCCTCCACGGGGGTGGTGGGGGCGAGGAACAAACACCCGGCGGCGACCAGCAGGATCCTCGCAAGCATGCGTGTAGGATGAAAGACCTGGTGCACGGACCGAAGTTTTCGGCAGAGCCGGCAGTCCGGCTTGACCCAACTAATCCACAACGCTACGGTTTTTAGATTGGCTGGTAGGCTCTCGCTGCGCGGGGTAACCGCGATCCACGTGCTTCTTGTGGGCGCGGTGCTCGAGGTCGTGGTCAATCGCTGCGCGGTCCCCATGCTGCGTCCGCTGATCGACGAGCCGCCGATGTGGCACACGGCGCTCGACTACGCTGGCCTGTTCATCCAGTACTTCGTCGGCATCCTCGCCGTGATGGTGCTGATCGCACGCTGCGTCGGTGCGATCGACGACGGTCGCGGGCTTCGCGACATGCTCGCGCACGTCATGCTCGGGGTCGCGGCGCTGGTCGCCGCCGTGCCGCTGTTCGTGGCGGTGCCGCCGTGGACGAGCTTCCTGCTCGAGATCATGTTCGTGCTCGCGGTCCTCGCGACGGTGGCGAGCGTGTTCGGCAAGGAGCGAGACCTCGGCGTCCAGGTCGGGCTGCCGCTGCTGGCGCTCCCGCTGCTGTTTCACACGGTGATGAAGATCGCCGCCGAGTTGCTATGGCCCGAGGGTGCGTTCGACGCGCCCGGCGGTCCGGCGACCACGCTGATGAAGGTCGCGATCATGATCCTGTCGATCGCGGCCCTCGCGACGCCGTACTGCTTCGCGCCGCGGCCGTTCGCACGCGCCGTCGCGCGGCCGATCCCGATCGTGATCGCGATGACCGTCGCGGCGGCCGGCGCGGTGACGGCACGGCTGTGGTACGGCGGGCTGGCCACGCTCACCAAGCTCGCGATCGGGCTACAGATGAGCCCCGACGCGGATCGCAAGCTCGCGCTCTACCTGCTCGCGGTGGCGACCCTGTCGTGGACCCTGGCTGCCTGTGCGTTTGCCGGGAGCGCGGCGCGCCGGCTCGTCGGCGTGGGCGTGGCGTTCCTCGTGCTCGGCGGCTACGAGTTTCAGTGGCCGCACCACTACCTGTTGCCGCTGCTCGGACTCGCGTTGATCGCGGAGGCCGCACGCGACGTGCGCGAGGAGGAGCTCGCCGCGATGCCCTTCATCGCCGAGGCGCCTCCGATCCACGACACCGCGTGGGCGGCGTTCGTCGGCACGATCGCGCAGGGCCTGCGGCGCACGCTGACCGATGTCCATAGCCTGACCACGCGCGCCGAGAACGGCATCACCTCGTCGGTGATCGTCGGTGAAGCGAAGGGGCTGCCGGTGCGCACGCGGATCGAGCGCTACGAGGGCAGCGTGGTCGCGGCCGACGTGGTGATCGGGCGCGAGATCGACGAGCTGCGCGGCTCGTCGCTGACGCTGTGGGCGGTGCCCCCGCGCGGTGCCGCCGCGAATCCACCAGGGCCACCGGCCGCGCCGCTGTTCAAGGCAGGCGAGGCCACGTTCGACGCGAAGTTTCGCTCGCGTGGGAATGCCGCGGTGTTCTCGAAGCTGTTCGACGCCGCCGCGCGCAGCAAGGCCGCGACCCAGCTCGATGGCTGGCTGGCGTACTGGGAGAACGAAGGCCTGCGCTACCGGATCTATCCCGGTCGCGGCGCACCGCTCGATCATCCGCTGCCGTTGTCGGATCTCGCGTTGGGAAAACAACCGAGTCCCGAACGGCTGGTCAGCGTGGTCGAGCTCCTCGTCGAGATCGCCTCGCACGGGCTGACTCCGCAGCCGAAGCTCCCCGAACCCACCGAGTTACCCGCGGAGCTGCCCGAATGAAGCGCCTGCTGTTCCTCACCCTCGTGGCCTGCAGCGGGCCGCAGTTCGGCGTCGGCTCGAATCCGCAGTGGGTCGCCGATACGACCTCGTTCACGCCGGGGCTGCCGAACACCAAGTCGTTCGTCGATCCGTATCGCGCGGTCGCGTCTGCGATCATCGCGGCGGCGCGCGCCGATCGCGGCGCCTACGACAAGCTGCAGTACCTGACGGATCGGATCGGACATCGGCTGTCCGGATCGACCCAGCTCGACGAAGCGATCGTGTGGGCCGAGAAGGCGATGCAGGCCGACGGTCACGACACCAAGGTCGAGCCGGTGATGGTCCCGCACTGGGTGCGCGGCGTCGAGGAGGCGATCGTGATCTCGCCGGTGTCGCGTCCGCTCGAGGTGCTCGGGCTCGGCGGCACCGTGCCCACACCCAAGGGCGGCATCACCGCGCAGCTGATCGTGGTGAAGAGCTTCGAGGAGCTCGACGCGCGTGCGGCCGAGGTCAAAGGCAAGGTCGTCCTCTACGACGTCGCGATGCCGGCGTACACCGAGGCCAGGGGCTCCCGCTACGGCGAGGTGGTTCGCTACCGCGGGCGCGGCGCATCGATGGCGGCGAAGCACGGCGCCGTCGGGGTGCTGATGCGGTCGGTGACCGCGCATAGCCTGCGCACGCTGCACACCGGCGCGATGAGCTACGCCCCGGAGGTTCCCAAGATCCCGGCCGCCGCCGTCACCGTCGAGGATGCGATGATGCTGGCGAGGCTCGCCGCGCAGGGCCCGGTCACGCTCAAGCTCTCGCTCGACAACAAGACGCTGCCCGACGCGAAGTCGGGGAACGTGATCGGCGAGCTGCGCGGGCGCGAGAAGCCGGACGAGATCGTCGTGATCGGCGCGCACATCGATTCGTGGGATGTCGGCCAGGGCGCGAACGACGACGGCGCCGGCTGCGTGATCATGATGCAGGCGCTGACCGTGCTGCGAAAGCAGGGGCTCACGCCGCGCCGCACGATCCGCGTCGTGCTGTTCACCAACGAGGAGAACGGGCTGCGCGGTGCGAAGGCCTACGCGGAGCAACACGACGCCGAGATGACGAGGACGGTGTTCGCGCTCGAGTCCGATTCCGGATCGTTCGCACCGAAGGGCTTCGGCATCGAGACCCAGCCCGACAAGACGGACAAGACCGTCGCGAAGGTCTCCGAGATCGCCACGCTGCTGGCTCCGATCCGCGCGACCAAGGTGTCTGCGAGTCACGGCGGCGCCGACATCGGCGCGATGGTGCCGAAGGGCGTGCCCACCGCCGGCCTCGACGTCGACGGCCGCACGTACTTCGACACCCACCACACGAAGGCAGACACGTTCGACAAGGTCGATCCGGTCACGCTCGCAGACAGCGTCGCGGCGGTGGCGGTGCTCGCATACATCGTCGCCGACATGCCCGGTCGCGTCGACGACTAGGGGGGCCCTGTTCGGTGATCGCGACTTCGGCGCCTACCCCTCTAGAGACAGCCCCTATGGATCATCCGGCCTAGATGTTGCGCTGGCTCGAGAAGCCGCTGGTCGTCGACGATGCGTTCGCGCGGCTCGACGCGATCGTGGTCCTCGGCGCGCCGCTGAGAAACGATCGCCGGACGCCGATCCTCGACGAGCGGATCGAGGCCGCGGCACAGCTGTTTCACGCCGGCGGCGCACCGAAGGTGATCGCGAGCGGTGGCGTCACGGCGGGCTCGACGATCGCGGAGGCCGAGGCGATCGCCGAGGTGCTACGGGGGCGTGGCATCGACGTGATCGTCGAGCGCCGCTCGAGGACCACCCTCGAGAACGCCCGCTTCACCGCCGCGCTGCTACCTCGCGGCGCGACGGTGTGGCTGGTCACCCAACCGTTCCACGGCCGCCGCGCGGCGCGGTTGTTCCGGCGTGAAGGGCTGAGCCCGTTCGTCTGGCACATCGCCGATAGCCTCGAGTATCGCGATCGCAAGCGGGCGCTGCGCTGGGTCGTCCGCGAGTACGCGGCCTGGGGCAAGTTGCTACTCGGCGCGTAGCACCAGCTCGATCGCCGGCGTGCTCGGATCGCCGAGCGAGATCGTGATCCGCCCCTCGGTCACGCCCTGATCGACGAGCCACCACTTCACGGCGTCGGCACGTCGGTTCGCGAGATCCGTGCCGCCCACCTTCTCGGGCTTGCCGATGATCCGGATCTTCACCTCCGGGTGCGCGACGAGCATCTGGTACAGGGGACGCAGCGTGGTCTGCGCCGCCGGGGTGACGCGTGCGCGACCTGCCTCGAACGCAAGCCTCGTACCCGCGGCGAGTGCCTGCGTGACGTCCACGGGCACTGCGTCGGGGCAGCCGTCGGCATCGGCGAATCCATTCCTGGTCTCGGGCTCCTGCGGGCAGGCATCGCGAGCGTCCTCGAGGCCGTCGTCGTCGTTGTCGAGCTCGGGGCAGCCATCGTCGTCGGCCCACGTGTCGAAGTCCTCGGCCACCTCGGGGCAGTGATCCGCGGCACCGACCAACCCGTCGCCATCGAGGTCCGGTGCGACCACGGGTGGGTCGATGCGCGTGGTCTCGACCGGTGGCTTGGTGGGCTCGACGACGATCACCGGGTGTCGCGAGGTCCCGCCGAACCGCGCGGCAAGGCCGAGCTGTCCTTCGAACGTCGAGGTCAGCCCGTCGTCGCGCGCGGCCATCACGCCGTGGCGGAGATCGAGGCGCACGCGCCAACGATCGGAGAGGCCGATCGACACGCCCGGTCCCCAGTAGAACACCGAGTCCGTCTCCTTCGTCATGTACGGCGACGCCGACGCCACGGTCTCGCCGCCACCACCGACGAGGAGGTGTGGCGTGACGCGACCGAGCCCGGCGAGCTGCAGCATCGCGTGCCCGCGCCAGCCGAACACCGGCGCGAAGTAGCTCGCGCGCGTGCGATCGGTCATCACCCCGGACGTGGCGTCGCCGGTGAAGGCGGTCGCGAGGGAGACTTCACCCTCGAGTACCGCCGCGAGGTGGACGCCGTGTTCGGAACCTGCGAGTCGCGGCAGCGCCAGCCAGCCGAGCCGCGCGCCGACGAGCGGAGAAGTGTTGGGGAGTTGTTCTGGAGCCCACGAGTTGCCGAGCTCGTTGTCGTCTCCGAACGACCCCACACCGACGAAGCCACTCGCTTCGAACGGAGGATCATCCGCACGCGCGGTGCTCGACACGAGCAACAAGAGCCCCCAGGCACGCACGTTGGAAATTGTAGCAGCGCTTGCGGGGCGGTTCACGAAAGGGGAAGCTGACCCAGGTCGATGCTTACATTCAGCCAGGATCCGGACGTTGCCGAGCAGCAGATGAACTCGATCATCTTCTACTTGACCGCCTTCGGTTACATCGACGGGAACTTCGACTTCACCGAGAAGACCTTCGTCCGCATCTACATCCGTCAGCTCGTCACCGCCCGCGCGAAGTTGGCGATGCCGGACGCGGACCCGAAAACCCGCGACGAGGTCGTCGGCAAGTTCGTGTCGCACTTCCACGAGGTCTTCGAATCGATCGATCGCGGGGTGCGCGACCTGTTCGACGAGGCCGTCGCCGACGGCGAGGATGTGGAGAAGTTCGTCTACGCGAAGCTCAAGCTGCGCAGCTACGAGATCTTCCAGAGCTTCGATCACGACAACCAGCGCGAGCTGCTCGCCACGATCGACGAGCTGATCTACGCGGACGGCAGCGCGCACCCGGCGGAGCAGAAGTTTCGGCAGGAGCTCGAGCACCTCCTCGACAGCCCGATCGAGCAACACGAGATCGAGATCCTCAAGGATCAGTCGAAGGTGAAGATCGGCGAGCCCGCGCCGGTGACCTCGCGCCACGACAACCACCCGTTCTTCGCCACGTTCGAGCAGCACTACTCCGCGGATCCCGGCCGGCTACGCCAGCAAGCGGCAGCCGATCTCGATCTGATGAAGAAGTTCCTGACGAAGCTCGATTCGCAGCGGCTCGCCGGCACCAACAAGCTGATGGGCAAGAAGAACGTCAGCGAGTTCCTCGGCCAGAAGCCGTTCCTCGACGGACACGTCTATGTCCATCCCGCCGAGCCGGGGCACGTCTACGAGCTCACCGTGCTCGGTGATCTGCACGGCTGTTACAGCTGCCTCAAGGGGGCGCTCCTCCAGGCCGATTTCTTCGCGAAGCTCGAGGCGTGGAAGCTCGACAAGACCAGGCCCGAGCCCAAGCTCGTGCTGCTCGGCGACTACATCGATCGCGGTCGGTTCTCGTACAACGGCGTGCTGCGTGCGGTGATGCAGCTGTTCCTCGCCGCGCCCGAGCACGTGTTCCCGCTGCGCGGCAACCACGAGTACTACATCGAGTATCGCGGCCGGATCTACGGCGGCGTGAAGCCCGCCGAGGCGATCAACACGCTGGTCGGCCACATGCCCGGCGAGATCTTCGCCGAGTACATGAACATGTTCGAGGGCCTGCCGAACATGCTGTTCTTCGACGAGCTGATGTTCGTCCACGCAGGCATCCCGCGCGAGGTCGACATCAAGTCCAAGCTCGGCGATCTCTCCGGGCTCAACCACCCCGACATCCGGTTCCAGATGCTGTGGAGCGATCCGTCCACGGCGGATGTCATTCCCGACGATCTGCAGGCGCAGAACGCGCGCTTCCCGTTCGGCAAGCAGCAGTTCGAAGCGTTCATGCAGAAGCTCGGCTGCTCCATGCTGGTGCGCGGCCACGAGAAGGTCGATAGCGGCTTCCGCACGATGTTCACCGATCAGGCGGCGAGTCTGATCACGCTGTTCTCGGCCGGCGGCGCCGACAACAACGATCTCCCCGAGGACTCGAGCTACCGCACCGTGACGCCGATGGCGGCGACGATCCGGCTCGAGAACGGCACCGCGCAGGTCACGCCCTGGTTGATCGACTACCAGCGGTTCAACGATCCAACGCGCAACCGGTTCTTTGCGTCGAAGCCCGAGATCGAGCACAAGGCTGGATGATCGTGTGCGTGCACGAGCACGTGCACGTGGTCGTCACCCGAGGCTGCGCTCCGATCGACATTCGTGGCTGGCCGATGACGGCGAAGCAGGTCCGATCGTACGGAGGCACCGCGCGCGACGTCGGAGCGGAGCACGCTGCGAACGTCGCGCGCGACGGATCCACGGATCGAGCACGAGCACGTGGCACGACGTCGAGCACGGGGCAGAGGCGCTGATGGCCTGGTTCGTCTATGTCGCGCGGTGTAGCGACGACTCGCTGTACTGCGGGATCGCACGCGACGTGGTCGCGCGGATCGCCGAGCACGACGCCGGCACCGGTGCGAAGTACACACGGGGACGCGGGCCGCTCCAGGTCCTGTTGACCCGGCGCTGTCGCGACAAGAGCAAGGCGCTCCGGCTCGAGTACGCGATCAAGCAGCTGTCGCGACCGGCGAAGGAAGCGCTCGTGGGATCTCCTGCGATGGTGGTCGCACTCGCACGGCGGGTCTGAGTGGCAGGGGATCTCCAGCGGTGGTCGCACTCGTGCGCCGGGTTTGAGCGATACTGGAGTCGATGGCAGTACAGAACATCCCCGTCGTCGATCTGCGCGACTGGAACGCGGGTGGCGAGGCGCGCAACACGTTCGTGCGCGCCGTTGGTGAGGGCCTCGCGGACATCGGGTTCTTCGCGGTGCAGCACCACGGCATCCCCGACACGCTGACCAAGCGTGCGTATGCGGCGTCGCAGACATTCTTTCATCTCGCGACCGAGGTGAAGAGCCGCTACTGCGATCCGAAGATCAAAGGTCAGCGCGGCTTCACCGGGTTTGGCAAGGAGCACGCGAAGGACTCCAATGCGCCCGACCTGAAGGAGTTCTGGCAGGTGGGGCGACCCGACGTCCCCGACGATCATCCAGTCCATGCGGAGTACGGGCCGAACGTGTGGCCGACCGAGGTCGCGGATTTTGGATCGGCCTTGGTCGAGCTCTACCGCGGGCTCGACAAGCTCGGCGCCGTGTTGCTCGAGGCGGCGGCCGCGTACATCGACGAGCCGGCCGACAAGTTCCGAGCGATGGTCACCGACAGCGACACCATCGTGCGCGTGCTCTGGTACCCGCCGGTCAAGGACGCACCCGTCGGTGCGATCCGCTCGGCAGCACACGAGGACATCAACCTCATCACGCTGCTCTCGGGAGCCACCTCCGAGGGGCTCGAGTTGCTCCAGCGCGATGGCTCGTGGCGCGCGGTCCACACCGGCTTCGACACGATCGTCGTCGACGCAGGCGACATGCTGCAGAACCTGACCAACGGCCTCTACAAGAGCACCACGCACCGGGTGGTCAACCCCGGCGACGCGAGCAGCGAGCGGTTCTCGATGCCGTGCTTCGTCCACGCGCGGCGCGAGGTGGATCTGTCGCCGTTGCACTCCTGCGTGGCGCGAACCGGCGGAGTGGCGAAGTACCCCTCGATCACCGCCGGCGAGTACCTGGCGCAGCGGTTGCGCGAGATCGGGCTGGGCTAGAGCAAAGTCCGCTTGTGTCGAGCGGACTGGCGATGACGGTGGCGAGTCCTCGAGCCGGGGATTCCGCGTTAGCGGTTATCAGCTTGTGAGGAGTGGCACGTAGCTAGGCCTAGGCCCCAGGGCCGACCCCGCGATACCCTTCGGGAATGCGGTCGTTCGTGCTCGCCACTGCTTTGCTCGTCGGGCTCCCCACCGTGGCCCTCGCCAACGGACGTGCACCTGGCACGTCGACGCTCAACTTCCAGACGGGCAACGACAACCACATCGCGGTGGGCACGACGTTCGGCGTGGTGAGCTCCACCGATGGCGGCACCACGTGGACGTGGGAGTGCGAGGACGCCGTCGGCTATGGCGGCATGTACGATCCGGACTACGCGTTCACCTCGACGGGGGCGCTGTTCGCGACCACGTTCGACGGCCTCAAGGTTCGCCGCGACGAGTGCAGCTACAAGCGCTCGGTGCTGATCGAGACCGACGGCGACTGCTTCGACGACGCCGATGCGGATACCGACCTCGACGACTGCAACACCGGCTTCACGTGCTCGCTCGGCGTCGGCGGTGGCAGCTTCGGCGACGGCAAGTGCGAGAAGGTGAAGTTCTTCTCGGCGATCGCGCAGGGCTCCGACGGTGCGATCTACGCGGCGGCGGCCGACCCGAAGGACGGCAAGATCTACAGGAGCACCGACGACGGTGCGACGTTTCCGATCGGCCCTCAACCGGGCGTGCTCGGTGACTGGTGGCAGAGCCTCGAGGTCGCGCCGTCGAACGCGCAGGTGATCTACCTGTTCGGCTACCGCCTCGAGAACGGCAACATGAAGAAGTTCCTGTTGTTCCGTAGCAGCAACGGCGGCACCAGCTACACGGCGCTGCCGGGCAACGAGACCAGCGGCACGGTCAACGGCCTCGTGACCAAGGCGAACTCGGTGATCGAGATCGCCGGGATCTCGAAGACCAACCCCGATCTCGTGTACGCACGCGTCACGCTGACCGACAACTCGTTCAGCGATGCGATCTACCGCAGCACCGATGGCGGCCAGACCTGGACCAAGCTGATCGAAAAGGCCAGCGCCCTCGCGTTCGTCGCGCGGCAGAGCGGCCAGATCATCGTCGGCACGCAGGCGCTCGGCTCGTTCCAGGCGATGGACCCTGGCGCGGCGACGCCGAGCTCGACGATCGCGACCGCACTCGCGAACCCGAGCGCCGAGGTCGTCGGTGCGCCGCACATCAACTGCCTCGTGGAGAACGCGGGGGGGGAGGTGTGGGCCTGCACGCAGAACTACGGATCGCCGCAGATCCCGACGGACGGTTTCGGGATCATGAAGTCCACCGATCTCGTCACCTGGACGGGCGTGTTGAAGTTCCAGAACCTGGTCGCGCCGACGACCTGCGAGGCGGGGAGCGTGCAGAAGGACCGCTGCGATGCGGTGCTGTGGTGCGGCTTGTGCTCTCAGCTCGGTTGCGAGGCCAACCGCGACTGCACGGTGGTCGGCAATGACGGTGGCCCGCCCGATGGCCTCGTCGTGGATCCGCCGAAGCACAAGTCCTGCTGCCAGAGCGGCGGCGACGACCTTCCAGGCCTGCTGATCATCTGCATGGCCGCCTCGCTCGTCGTGCTGCGTCGCCGGCGAGCACCGACGTAGCCGGTCAGCGCCTGGCGTCGGTTCGCACACCGTGCGCCGATGCCACGTGGGAGCGATCTCACAAGACGTGGCAACCCACGAGCTTTCCTGGCGGTCGAGATCGATCGACGGAAGTATGTGAATTGCACCATCCCCGAGGGCATGGCGCACTCGTGGATGATCGAACGCCTCCACTCGGCGACGCGGGTGTTGCATGGGGACGCGGACGCGGACTTCGATCTGCTGTTCCGCGAGGACACCCATCACGGTGACTACCTGCGGTTCCTCACCCGGCAGTACGGGTTCGAGACACCGCTCGAGGCCGCGTTCGCGACGACACCGAACCTCGACTTGATGATCGATCTCTCCGAGCGGCAGAAGGCGCAGTTGATCACGGAGGACCTGCTCGCCATGGACGTCGGTCTGGTCGAGCTTGCGTCGATGCCGCTGTGTCTTCGCGTTCCGCAGTTTCGCGGTGCGGCCGAGGCCCTCGGTTGGATGTACGTGATCGAGCGCGCCACGCTCGCGGACGCCGTGATCCGCCGCCACCTGGAGACGCGGCTTCCGAAGGTGATGCGCGAAGCCTCGGGCTACTTGCAGGCGTACCGCGGCATGGTCGGCACCCGGTGGCGCGAGTTCGGCAACGTGCTCGACGATGTGGCGCGGCATCCCGCGATCGCCGAGCGCATCACCGAGGCTGCGATGGAGGCCTTCCGTGTCCACCGCCGGTGGTCACAGAACGACGTGCACCCGCGCACCGCCGTCGCCGCCAGCTGAGCTTTGGGCTTAGATTCGCCGGATGGCCGACGATCCCCGGGTCCGACTAGACACGCTGCGCACGGAGCTCGGCGACATCGATCGTCAGATCCTGGCGCTGGTCTCCAAGCGGCAGGCGGTCGCGCAACGCATCGGCCAGGTCAAGCGCGACGCCGGCATCCCGACGCGTGACTACCGCCAGGAGCGCGACGTGGTCGAGCGTGCGCGCGCCGCGGCCGTCGAGCACGGGCTCTCGGCACGGCTGGGCGAGGAGCTGATCCTCGCACTGATCAAGGGCTCGCTGACCATTCAAGAGAAGGACACCGTGTCGCTGAAGGGCGAGGGCGGCGGCAAGCGAGTCCTCGTGATCGGCGGTTGCGGCAACATGGGCCGGTGGTTCGTGCGCTACCTCGGCGCGCAGGGCTTCGCGGTCGAGATCGCGGATCCGACCGGGGAGGGACCGATCGGCATCCCGCTGCATCGCGACTGGAGATCGGTGACGCTCGACCACGAGATCATCGTGATCGCGGCTCCGATGCCGGCGACCAACCAGATCCTCGAGGAGCTCGCGAAGGCCCCTCCGAAAGGCGTGGTGTTCGACGTCGGCTCGCTGAAGTCACCGCTGCGCAAGGGCCTGCAGGCGCTGCGCGCGGCCGGCGGCAACGTGTGCTCGGTGCACCCGATGTTCGGGCCCGACACCGAGCTGCTCAGCGGTCGGCACGTGATCTTCGTCGATCTCGGTGCACCACAGGCCACCGCCACGGCGCGCGCGCTGTTCGAGCCGACGATGGCGACGCTCGTCGAGATGGATCTCGAGTCGCACGATCGCTTGATCGCGTACGTGCTCGGCTTGTCGCACGCGCTCAACATCGCGTTCTTCACCGCACTCGCCGAGTCGGGGGAAGCGGCGCCGAAGCTCGCGACGCTGTCGTCGACGACGTTCGACGCGCAGCTCGGCGTGGCCGGCAAGGTCGCGGCGGAGAACCCCGACCTCTACTTCGAGATCCAGACGCTCAACGACTACGGGACGGAGTCGCTGGCCGCGCTGCTCTACGCGATCGAACGGCTGCGCTCGGTCGTGCGGGCGGGCGACCTCGAAGGCTTCCGCGGGTTGATGACCCGTGGCCGGGCGTACCTGGAGCACCGCCAACCGAAGTAGGATCGCCGGGTGAACGGGATCGCGAATATTCTCCATCGCGAGACGATCGCCATGATCGTCGGGAGCAAGACCTTCGAGCGCGGCGAGAAGTGCTTCAACGGCAATCGGGTGCTCGGAGTCGAATCCGCGCCAGGTCAGCTGTGCGGCATCGTCAAGCCGCAAGAAGTGGGCAGGGTGCCGTACGAGATCCGGATCTGGATCCGCGACAGCGGGCTCGCCTTCGAGTGCTCGTGCCCGGTCGGCATCAGCCTGCAGTTCTGTAAGCACGCGGTCGCGGTGGCGCTCGCGCACCTGAAGAAGGAGCAGCAGAAGGTCGAGCTCGAGCTCGTCAAGCTGCGAGGCGAGCTGATGGGGCTATCGATGACCTCACTGCTCGACGGGCTGATCGCACAGGCGCGTGTCGATCCAGGTGTGTTCGAGATGCTGCGGTCGATGACGCGCGGCAACTAGCTCCAGAGCTCACCTTGACCTCGACCTTCCGGCTTCGCCGGACCACCCCGCCGACCCTTCATTCGCCTGGTCGAAGGGTCGACACAGACGAACGCTGTGTCTAGAGCATCTGGTTCGCGCGGAACCACGCGATGGTGTCGCGGATCGCGGGTTCGAGCGGTGACACCGTGTACCCGAGCTCGTCGGCGGCCTTGCTGCTCTTGAACCGGAACGTGTCGGTGAACGCGTAGTCGGCCTGCATCGAGTTGAGCAGTGGCTCCTTGCCACGGCGCTCGATGAAGTCGCCCCACTTGCCGAGGAGCCGGACGATCGGCTGCGGGATGCCGAACCGCGGCGGTGCGACGCCGGCGACCTTCGCGATCCGCTCGAAGCACTCGCGATACGTCATGTCGTGACCGCCGAGGATGTAGCGCTCGCCGCGCCGTCCCTTGTGCCATGCGGCGATCATGCCGCGCGCTACATCGCGAACGTCGACGAAGTTGTTGTAGCCCGTGGTGTAGCCGGGCATCCGTCGCTGGACGACCTTGCGCAGCAGCCCACCCGAGCTCGGCTTCGCGTCGCGTGGACCGAACATGTACGTCGGATTGACGATCACGGCGTCGATCTTGTCCCTCGCCGCGTGGACCAGCTCCTCGGCCTGGTGCTTGGTGATCGCGTATGCGTCGTCGAGGCCCAGGACGTCGAAGTTCCACACCGCGGTCTCGTCGCACGGGGTGCCGTTGGTCGACAGCCCGATCGCGACCACCGAGGACACGTGGACGAGCCGCGGGCCGATCTCGGGACTAGGTCCCGAATCCTTCGCGGCGATCACCGCTGCGATCACGTTCGCCGTGCCGGTGACGTTCGCGGCGGTCATCTCGGGCGTGACCTGCTTCTTGATGGTCACCGCGGCGGCGCAGTGGAACACGCAGGCACAACCCGTGAACGCGCGTGTCAGTGCGGCGATCGATCCGAGCTCCGCATCGACCCACTCGATCGCGAGATCCGCGAGGTGCGAGACCTGCGTGCCGGCGCGCCTGGTCGCGACGACCTGATGGCCGGCCGCGATCAGCTCCGCCGCCAGGTTGCCGCCGAGGAGTCCACTCGCTCCGGTGATCGCGACGCGTGACATGCGCGAAACCTACCGCGACGCGGTCGTAACATCGCCGGATGTCCGGCTATTTGGCCTGCCACCGGACGTGGCCGGACAAGCCGCCGGACAATCGATCAGGCAGTCCTGGTCGATCTCGAAGCTGTCGAGATCATTGATCAGATCACACCCTCTGACGCGGCGCGCGACTTGCTGTACCACCTCGCATGATTCGTCTCGCGTCGGTTATTGGCACCCTGTCAGCACTGCTCCTGGCCGTCCCGGCCTGCACCGATGCTGGGGTCGAGGATGGCGAGAACGCGGAGTTTCCGGCCGGCAAGTCGGATGGCGGGATCGAAGAAGGCTCGCCCGAGGCGCTCGGCGTGCTCGCGCTGGTCAACGATCCGGCGATGACGCAGGCCGCGCTCAAGGCAGATGCAGGCCTCACCTCGAAGGTGGCGAAGAACATCGTCACGCGTCGCGATGGCGCCGATGCCAAGGCCGGCACGGCCGACGACAACACGTTCGATACGCTCGCCGAGCTCGACGCGGTTCCGTTCGTCGGTCCCGTGACGCTCAACGCTCTGCTCGAGGCAGCGCGCGACAAGGGGCTGATCCCGACCAAGGGCAGCGCGCAGATCGACGTGATGTTCTCTCCATTGCCCGCGGCGGAGTCGCACAACGCGCGCGTCGCGAAGCTGATCACCGAGGCGAAGGAATCGGTCGACATCGCGATCTACAGCTACTCGGATGCCGGCATCGCCGCGGCGCTGCGCGGGGCGAAGGCCCGAGGCGTCAAGATCCGGTTCCTGTTCGAGACCGCGAACGAGGACAAGGGCATCACCGATCCGGCCGCGCGCGCGTCGTCGAAGTCGGGACGCATCGAGGCCGACGGCATCGACGTCCGCTACGTCAACAAGATCCTCCACCACAAGTTCCTGATCGTCGACGGTCCGCGCGACGACAAGGCCAGGGCAGAGACCGCGAAGATCGCGATGGGAAGCGCGAACTGGTCCGGCACTGCCGCGACCGTGTTCGACGAGAACACGCTGTTCATCCAGAACAGCGCCGAGCTCTCCGCGAAGTATCAGCAAGAGTTCGACGCGCTGTGGGTGGGCTCGCGCGACTTCGTCGGCCCGGCAACCGCGCAGCTCCGCTCGACCGCCAACATCACGGCCGCGGACGTCGCCGACGAAGCTGGCCTCGACGTGCTGTTCACGCGCGTCAACATGAAGGCCGGCGGCGCCGATGGTGCGACGTGGTCGACCGACAAGGCGAGCACCAAGGTCGCCGACAAGTGGGTCGCCGCGATCCAGAACGCGCAGACCTCGATCCACATCGCGTCCGGTCACATGCGGCTCAAGCCGGTGGCCGAGGCCCTGATCGCGAAGCACGCGGCGGATCCGAGCGTCGACATCAAGGTCTATCTCGACCAGCAGGAGTACATCTCGTTCTCCGGCGACAAGTTCCAGAAGCAGGCGGTCGCCGACTGCGAGGCCTCGGCGACCACGCCGACGGCCGTGCGCAACTGCAGCGAGAAGGACTTCCTGTGGTCGAAGTCGCTCGTCGATGCCGGCATCGAGGTGCGGTTCAAGAGCTTCGCGTACCGCTGGGATCACTCGTACGCGGCGCAGATGCACTCGAAGTACATGGTGATCGACGGCAACCAGCTGATCTCGGGCTCGTACAACCTGTCGATGAACTCGGAGCACTCGACGTTCGAGAACGCGCTCCACCTCACCGGCCCGCAGTTCAAGCCGCTGATCCAGAAGTTCGAGGACAACTTCTCCGACATCCTCGTCACCGGCGACGGCTTGCTCGACGCGTTGCGCACCAAGATCTCGACGGCACCGACATTCCCGATCGTGTTCGACTCGATGGCGCTGAGCTGGTCGGAGTTCGACCAGCTCCGCGTGCTGATCCGCCAGAACTGCCCGGCGATCGATTCGCCAGAGTTCCGCTCGAACCCGTCGGCGCACCGGACGTGTACGCGGTAGTGATTCGCACGGACGTGCTGCGGTGCACGAACCTACAGCTTCGCCGGCGGCATTCCACCGCGGCTACCTCTCGTGTGGGAGCCGGTCACGGCGCTCTCGCGGCCTCGGTCTAGCGGCTCGCGCGGCGTTCCGCGCGTAGCGTCCGGCGGGTCTCGCGGAGCGTGCGTCGCTCCGAGCGGAGCTGTGCGAGCTTGAGGCGCGCCGCAGAGCGCAGCTCGTCGAGCTTCGTCGCGGTCGCGGTGTGGACCTCGGCGAGCGTCGTGCGTGTCGCGGTGCGGAGCTCGGCGAGCCTGCCGTTGCGGAGCGTGCGGAGCTCGGCGAGGTTGCTGCGCAGCACGTCGAACTGTTCTCGACGGAGCTGTCGGCGTGCAGCGCGTGCGGTCGCGCGGACCGTCCGATTCGCGGACAGCCACAGGCGGCCCGTTGCGCGGCGGGCCCTGCGGCGATCGCGGCGCGTGCTGGGACCGTCGATGTGCGCGGTGGTGGGGGTGGTGGTGGTCGTGGTGGAGTCGTGAGTCGGGTCGTTCATGAGGAGGTTCCGTGGTTGCTGAGATCGCGAGCTGCGATCGAGTGAAGGGATCGTTCCGCGCGGAGGCACGGAACGGGGACGCTGAGTCGAAGGTTGTCGGCTCGAGCGGAGGTTGGGGGGCTCTGGCAGTGGTCGAGCTGCCGACAGTGCGGTGGGCGTATTCGTCGACGCGGCAGGTCGGCATACGACAAGCCGGTCAGGTGGCGAACCCGGCGGCGATCGGCGCAAGGCAACGACACTCGGCCAGCGATGCGATCGGTGGAGGCGACGGAGTGTGCGACGGTTGCTCAGGCAGCGGCGCGCGGCGGGTTCGTAGCCGCAGCGGTCGTCATCCAGCGGTCGTCATCCAGCGGTCATCCAGCGGTTCTGCGCGGTCGCGGGCTGCGCGGCGACGATCGCGCGGACCGCAGCGGCGAGCTTGGCAGGTGCTGTTGGAGCGAGCGGGAGGCTCAGCATCGCGCGAACCTCGACGAGCGGGGTGGCCCAGTGGTCTTCCCACGGAAACACCGCGAGCCCGACGGCTCGGGTGCCCTGGCGATACGCGCGCATCACGTCGACCGCGAGGTCGCGCTTGAGCTGCGAACCGCGCAGCGTGCCGAGCAGCGCGAGGATGCCGGAGCTCTTTGCGCGGAGCAGGCCGTAGGTGAAGGCCTGCAGCGCCACCTCGCTCGCGGGGTCGGTCTCGTAGCCGGTGACGACGTGCCAGAGATCGTGGGTCTGGCGCAGCCGCTGGACCACGTACGCCATCGCCGGGTCGGTGAGGTCGTCGGGCGTTCCCTCGAAGACGTCGGGCGTGAAGTTGCGGCTGGTCAGGAACTCCGCGTACGCGCGACCGAGCGTGCCCTCGGGCAACGCGCCGAGCGCGGCGAGATCGATCGTGTGACCATCGATCGTGCGGTGCTCGGCGTAGAGCCGCGCACCATCCGGGTGCTGGAGGAAGTAGTGGATCCGGTCCGGCATCGTGCCGGCGTTCGCGTACGTGCTGAACACCAGGACCTGGTCGGTCCGTTCGGGATCGCGGAGCACTTCCGCGAGCGCGGTGAAGGCCCGCTTCCAGCGCGAGAGCACGGGCAACTGGGTGGCGTCGACGACGGGGAGGGTTTGGTTCATCTTCATGGCCTCTATTGTCACGATGATAATAAGCCTGGCTGCTATTGTCAATCTGAAAATAACGTAGGATAAGGTATTGAAATGGCGCGTATCGGAGGCAGACGAGATCGGCTTCGCGAGGTCCTCGCGGCAGCCAAGGCAGATCGAACCCAGGCGCGTGCGGAGCGCGTCCAGGTGCGGGCCGAGCGTGCCCAGAGCAAGGCGGCGAACGCCCAGGGTCGCGCGGCGGTCGCCATCGACCAGGTGGAGAAGACGCGGCGGCGGCGTGCGCCGGAGGAGGCGCGGGTCGAGATCCTCGATGCGGCCGAGCGCGTGTTCGTCGAGTTCCAGCCGGATCAGGCCGGGCTCAAGGAGGTCGCGCGCGAAGCTGGGGTCAGCCATGCCTTGATCACGCACTACTTCGGCACCTACGCCGGGATGATCGAGGCCGTGCTGGAGCGGCGCATCCGCGCGCTGCGCGAACGGATGCTGACGAAGATGCGCGAGACCGGGGCGTTGTCGCGGCCCGGCGAGATGCTGCAGCTGCTGTTTCGCGGGCTCGAGGATCCAGTGCATCTACGCCTGACCAAGTGGCTGATGGCGAGCGAGCGGCCGGCGGCGGCGCATGCGTTCGCGCTGCGCGATCACGGGCTGCAGCTCGTCGCGCATCAGGTCGCGGCCGCGCTCGATCCGCGCGCGACCCGCGAACAGATCGGCAAGATCGAGCTGACGCTGCTCGCCGCTGTCGCCGCGGCCTACGGCTATGCGCTCGGCAAGTACGCGCTCGCCGGCGCCGCGGGCCGCGAGGTGTCGGGGGAGCTCGATCGCGAGGTGCTCGACACGATCGCGAACATGATCGAGTCGCACCTGCGCTACGAGCTCGGCATCACCGTGCCACGCGCCTAACCTTGAGCTCGCCCGAGTCGATCAGGCGAGTGACAGGGAACGGGATGACGAGTCCTCGCCACGGGCCGAAGACGATCGACCTGTGAGCGAGAGAAAGGCGAGCTCCCAAGCAATCCCTGAGCTCGACGAGGATAGAGAATCTTCCGGCGAAGCCGGAGACTCGAGGTTCAACCAACGCGAGCCTCAGAAAGTCGAGGCGCGCGGCCGCCGAGCAATCCCTGTGGGTTGCAGAAATCGACAGCGATCGGCGAAGGATCGGACGAGTGCGGGCACTGGGAGGCAGGAGGAGCACATGAGCGTCCGTTTGATGAAGGTCTTGGCCCTGTGTAGTGGCGCGCTGGTCGCCTGTGCCGGCGGGACAGACACGCAGGTGTTGACCGGCCGGGTCGACACGTCGAAGGGTGCGCTCGCGATTCGCGCCGTGTCTGCCGATGACGTGGTCACCGCGACACCGGTCCGGACCGATGGTTCGTTCAGGTTGACGCTGCCCGCTGGAACCACCTATCGACTCGAGGTGCTGACGCGCCATGGTGTGAAGAACATCGTGCGCCGCTCGGGCAACGTGCTCCGCGATCTGTCGTTCAAGGTCTGCCAGCCGGTCGATCCGTACGACATCGGCGGGGTCGGCGACCCGATGACCGATGGGCTATGCAACGCGGGCGATCCGAACTGCACGCCGTGCGATCCGGCGACGGGGATGGACTGCGAGCAACCGCTGCCGCCGACCTGCGAGCCGATGGATCCGAACTGCGCGTGCGACATCGTGGCGCCCGACGGCACGTGCTGCCAGGCCAATGACCCGAGCTGCGGCCCGCTGCCGTGCATGGATCCGGGCGATCCGAATTGCTGCGCCGATGGGTTCTGTCCGCCGCCGTGTTCGCCAGGCGATCCGAACTGCTGCATGCCGGATGCGAGTGGAAACTGTGAGCCGCCGAAGCCATGCGATCCGACGACGGATCCGATGTGCTGTGATGCCAATGGCACGTGCGGCGAACCGCCGCCGGAGTGCCAACCTGGCGATCCGAACTGCGAGCCGCCCACGCCGTGCGATCCGACGACGGATCCGATGTGCAAGTGCAACGCGGACGGTACGTGCCCGCCACTCCCGTGCACCGGCAACGATCCGAGCTGCGGTGGGTGCGACGATCCGAACGCGCCGGGCTGCGCGCCGCCGTGCGACCCGACGGATCCGACGACGTGCAAGGACCCCTGCGCCGACGATCCCGCGTCGTGCGGGTGCATGATCGGCCCCAGCGGCGACCCCAGCGGCGACCCCGGCGGCGACCCCAGCGGCGGCCCCAACGGCGACGCGAGTGGCCAGGCGAACTGCTGGCCGGAGCCGCAGCCGTGCTGCGATGCCTCGGGCACGACATGCGATCCGTCCGACGGCATGGCCCCGGACAACGTTCCCGGCGACTTCGGTTGCGAGGGTATGTGACGTGCGATCCCTCCGACGGCATGGCCCCGGACAACGTTCCCGGCGACTTCGGTTGCGAGGGTATGTGACATGCGATTCGTCCGACGGCATGGCCCCGGACAGCGTTCCCGGCGACTTCGGTTGCGAGGGTATGTGACGTGCGATCCGTCCGACGGCATGGCCCAGGACAGCGTTCCCGGCGACTTCGGTTGCGAGGGTATGTGACGTGCGATCCGTCCGACGGCAGGGCCCCGGACAGCGTTCCCAGCGACTTCGGTTGCGAGGGTATGTGAGGATCGCGAGGTGAAGCTCGGCGCCCCGCTGCTGCTCCTGCTGCTCGCGTCACCTGCGAGGGCGGAGCTCTGCGCGGCGCGCGTCGAGCTCGAAGGGGACGGATCGGTGGTGGGGCAGGTGGGGGACGAGCTCGCGCGACTCGGCGTCGAGCGCGGGGCCCCGACGCCGGGATGCCGCGGTGTGCGGGCGCGGGTCGAGGCGGAGGGTGACGGCATTGCCGTCGCGATTCGCGATGGATCGCGGCGCAGCGAGGGCAGGGTGGTGAGTGATCCGGCGATCGCCGCGTCGTGGATCGATTCGTGGCTGCACGACGAGCTCGACGGGCGAGCCTGGCTGATCGCCGCACCGGTGGCGTTGCCGGCGGTGTCGAACCCACCCGTGATCACGACGACGATGCTCGAGCGCGCGAGCGTGTTCGAGCGTGCGCAGCTCTCCGTCGGTTGGGAGCACGTGTGGACCGACGACAACGCGAGCGCCGACGGGTTCGGCATCGCGGGCTGCGTGCGACTCGGCAGGCTTTGCGTCGGTGGTCGCGGGCGCTACGTGCGCGAGGCCGATCGAACCGTGACCCTGACGGCGATGGGCCGCAGCGATCTGTCGCTGCTCGCGACCTTGTCGCTGCCGATCCAGGCGGGGCAGATGTCGATCGCCCCCGAGGTCGGCTTCGGTGTGGGCCGGATGGCGACGCGCCGGATCGAGGGCTGCACGGCGAACAGCCCCCCCGATCCGAACACGATGCCCGGCTGCGATCCGATGGATCCGACGTGCGTCCCGCAACCGCAGATGTGCACGGACGCGGCGGGCAAGGTGTTCGTCGGCGACAGCTTCTCGACGGCGACGCTGTCTCCCCGGCTCTCCGCGGGCATTCGCCTCGCGGTACCGCTGTTCGCGCATGTCTGGCTCGATGGAGCGTTCTCGGTCGCGGCGTCACCGCTGAGCCATGGCGATCTGTTCGCGAACACCGGCAAGGTGGTCAGCCCCGACGGCACCGCGGTGCCCGGCCCCAGCGAATTCGCGCTCCGGGGCGAGCCCACGTTCGGCCTCTGGCTCGGCATCGGGCTGCGCGTGGGTGGGTGGGGGTGGAGATGACCGCGCGATTGAAACCCGAGGGTGGACAGCTCGTTCCCTTGCGCCGCCTCGACGAACGCAAGGCCTCACTCGTCGAGCTCTCCGACGAGTCGCTCCTCGCCGCGTGTGCGGTCGGTGACTCGGCGGCGCTCGGCGCGTTGTTCGATCGCCACCACGAGGCGGTGTACCGGTTGGTGTCGCGCTTGCTCCGCATGGAGGCGTCGGAGATCGACGACATCGTCCAGACCACGTTCCTCGAGGCGTGGCGTTCGGCTGCGAAGTACGCGGGCAAGGGCGCGGTGAAGTCGTTCCTGTTTGGCGTCGCCGCGAACACGGTGCGCCATCACGTACGCAGCTCGAAGCGCCGGCGCGACGCGTTCGCGGACTGGCAATCACCGGCGCCTGCCGCGACGGCGCCCGACGAGGCGCTGTCACGGGCGCAGCAAGTCCACGCGCTGACCGCGGCGCTCGATCAGCTGCCGCACGACCTGCGCGTCACCTACGTGCTGTGCGATCTCGAGGACATTCCCGGCGTCGAGGCCGCGCGCATGCTCGACGTTCGCGCCGGCACGTTGTGGCGACGGCTCCACGACGCACGCAAGGCGCTGCGCGAGGCGATCGAAGCGAACGATCGGAAAGGTAGTACGCGATGACCGACGACCTGTTGCGCGACCTCGCGAAGGAGCTGCCGTTCGAGCGTCCCACCGCAGCGCGACGCGACGCGATCCGCTCGTCGCTGCTCGTCGAGGCGGCCGAGTCGGCGCGCCCGGACGCGACCGCACGTCGCTGGCCGATCGCCGCCGGGTTCGCGGCAGGTGCGCTCGCCGCCGCGGCGATCGCGGTGCTGGTGATGCGCAAGCCAACGCCGGTGATCGAGCGCGCGAACCTCGCGCAGGTCACGGCGAGCTCGGAAGGCGTGCGGATCGATCATCAGATCGTCGCGACCGAGCAGGGCAGCGACGAGATCGTGCGCATCCGTCAAGGCACCATCGCGCTCGCGATCCCGGCGCAACGCCGCGGTGACCGGATGATCGTGAAGACGACGACGGCGGACGTCGAAGGCGAGGCGGGCGAGCTCGAGGTCACGGTCGCGAACGAGCAGCTGCAGAGTGTTCGCGTGAAGTCGGGAACCGCGCGTATCGTCGTGATCGGACAGACGCCGGTGATCTTGTCGGCGGGGCAGGTGTGGCGTGCGTCGGTGATCACGGCCGACCTGTCGCCATCGCAACCGGCGGTGAAGCCGGAGCACGAGTCCGCGGCGACGACAACCGAACCGACGCCACCGGCTGCGAAGGCGTCGACCTCCGCGGCCACGAGGACGCCGAACACGACGACCCCACCGACCACGTCACCTTCGAAGACCGTGCCGACGCCGCTAGCGAAGACCACGCCGACGAACGCGTCGAGCCTGCCTGCGTCGAGGATCGCGTCGAGCCTGCCGACCACCGCGTCGTCGCCGACGAAGACCACCCCGACCACGGCAAGCCTGCCGACAACCGCATCGCCATCGCCTTCGCCTTCGACAGCACCGACGGCGTCGAGCGTGCCGGCTCCGGCGGTCACCGCTGTCGAGTCGAAGCCGCCCATCGCCGAGGCAACGCCCGGTGCGAAGGTCGCCCCGATCGAGCAACGCTTTCAACGAGGCTGGGCCCTGCTCAAAGCAGGCAAGGCACAGCAGGCCGCCGACGAGCTCGGCGCGGCTGCGGATGCCTCCCCGGCCTCTCCACTCGCCGCCGACGCGCGCTACTTCCAGGCCGTCGCGCTCGTTCGCGCGAACGATCCGCGGGCCGCGGAGCGCGTGCTCGTGCAGTTCCTCGACGCCGCGCCGAAGTCACTGCGGCGTGGTCGCGCGGCCGTGCTACTCGGTCGGTTGCTCGCCGAGCGCGGTGATCCGAAGAGCGCACGCGCGTGGCTCGAGACGGCGGCGTCCGATCCGGAACCGGCGATCGCCGCTGCGGCGAAGGCCGGCCTGCAGACGTTGAAGCCTTAGTCCGGTGCGTCGCCGCCGAGCTTGACGGCGGGGAACTGCGACGCGGTCGACATCGCCGTATCCATCTGCGAATCGTTCAGCTTGAACGCCGACTTGAGGTTCGCGAGGAACTCGACCTCGCGCCAGTCCTGCTTGCCGTCGGCGAGCGCGACGATCATCACGTAGACCGTGACCCAGTAGCGGTCCGACTGCCCGGTGACTTCGGCAGCGACGCCCTCCAGCTCGGACGGAGGCGACTTCCCCGAGATCCGCTCGAACGCGACGTCGATCGCTTCGTCGAGCTCGGGGTGCGTGAGCACGCTCATGTCGGGGATCGCGCGCAGGACCGAGCGCATCGCGAGGCGCTCCTCGTGGTGCACTTCTTCATCCGCCGAGGCCATCAGCGCCATGCAGCGCACGAACGCCGGCATCAGCGTGCGGACCTTCTCGGACTTCTCCTCGAGCGTCAGCAAGCCGGAGTGCTTGCGCGCGGACTCGAACGCGTCCTTCGCCTCGAGATCGTCGAGCGCGAACGCCTTCTGCATGTCGTCGAGGAACACGATCTCGCTCTCGGCGAGCTCGCGATCGGCGACGCAGATCTCGGCCGACATCGCATACGCCGCGAGGCGCTGCGTGCGCGAGGGCAGACCCTTGGCGATCGCGGGGAGCCGCGCCTTGCCTCCGCCGGCCTCGCCGATCGCGTCGGCCGCGAGGTCCGTCAGCCGCGACAACTCTTCGCCCGACAGCCCGGCGAACAGCGGGTGATTCGCGAGGTTCGATTCGAACGTCGCCATCTCCTCGTCGGACACATCACCGTCGGCACCCATCGCACCGAGCATCGCCTCGGCGAGGTACCGCCGTGGGTCCTCGGTGGTGACCTTGCCGCTGAACATCTTGCGCAAAAAGCTCATCGGATCCTCTTCTTTGGAGCAGCCGTCTAAGGACCGTAGGCTACGATTGCCGCATGGTGGCCCACAAGCTCGCGGACCGGGGGAAAGCGCCTTGGCGCATGGCGCTGACGCTCGTCGCGGTGACCGCGGGAGCGTCGTTCGTCGCCTGGTTCGGCGACCGCACGGAAACGTGCTGCCCGGGCATGAAGGGTAGAGGCTCGGGCTGGGTGCACGTCAAGGTGGCTGCCTCGAACGTGACCACGACCGAGGCGCGCGCGCAGTTCCTCCTAGCGCCCAGCTTCCTGCAGTCGCATACGCTCGCCGCGTACCAACGAGATGGCGCCGAGCGCTCGCTACGCGCCGGAGTCCAGCAGATGTTCGAGGGGCTCGCAGCGGATATCCGAGACGACCGTGCTCGTTGGATTCGCGTCCTCACCGCAGATCCCGAGCTCCTGGTTGCGTCGCTGGCTAGCGATCCGGCGATCGAGCAGGCCTTCGTCGAGCCCGTGGTCACGCTGCCGCACGAGACCGACGCCTTCTCCGCCGACCTCGATGCGCACCAGCTCTCGCTGATCGATCTCGATCACTCGCTGACCCGCGACGACGGCCCGAGCTGCCCGATCAACACCCCGTCCTTCGAGTCGTATCAGGGCTACCTCGGCGCGGCGCCGCACGGCATCGATGCACCCGCCGCCTGGCGCTGGGGCATGCGCGGGCAGGGCATCTGGTTCGCCGACGTCGAGGGCGGCTGGAATGCGAAGCACGAGGATCTGCCCGGCGATCGGATCACCCACGTGATCGGTCGCGAGATCAACGATCCGGGCTGGCGCTCGCACGGCACCGCGGTGCTCGGCGAGGTCGTCGGCAAGGACAACGGCAAGGGCGTCGTCGGGATCGCCCCGGATGTCGAGCGCGTGTTCACCGCGTCGATCGGATCGACCTCACCCGCGAACGCGATCGACACCGCCGCGCGCAAGCTGCGGCCCGGCGACGTGCTCCTGATCGAGCTGCAGACCACTGGTCCGCGGGGCCGCTACTTGCCGATGGAGTGGTACGACGACGTCTACGACGCGGTCCGCGCCGCCACCGATCGCGGCGTCGTGATCATCGAGGCCGCCGGCAACGGTAACGAGGACCTCGATCACAAGACCTACAAGGGCAAGTTCGACCGCACCAAGCGCGACTCGGGCGCGATCATGATCGGCGCCGGCGGCCCGCCGCGTGACGGCTTCAACGATCGCGAGAAGCTCGACTTCTCGAACTACGGCTCGCGCGTCGACGTCCAAGGCTGGGGCCGGATGGTCGCCACGCTCGACTACGGCGATCTCCAGCAGTGCGAAGACGGCAGCGACGACTGGCGCTACACGGATCGCCACTACACGAACACGTTCTCCGGCACGTCGAGCGCGTCGCCGATCGTCGCCGGTGCCGCGGTCTTGGTGCAGGGCCTCGCGAAGCAGCGCGGCAAGGTGCTGACGCCGCGCGCGCTCCGCGACTTGCTCGCGAAGACCGGCACACCGCAGGCCGGTGACACCAAGAAGCACATCGGGCCGCGGCCGAACCTCGCGCGCGCGATCCAAGGTCTGTGAGGACCTTCGACCTCGACCGCTATCTCGCCGCGCTCCACTTTGCGGCTCGGCGCCACCGGGATCAAAAGATGCCGGCCGGCCCCGACGGGCTCGCGCCTCCTTATGTCGTGCACGTCGTGTCGGTGACCGCCGAGGTGATCGCGGTGTTGCCCGCGCTGTCCGGATCGATCGACGCCGATCTCGCCGTCGCCTGCGCGCTGCTCCACGACACCGTCGAGGACACCGCCGAATCGGCTGCCGACCAGGTCGCGCTCGCCGACGAGATCGAGCAGGCATTCGGCCGCGACGTCCGCGAGGGCGTGTGGGCGCTGTCGAAGTTCAAGACGCTCCCCGACGGTACGGTGCTCGACAAGCCCGCGCAGATCGCCGACAGCCTGCGCCGCATTCGCGAACAGCCGCACGCGGTGTGGGCGGTCAAGCTCGCCGATCGCATCACCAACCTCGCGCCACCTCCAAACAAGTGGGATCGCGCGAAGTGCGAACGCTACCAGCTCGAGGCCCAGCTGATCCTCGACACGCTCGGTGCCGGCTGCCCGCCGCTCGCGGATCGCCTCCGCGCGCGGATCGAGGCGTACCCCGCCTCGTGGAATCGTTAAAAATCTCGCAACTCGTGCGTCGTGCGGTCGAAGGCCGCCCGCATGAAGAAACTCACCATCGCCCTGTTCCTTGCCCTCACCGGCTGCGCGTTCGATGCCGCCGAGACCGGGATCCCGCCGTTCGAGCTCGCCGACGAGGTCACGGGCACGATCGGCGCCGAGTCGAGGCGCCCGCAGCCGCCGCTCGCGCATGCCGACTCCCTCCCTTCCTTCCAGCTCGGCAGCCAGACGGACTCGCACACCTGCCTTCCCGGCGTGTTCGTCGGCTGCAGCGACGACAACACCACCGCGGTGTTCTGCGGTGACGACGGCCGCAGCCTCGAGAAGGAAGCGTGCGAGAACGGCTGCGGTGCCGCGGCGTGCATCGACAGCGACCGGAACCCCGAGCCCAGCGTGCTGACCGCGAACTAGCGGCTAACCCCGTATTCCGAGGCCGGTATCGACGGAAGTCGTACCGGCCTTTGTGTTTTTCGGCGCCGAAACTTTCTCGCAACCCGGCGCAGGTGCGGTCGAGGGACGGCGCCATGAAGAAGATGATGATGTTCGCCGCGCTGATCGCGGCCGGTTGCGCCGCCTCCACCACCACGCAGCAGGGCCCCGAGTCCGACGCCGGTGCCGCTCCCGTTGACTCCGACGATCCCGACCCGGGCGAGCCCTGCAACGCAGGCGCGTTCCTCGGATGCTCGGGCAACATCGCGAAGCGCTGCGCCGCCGATGGCGTGACGGTGACGCAGGAGACCTGCGAAGCGGGCTGCAACGCCGACGCCGCGCGGTGCAACGAGTGTGACCCCAGCACCGTGACGTGCGCGGACAGCGCGCTCCGAGCCTGCGGACCGGAGGGGCTCATCGCCTCGACCGAGAACTGCTCGCTCGGTTGCCTCGCAGGCGAGGCCCCACACTGCGCGCACATCGTGCCGGAGTTCTTGCCCTCGGTCTGCGATGTCGCGGCCTCACAACCAACGCTGGTGATTCCGGGCGGTCAAGTCAACGCACTCGACACCAACGTCGCGGCGAACTGCACCGGCGGCATCATCGCGCAGCCGAATGGCCCCGAAGTGTGCGTCGTTCGCTACGGCACGATCTCGATCGACGGCTTCCTCCAGGTGACCGGCCAGCGCGCGGTCGCCTTCGTCGCCGACTCGACGCTCGAGATCAACAACATCGTCGATGTCTCTGCAACTCGACGCGTGAGTGGTCCCGGTGGCCGTCGCACGAGCGGCGCGGCGGCGAGTGCGGCGGGTGGTGCGGGCGGCGGCGGCGCCGGCGGCAAACAGGTCGGCGGCAATGGAGGTAGCGCCGGCGAGCTCAATGATGGTCAGGGCACGGGTGGCGCGATTATCGATCCGCTGACCACGCAGCTGTTCGAAGGTGGCGCGCGCGCGGCGAGCGTCTCGGGCTTCAACGGCAACTACCGGCCGACGGGCGGTGGCGGTGGCGGTGCGTTGATGTTGATCTCGTGCACCGGCGAAGTTCAGGTGGCCGGCACGATCGAGGCCGGTGGCGGTGGGGGCGATGGCGGCGGCGACGGCAGCGCCAGCTCGGCGATCTCGCTGTTCGGTGGAGCGGGTGGTGGTGCCGGTGGCTACGTGGTCATGCAGGGGGCGAGGGTCACCGTCTCGGGCAAGCTGTTCGCGAATGGCGGCGGTGGTGGCGGCGGCTGCAGCACGTCGAATTGTGTCGGCGTGTCTGGTGAGGACGCGGCACAGATCAAGGCGCGCGGTGGCAGTGGTCAGGGCGGTGGTTCGGCTGGTGGGGCCGGCGGCTTCGGTGCCACGACGGCGGTCACCGGCAGCGCGGGAACGCCGCCGGGCGGTGGCGGCGGCTCGGTCGGTCGGTTCCAGATCTTCACCCCGGCAGGCGTGGCGCCGACGAACACGGCGACCTCGCAGCCGGCGTTCGAGCCGAACAAGACCGTCGTCGTTCGTTAAGGGACCGCGAATCGACAAGTCGACCGACTGCTCGTGCTCGTGCTCGTCCACAGTGCTCCTGTGCGTACCGCCTCGTCTGCTGCGCGCGGAAGATGAGCGAGCCTCGAACGAAGCCTCGGCCGGAACTCCGATCGGGAGAACGCATCTGACGTGCACGAGCACGTGATCCCGGAACACGTGTACGAGCACGTCTACGCGGCGGACGCCGTCATGCGCGGGCCCTACGCCTGATAGAGCCAGACGCGCAGCAGGGACAGCAACTGGTCGGCGTCGACGGGCTTCGTGATGTAGTCCGACGCGCCGGCCTCGAGACACTTCTCGCGGTCGCCCTTCATGGCCTTCGCCGTCAGCGCGATCACGGGTAGGTCTCGCCACTGCGGCCGCTCGCGGATCTTGCGCACCGCTTCGTAGCCATCCATCTCCGGCATCATGATGTCCATCAGCACGACATCGATGCTCGGATTCTCTTCGAGCTTCGCCAGGGCGCGCTTGCCGTTCTCGGCGTACTGCACGTTCATCTTGTGACCCTCGAGCAGGGACGTGATGGCGAAGATGTTGCGCAGATCGTCGTCGACGACCAGCACGTTGCGCTCGGCGAGCTGAGGATCGGTCTTCGCGAGCCGGCGGAGCACGCGCTGCTTGCGCTCCGGCAGGTTGGCTTCCACCCGGTGCAAGAACAGCGCGGTCTCGTCGAGCAGCCGCTCCATCGTGGTGACGTCCTTGATGATCACCGTCTGCGCGAGGCCGTGCAGCCGCGCCTTGTCGTCCTCGGTGAGATCGCGCCCCGTGTAGACGATCACCGGCAACCGGCGATGCCGCGGGTCTGCCTTGATGCGCTCGATCAGATCGAATCCCGACATGCCGGGCAACCGGAGATCGAGCACCACGCAGTCGTAGCTCGCATCGGCCAGCGACTGCAGCGCGCCTTCACCCGACGACACCGTCGTGGTGTGGACGTCGCCATCGCCGATCAGATCGGTGATCGCCTGGCTCTGGATCGGATCATCTTCGACGACGAGCAACTGCTTGACGCGCCGCTCGGCGAACTCGCGGATGCCGTCGAGGCCACCCTTGAGCGTCTCGGAGGTCACCGGCTTGTGAAGGAAGCCGAGCGCGCCGTACTGCAGGCTCCGCCGCTCCTCGTCGAGACCGGAGATCACGTGGACCGGGATGTGGCGGGTCGCCGGATCGTGCTTGAGCCGATCGAGGAGCACCCAGCCGTCGATGTCGGGCAACCTCAGATCGAGCGTCACCGCATCGGGCTTGACCGTGCGCGCGAGCTCGAGCGCCTGGTTGCCGTTCGTCGCGACCACCCCCTTGAAGCCGGACTGCCGCGCCATCTCGAGCAGGGTGACCGCGAACGTGATGTCGTCCTCGATCACCAGCAACACGCGGTCGCCGGGCTCGAGGGTGTCGTAGTCGTCCGCGACCGACCGCAACTGGGTGACCAGCGGCTCCTTGAGGATCGGGCTCTCGGGAGCCGGCCCCGGATCGACGAGCAGCGTCGAGCCGGCGTCGGAGGCGGCCTGTGCCGCGGCCTGCACGCGCAACTGCTGGGCAGACCGCGCTTCTCGCGTCGATGCCTTGTACGCGGTGGGTAGGTACAGCGTGAACGTGCTGCCCTGAGCGACCATCGACTCGACGCGCAGATCGCCGCCGAGCAGCCCCGCGATCTCGCGGCTGATCGCCAGGCCGAGACCGGTGCCGCCGTACTTGCGGGAGGTCGAACCGTCGGCTTGCTGGAACGCCTCGAAGATCAGGCGCTGCTTGTCCTTCGCGATCCCGATGCCGGTATCGGAGACACCGAATGCGATCACGTCGGTGCCGCCCGCGCGGTGGATCCGCAGATTGACCCGGCCTCGCTCGGTGAACTTGAGCGCGTTCGACAGGAGATTCCGAAGCACCTGGCGGAGCCGCATATCGTCGGTGTCGATGTACGGCGGCAGGTCGTTGTCGAGCTCGACCGTGAACGACAGGCCCTTCTCCTCCGCGACCTGGCGGAACGTCTGGTCGACGTAGTCGCGCAGGTTCGAGAACCGAACCTGACCGATCTCGACGGCCATCGTGCCGGACTCGATCTTCGCGAGATCGAGGATCTCGTTGATCAGCGTCATCAGATCCGTACCCGCCTGCCGGATCGTGTCGGCGTAGCGGATCTGCTTGTCGCTCAGGTTGCCCTCGGCGTTGTCGGCGAGCTGGCGCGACAGGATCAACAGCGAGTTCAGCGGCGTGCGCAGCTCGTGCGACATGTTCGCGAGGAACTGGCTCTTGTACTTCGACGTCAGCGCGAGCTGCTCCGCCTTCTCCTCGAGCTCCTGACGGGCGAGCTCGACCTGCTTGTTCTTCTTCTCGACCTCGGCCTTTTGCTCGGTGAGCTGGACGGCCTTCTCCTCGAGCTCCTCGTTGGTCTGCTGCAGCTCTTCCTGCTGGGAGCGGAGCTCCTCGGTGAGCGACTGCGACTGGTGCAGCAGTTCGTTGGTGTGCATCGTCGCTTCGATCGTCGCGATCACGATGCCGAGGGACTCGAGCATCTGATCGAGGAACGCGAGCTGGATGCCGGAGAATCGCTCGAACGACGCGAGCTCGATGACACCCTTGACCTCACCCTCGAACAGGATCGGCACGACGACGATCGAGTGCGGCGCAGCTTCACCGAGCGCGGACGAGATCTGGATGTAGTCCGACGGCACCTTGGACAGCACGATGCGCTTGCCCTCGAGCGCGGCCTGGCCGACGACACCTTGGCCGAACCGCCACGTATTGGAGACGGTCTTGCGCTCCTGGTACGCGTACGACGCGAACAGCTTGAGGAGCGGGCCCTCGTCGTCCGACTCCGTCATGTAGAACGCACCGTGCAGGGCGTTCACCAGGGGTGCGAGCTCGTTCAAGATCTGACGCGCGACCGTGAGTAGATCTCTCTGACCCTGCAGCATGCGGGTGAACCGCGCGACGTTGGTCTTCAGCCAGTCCTGCTCCTGGTTGACCTTGGTGGTCTCCGCGAGCGTGCGGATCATCTGGTTGACCGTGTCCTTGAGCTGCGCGATCTCACCGCGCGCTTCGACGGTGATCGACCGCGTCAGGTCGCCCTGCGTCACGGCCGTCGCGACGTCGCGGATCGACCGCACCTGGCCGGTCAGGTTACCGGCGAGCTCGTTGACGTTGTTCGTCAGATCGCGCCACACACCGGCGGCGCCGGGAACGTCGGCCTGACCGCCGAGGACACCTTCGACACCGACGTTGCGGGCGACACCCGTCACCTGCTCGGCGAACGTGCTGAGCGTGTCGATCATCGAGTTGATCGTCTCGACCAGCGTCGCGATCTCGCCGCGCGCCGTCAGCGACAGCTTCCGCTCGAGGTCGCCGTTCGCGACCGCGGTGACGACCGTCGCGATGCCGCGCACCTGCTCGGTCAGGTTGCGAGCCATCAGGTTCACGTTGTCGGTCAGCTCGCGCCAGGTGCCGGAGACACCGCGAACTTCCGCCTGCGCGCCGAGCACGCCGTCGATACCGACCTCGCGGGCGACGCGCGTCACCTCCGACGCGAACGAGCCGAGCTGATCGACCATCGTGTTGATCGTGTTCTTGAGCTGCAGTAGCTCGCCGCGAACTTCGACGGTGATCTTGCGAGTCAGGTCGCCGTTCGCGACCGCGGTCGTCACCTCTGCGATGTCGCGGACCTGGTTCGTCAGGTTCGACGCCATCTGATTGACGTTATCGGTCAGCTCTTTCCACGTGCCGGCGACGCCGCGCACCGCGGCCTGACCACCGAGCTTGCCCTCGACACCGACGTCGCGGGCGACGCGGGTCACCTCATCCGCGAAGCTCGACAGCGTGTCGACCATCGTGTTGATCACGTTCTTGAGGTCGAGCAGCTCGCCGCGAACCTCGACGGAGATCTTGCGGGTCATGTCGCCGCGCGCGATCGCGGTGGCGACGGCCGAGATGTCGCGAACCTGGTTGGTCAGGTTCGAGGCCATCTGGTTGACGTTATCGGTGAGCTCCTTCCACGTGCCGCGAACGCCTTCGACCGAGGCCTGGCCACCGAGCTTGCCCTCGGTGCCGACCTCGCGCGCGACGCGGCTCACCTGATCGGCGAACGCGCTCAGCTGGTCGACCATCGTGTTGACGGTGTTCTTGAGCTCGAGGATCTCGCCCTTCGCGTCGACGACGATCTTCTGCTGGAGGTCGCCGTTCGCGATCGCGGTCGCGACCTTCGCGATGTTGCGCACCTGGTCCGTCAGGTTCGCGGCCATCGAGTTGACGGCGTCCGTCAGGTTTCTCCACGTGCCGAGCACGCCGCGGACGTCGGCCTGATCGCCGAGGCGACCTTCGATACCGACGTTGTAGGCGAGGCGCGTCACCTGGTCGGCAAACGAGCTCAGCTGATCGACCATCGTGTTGACGGTGTTCTTGAGCTCGAGGATCTCGCCCTTGGCGTCGACGGTGATCTTGCGGGTCAGGTCGCCCTTGGCGACGGCGGTCGTCACCTCGGCGATGTCGCGGACCTGGTTGGTCAGGTTCGACGCCATGCCGTTGACGTTATCGGTCAGCTCTTTCCACGTACCGCGAACACCTTCGACCGACGCCTGACCGCCGAGGCGGCCTTCGGTGCCGACCTCGCGAGCGACGCGCGTCACTTCCGACGCGAACGAGTTGAGCTGATCGACCATCGTGTTCAGCGTCGCCTTGAGGTCGAGGACCTCGCCGCGCGCGTCGGCGGTGATCTTGCGGGACAGGTCGCCGGCGGCGACCGCGCGCGCCACGTCGGCGATGTTGCGCACCTGATTCGTCAGGTTCGACGCCATTTGGTTGACGTTGTCGGTCAGCTCCTTCCAGATGCCGGAGACGTCGCGGACCTGCGCCTGACCGCCGAGCACAC
>JANNBP010000177.1:0-1864 GCA_031385555.1 Deltaproteobacteria bacterium | reverse complement strand
GTTACTGCCGCCGGCGAGCCAGTTCAGGACGTCGGAGGTCTTGTATATTTTTGTCCGTCCACGCACGCCGACGGGGACCAGCGGCGAGCGGTTGACGGTGGCCGATGTGCAGTCGCCGAGCACGCAAACCCTGCGCATCGTCAGCACCGGCAGCGCGGTTAGATCGACTCCGCGATCGCGCTCGGCCTTCCTGCGCTCTCGCTCTGCTCTGCGTTGCTCTCGGTCGTGTTCGGTGTTGTCCACGAACGCAGATTCGTGGATTCCAATGCGTCAATCGACGGAGGAAAACGTGGCGATTATTTCTTGTCGTGATGCTTCAAGCGACTTTGACCGTCTGATCGAGCGCTTAGGCCGCGACCAGAAACAACTCAGGGATTTTTCTCCGCCGACTTGGCCTTGACCGCCGACTTCCCAATCGCATCCGCACGGATGATCACGGCATCCACATCATCGTCAGACCAGATCAGCCGCACAGCATCGCGCAACGAGCAGGACTGTTCGGCGTCGCGCAGAGCCTGCTCTACCAACGAGCAGGCCACGACGGCAGCGAGTTTTCGCGGTGCGCCCGTCTTCGCGAGCGGCGCATGCCCGAGCGTCAACCGCCGGAGAAGCCGGCGCTCCGTCGACAGCGCGACCATCGCGCGTCGTTCGAGCTGACGCAGCACAGCGACATCGTCATCGCCGGCGGCCTCGCCTCGCTTGCGTCTCAGCGCCGCGTTGGTCGCCGCCTGATGCGCAATCGAGACGGCCTTCCGCTGGTCGGCGACACGCTGGTCACGTCGGTCCTCCAGGCTTCGGATCTCTTGTCTGGTCAGGTTCCGAATCGCAACGGGTCCCGGATCCGACGGCTTTGCGAGCCCGAGTATCTCGCGTGCGAACTGCACCGCCGAGGCGACCCGCTGCTCGCGACAGAGTTCGGTGCAATCGGAATGGTCGAGATGCTCGCACTCGGTGTAGTAGTCGAGGTTGAAGCCGCGCTCGGTCTTCGGATCGGGCAGGAGCGCGTCACTCCATCGCTCTGCACGCTTGACCAGGAGCTCGGTCGTCTCTTTGTCCGACCGTGGCGGTTCGCCGAGTCGAGCCTCCTCATCGAAGCCGCTCGCCTTGATGTCGACACTCGCCGATCGCTTCTTGTTCGTGACCACTGGGAGCTCCTAGTGCTCCGAACGCCATCGACCCACGAGGGGCCGGGCGCATCGTCGAGGAGCTTCGCGACGACGCCGTGCGGTTCATGAGGCCACACGTTGCCCAGGCCTGGAGAGGATCGCATCGGGGTCTGACGCAGATCGGGCGACCGTCGGGAAGGTCCTGAGTTTACTCATGATGCCGGGGATCCCGCGACCGTTCAACGGTCGCGAGTGGACGTCCAATTGACAGACAGGTAAGTTACGAATTGATCATGAAGACCCTGGGTGTGGCGATGCATCGACTCGCAACCGACGAGACGGCTCGCCGTTCCATGATCAACACGGTGCGGTCGGCGCCGAACGGTGAGATCGCCGATCTCAATCAGACGATCGCGGCGTACGAGGCTAAGTACAAAATGACCTCGATCGCTGCTGTTGCCGCGCTCGAGTCCGGAGAACTGCGACCCACGCGCGAAGTCGAAGGGTGGATGGTGGCGATTCGCGTGCGGGAGCATCTTGTCAAAGCACGCTCCCGCTAGATTCCGCAGCTACATCGCTGCCCATGAGCGGCACATGGTGCAGCTCCGATCCACGGCATTTGTTGGCGCCGACACGTTGCAGCTCGTCGCTCAGCCGAACTTGCTGCTGATGATCGGCGACATCGGCTGTCTCGGGAACATCATCATCACCGTTGAGAAGTACCTCGCGATCGTGAGCGATGAGGGAACACCATCCGA
>JANNBP010000176.1:0-11869 GCA_031385555.1 Deltaproteobacteria bacterium | reverse complement strand
GTCGAGAACCCGCGAGCTACAACGAATTGATCCAGGCTTCGACCGCGTCCCTGCCGACCGTGTCTGGGGTCTCGACCGCGATCTTCGGCATCCGCCGGATCCCCGTCGTGATCATCCGCTGCAGGAGGCCAGAATTCGTCGGGTCGTTGGGGACGATGATGAACGGATACGGCGTGCCGTCGATGATCAACGTCTGATCGGGGCAGCCGTTGTCGACCGTGCCGTCGCCATCGTTGTCGGTGTTGTCGCAGTCATCGGCGTCGGTCTTCACGGCGGTCTTGAAGGCCGGCGTCGCCTGCACCGTCGCGAGCTTGCCGACCTCGAGGCGCAGCTCGATCCCGACCGTGTCGTGGGTCGACGACGTCGGGTTGTGGCAGGTCCCGCAGTTCGCGTGGAGGTAGCCGAGCGCGGTCTGGTCGACGGCGAGACCGGGCAGCTTGAACCGCTCACCGGCGGTCCCGGTGGTGGGTGGGTTGGTCAGCGTGCCGTCGGTGATCAGGTCCTCGAGGTTGACCGGCAGCGCGTTATCGTCGAGCTGGATCGCCTGGAAGCCGAGCACGCGACCCGGCTGGCTCTCGTGGCAGTCCTTGCAGTTGCCCTTCGACGGCACGTCGTGGGTGGTGCCGTTCGCGTCCTGCTGTCCCGCGTTGACGACCGTCGTCGCGTCCTGCGTCGTGTTCCAGATGTACGAGATGAACGTCCACGCGTTCACCGCCGCGTCGTCCTCGAGCACCTTGGTGGTGAACCGGGTCTCGACGCGGGTCGGGCCGACCGCGAACTCCTTCCAGAACTTGGTGCCGACCGGGAACTTCCACGAGTCCATGTTCGACGTGTCGATCTGCGAGCCGGTCGGCAACTGGAACCAGCGCCGCTTCGACGAGCCGTCGGCGTAGAGCGGGAACCGCGGCGTGTACTCGACGATGCCGGGGTTGATCGTCAGGCAGCCCGGGTCGTCGCACAGGCCGGTGCCCTGGACCTCCGCGAGGGGATTCGCGTCGGGGCCCGGACCATCCGGATCCACGGTGTCCACCGGCGGCGCGCTGTCGGGCCTGGGCGTGCCAGCGCCGTTGTCACCGCAGGCGAAGAGGAGAACGAGAACCGGCAACCCTCGGGTCATCGGGCGTGATGGTACCCCGACCTCGCCGAGATGGCTCCGCCGCGGATCACTCCTGTGACGGATCGCGCTCCGGCGGCGTCACGCGAGGGCGATCACCGGTGCGTTCTTCCTGCGTACTGGGCGAGGAGACCCGATCGTCTTGCGTCGGGTGGCGACCGACGGGACGCGAGCGATTGAACGCGGCATCGAGCGCGCGGACCACCCTGTCCTTGACCACCACGACATCCGAGTTGATATGACAACCGCCAGCGCCGGGATGCCCCCCACCGCCGAGCGTCATGCACACCTTGCCGACGTCGACGCGATCACTGCGCGAGCGCATCGACACCCGCACGCCGCCGCCCTTCGCCGTGGTCAGCAGGACTCCGACCTGAGCGCCCTCCGCGTTGCGGCCCCAGTTCACCATGCCCTCGATGTCTTCCCACGACGCGCGTGCGCCCTCGACCATCTCGGTGGTCACCGTGAGTACACCGACGCGACCGGCGCAGTGGAGCTCGAGCGTCGACAGCACCGAACCGAGGAGGCGCAGCTTGCCAGGGCTCGGCCGCTCGTCGAGCGACGCGGCGATCGTCGACGGCACGACGCCGGCGGCGACCAGGCTCGATCCGACGTGCAGCGCCTCGGCGTTGGTGTTCGCGTGGCGGAACCCGCCGGTGTCGCTGATCACCGAGACGTAGAGCGGCACCGCGGCCTCGGTGGTGAGCTTCCAGCCGAGTCGCTCCGCGATCCGATGGACCAGCACGCCGACGGCAGACGCGGCGGGATCCCACACCGCGATGTCCCCGAACGGGTGACCGCTCGCGTGGTGATCGAGCGTGATCAGCGTGCCGCAGACCTCGGGTGGAGGCAGCGTGTCGCCGAGCAGCGAGATGTCCGCGCAGTCGACGACGATCGTGCAATCGAAGCGCTCGTCGAACGGGATCGTGTGGACGACCGTGTTCGCGAGTGGCATCCACTTGTAGCGCCTCGCGATCGGATCGACGGAGTAGATCACCGCGGTCTTGCCGATCGCGCGCAACATCGACGCGAGGCCGCACATCGAACCGGTGCCATCCCCATCGGGGCGGCGGTGGCTGGTCAGCAGGATCCGCTGGGCATCGCGGAGCCGCTCGCAGGCCTGCCCGAACGCTCCCTCGAGGTCGTGCAGCTTCTCGGTCACGGCTTCTCCGGATCGCCGCGACCTGCCGCGCGGGCCTTGGCCTCGTCCTCGCGAACGATCGCGGTGAGCTTCTCGCCGATGTCGACCGAGACGTCGTGATGGAAGCGCAGCTCGGGTGCGTGCTGGAGCGACAGCGTGCGCCCGACGGGACCGCGCAGGAAGCCGGCGGCCTTGGACAGCCCGGCGATCACGCCATCGACGGTGTGGTCGTCGCCGATCACCGAGATGTAGACATTGGCGACGGCGAGATCGACGTTGAGCTCGACCTTGGTCACCGTGATCAGCGTTGCCGCTTTGACGCGAGGATCGCGAACTTCGCTGGCGATCAGCTCGGTCAACACATCGCGTAAAGCGTGCTCGACGCGGGCTTTCCGTTGACTCACGAGCGCACCCTACCTCGGGCACTCCCGCACCGACAAGTGGTGTTCCGGTGAGCTACGCCTCGTCCTTCCACGCGTCCGGCACAAAGTCGTCCATCCCGGCGGCCTTGTCGCCGGCGCCGCCGCGGTCTTGATCGACGACGATCGGCACGGCGGGGACGTCGAACGTCCACGCATCCTTGGCAATCGAGACGACCTGTCCGTCGGAGGCGGCCTGGGTGACCCGCACCACCTGATCGAGGACGTCGAACACCTTCGCACGATCGTGGCTGGTGACGGCGACTCCGAGCTCGGCCCGCTGGCGATCCTCGAGCGCGCCGACCTCGTTGACCGCGACGCCGACCTGCTCGCGGACGCGGTCCTTGACCCGCCGGACCACCATCCGCTTCTCCTTGAGCGACGTGCTGTGCGCGACGACGAGCGTCAGCTTCGCGATCCCGACGTACATGACGCCACCCTACGACGGCGCCACGGGATCAACAATGCGAGGACGAGCGACGATCCCGTCGAGCAGCCACCGTGAGGTGGTGGGCCTAACAAAATATCAACCGGGGTCGACAGCGTGTTCGATCAACAATGCGAGGACGAGCGACGACCCCGTCGAGCAGCCACCGTGAGGTCCTGAGCCTAACAACATATCAACCGGGGTCGACAGCGTGTTCGATGACAGTGATCCCCAGCGAGCGTCCGCGATCGAGCGGCCGCGGGTGGGGTGAGCTCGCCGGCGTCGGCTACGTCGTCGACGGTAACCGGGATCTCGAGCCCGAGACCTCGTACAGCGCGGGGGCGGCCGTGGCTGTGGTGGTAGACGACCGACGGCTCGCGGATCAGAACGTACCGACGAGGCCGATCTGCGCACCGGTGGTGCCGTTCGGGCCCATCGTCGGCGCGACCACCGGCATCATCGTTCGCTTCGCGTATTCGAAGTTGTAGTCGCGCACCGAGCTGCCGATGCCCGCGAAGTCGGCGATGCCACCCCCGATCAGCGCGAGGCTGCCGACCAGGATGTACCCGATCCTGTCGTCGGTACTGCCGTCCGAGTTGGCCCCGACGAGGATCGCCGTCATCGCCGCCGCCCGCACGCCGAGGCCGACGGTGAGGAAGTCGCCGGCGTAGATTCGTCCGGCGCTCGGACCGATCACCGCGGACGAGATCAGCAGCCCCAAAAGCAGATTTTCGTTCTCGTTGCCACCGGCGATCGCGGAGGCGAGCAGCGGAGGACCGAACGTCGCCGCGAGGGACAGCACGACACCCGTGCCGGTGTTCTTCGGGCCGTCGACCGGCGCCGGCATCGGCACGTAGCCGATCGGTGGAGCGTAGGGCGGTGGAGCGTAGGGCGGTGGAGCGTAGGGCGGTGGATAGCCCTGTGGCGGTGGATAGCCCTGTGGTTGGGGAGACGGCTGGGGATAGGGCTGCGGATCCGGCGCTGGATCCTGTGGCGGTCGCTCGGGATACGGCGCGGGATCCGGCGGTGGCGCCGGTTGTGCGGCGGCCACGGTCGACCAGCAGATCAGCGTGAGCACGAGCTTCATCGGTCCCCCATCCAGCATCCTGAGCGAACCCCGGGCCAGCACGCAACTGCGTGATCTCCATGGGCTTGCCGTCGAGCCTTCACCAGGTTCGACGACAGACGCGGCACCGTTCATCAGCTCACGTCACTCACAGCCGCGGCCCACCCCGCGGAAACCACCACTACAGCTGCGCGGCCTCTTCGATGACCTCGTACGCCTCGATGATGTCGCCGTCCTTGAGATCGTTGTAGTTCGCGACCATGACACCGCACTCGAAGCCGTGCTGGACCTCGGAGACGTCGTCCTTGAAGCGGCGCAACGAGCCGATCTTGCCTTCGTAGATCTGCACCGAATCGCGAACGATGCGGAGGTGGGCCTTCCGGTTGATCTTGCCGGTCAGCACCATACAGCCCGCGATCATTCCGACCTTGGGGATCGAGAACGTATCGCGGACCTGGAGCTGACCCATCGCGACCTCGCGCTTGATCGGCGCGAGCAAGCCGGCCATCGCCAGACGCACCTCGTCGAGGGCGTCGTAGATGATGTCGTAGAGCCGGATCTCGACCTCTTCCTGCTCGGCGAGCTTCGCGCTCTTGCCGGCGGGACGGACGTGGAACCCGAGGACGATCGCCCCACCCGCCTTCGCGAGGTTGACGTCGCTCTCGGTGATGCCACCGACGCCCGCGGCGATGACGTTGACGCGGACCTTCTCGGTCGACTGCTTGATCAGCGCGGTCTTGAGCGCCTCGGCGGATCCCTGAACGTCCGCCTTGAGGACGATCTTGAGCTCCTTGATGGCGTGGACGGAGTTGCGCTCCATCATGCCTTCGAGCGAGACGCGGGTCTTCGAACCGAGGTCGCGCTTGCGCTCGGCCTGACGGCGGTACTCGACAACCGTCTTCGCGACCTTGTCGTCCTCGGCCGCGTTCACCTGATCGCCGGCGTCGGGGACACCGTCGAGACCGAGCACTTCGATCGGCGTCGACGGGCCAGCCTCTTCGAGGGTGTTCCCGAGATCGTCGAGCATCGCGCGGACCTTACCGAACGTGCGACCCGCGATCAGGATGTCACCCGGGCGCAGCGTGCCTTCCTGGATCAGGATGGTCGCCATCGGACCGCGGTTGCGATCGAGGCGAGCCTCGATCACGACACCGATCGCCGGCTTGTCGGCGTTCGCGCGGAGCTCGAGCACGTCACCGGACACCGCGATCTGCTCGAGCAGGCCGTCGATGTTCTGGTTCTTGAGCGCCGACACGTTCACGTAGATCGTCTCGCCACCCCACTCTTCCGGGATGAGGCCGTGATCAGCGAGCTGCTGGCGCACGCGATCGGGTTGGGCATCGGGCAAGTCGCACTTGTTGACGGCGACGATGATCGTCACCTTCGCGTCCTTGGCGTGCGACAGCGCTTCGAGCGTCTGCGGCATCACGCCATCGTTGGCAGCGACGACGAGCACGACGATATCCGTCGCCTGCGCACCACGAGCGCGCATCTCGGTGAACGCTTCGTGACCCGGCGTATCGAGGAACACGATCTCTCGCATGTCCTCGCCCACCTTCGTGCGCACCTTGTAGGCGGCGACGTGCTGGGTGATGCCACCGGCTTCACCGGCGGCGACGCGAGCCTTGCGGATCGCATCGAGCAGCGAGGTCTTGCCATGGTCGACGTGACCCATGACGGTGACGACCGGGGCGCGCGTCTGGAGCTGCTCGGCGTCGTCGACCTTCTGGACGAAGATGTCGTCTTCCTTGAAGGCGACGTTCTGCACTTCATAGGCGAACTCGCCGGCCAGGATCTGGGCGGTGTCGAGATCGATCGAGGCGTTGATGTTGACGCCCGTCATGCCCATGCCCCAGAGCTTCTTCAGCACTTCGGGAGCCTTGACGCCCATCCCCTTCGCGAGGTCGGCCACGGTGATCGTGTCCTCGATGCGAATGACGCGCTTGTGCTCGGCGGGCGTGGTGAGCGTGGTGCTCTTGCCCTTCTTACCGAGCGGCAACTTCTTGCGACCGAAGTCGTTCTGACCGGGGCGACCACCCGGGCCACCCGGACGACCGCCGCGCTGCTGCTGCTGCGCGAAGCGCCCACGGATCGCGTTGGCCGGCTGAGGAGCCGAGGGGTTGATCGACGGGCGACCACTCATCGGCGTGCGCTCGGTGATCTTGATGCGCGGCGGGAGCGAGATCACGCTGCCGACGGCCGGGCGCAACGGATCGCGCGGCGGGGAGACCGCCACTTCACCTTCAACGGGGGCAATCGCCTCGGCGATCGGCGGAGCTTCCGTCGGAGGACGATCCGCGGTGCGAGCACGCGCACGCTCGAGCTCCATCTCGAAGCGGCTGCGCGCGCCACCGGCGACTTCTTCGACGGTCCGCGGCCCGGGGCGCGTGTACGTCACCTCGGGACCGTTCGACGACGGCTGCGAGTGGCGGTTGCGCGGCGGCAACGGCGTCGACGCCGGCGGCTCGTGGATCGCGGGCGCCCCCATCCGTGAGGCATGAACCGGAGCGGGGCGAGGGTCTTCGCGACGCATCACCTGCGGTGCGTTGAGGATGACGCGGGCGCGCGGAGGTTGAGCCGGCTCGGCGGCGACCGGAGATACCGGAGCAGCGGGTTGCGCGACGACCGACGGGCGAGACTCGACACTATTGTGGTTGGTAGACGCGGGCTGCACGGGCGTGGGCGCTGGCTCCGGTTTGGGAGGAACAGGACGCGGCTCTTCAACAACAGGCTTCGCGATGACTTCGATGGGGTTCGGGGCCGAGGCCTCGACGGAGATCGGGGCTGACGGCTCGGGCTTGACGACCGGAGGTGGTGCCTGCACGTGCGTTGCCACGACCGGCGTTTCGACGCGCGGCGGCTCGTTCACGACGACCGATGGCTTCGGCGGTTCGACAACCACGGGATCCGGAGACTTGATCGACGGTGGAACCATCTGAACCACGGGCTCGGGCTTGGTCTCGACGACGACCGCGGCCACGTTGACCTGGGGTTCGCGGGGACGACGCACGAGTGGTGGTGGTGTGGGCATCGACGCCGGACGCTCGATCCGCTCGATGGGCGCGGACTCGGGGCCGGAGCCATCGGCGACTCGCCGACGAACGACAGGTGGAGCAGCCGTCACGCCGCCAGCGCCAGAAGATGGTGCCGGAGCGCCGTCACCATCCGCCTTGTCGCCAGTCGAGCGACGACGCAGCACGGTGCCGGACGATAGCTTCTGGGTTTGCGCGGGCGCTGTGACCGACGACTTCTCTTTCTCGAGCGAACGCTTGATGCGTGCGACGTCGTCCGCATCGAGCGACGACATGTGATTGTTCACCTCGAGACCGAGCGCTCGGATCTTCGTGATCAGGTCCTTGTTCGGAATCCCAACCTCTTTTGCAATCTCGTACACGCGCATGCTGTGTTCTGTCGTCCCTTAGTGATCCGAGGAGGTAGTTTCTACAGTCTTTATCGAGGCAAGGCCAGGGTTACGATCGGATGGGTTTCCATCACCAACCCTGTCAGCTCCGGCGATCCCTTCGAGAATGTCGCCAGCTCGTGACAACTCGGAGACGATCCGTTTCACATCGTCGGGAGTCACGGACCGACGCAGACTTCGAGCGAGCCCCGGAGTCACACACGCTGCGACCGCGTGGACATATGCCCCACGGCCGGCCAGGCGTCGGTGAGGGTCGACCTTGAGTCGAGACCCCTCGAACGCCACGCGTACCAGCTCGCGCTGCGGGACCACCTTGCGGCAACCCGTGCACGTGCGGTGCGGCGTGTGAGGTTCGAGTTTCAGGAGGAAACCTCCGAGAGCCAGCTGATCGCACGCTGCCGGAGCCGCGCGAGATCACCCATGTCGATGCCCGTCGTCGTCGCGACGTGCTCGATCGGCGTGCGGATCAGATCCTCGGGCGAGTGGATGTTCGCGGTCGCGAGCACCACGAGCACATCCTCGTCGACGCCGTCGAGCTCCATCAACTGCTGGCCGCCCGACAGCTCCTTGCGGCGCTCGGCTTCCTTGTTCGCCAGATCGCGACGGCGACCGCCGCCGGCGATGTACGCCTGTGCCGATTCGATGACCCGACGAGCGGCATCGACGTTCTGGATCCCCGGCAAGCCGGTGAGCTCCTCGACCGCGGCCCGCGACAGCTCGCCGACGGAGCGCCAGCCGAGCTTGAACAGGTTGTCCGCGACCGAGCCGTCGAAGTCGGCAGCGATCGCCGCGGCGATCTGCTCCTTCGCGCGGCGCTCGAGCTCGTAGATCTTCGACTCGGAGTGGATGTCGATGCGCCAGCCCGTGAGCTGCGACGCGAGCCGGACGTTCTGGCCCTTCTTGCCGATCGCGAGCGAGAGCTTGTCGTCGGGGACGATCAGCTCCATGCGGTGACCCTCGGCGTCGATGATCACGCGCTTGACCTCGGCGGGCGCGATCGCGTTACACACGAAGCGGGCCGGATCGTCATCGTACGGGACGATGTCGATCTTCTCACCGCGGAGCTCCTGGACGACCGCCTGGACGCGGCTGCCCTTCATGCCGACGCAGGCGCCGACCGGATCGACGTCGCGATCGCGCGACGACACCGCGATCTTCGCGCGGGCGCCGGGCTCGCGCGCCGACGACTCGATGCGCACGATCTTCTCGAAGATCTCGGGGACCTCCTGCTCGAACAGCTTCTCGAGCAGGCCCTTGTGCGTGCGGCTCAGGATGACCTGCGGACCGCGCGCGTTGCGATCGATGTCGAGGCAGTACGCCTTGATCGAATCACCGACGCGGTAGCTCTCGCGCGGCACCTGCTCGCGCATCGGCAGCACGGCCTCGGCCTTGCCGATATCGACGACCAGGGCACCGCGCTCGAAGCGGCGCACGATGCCGCTGACGATCTCGCCCTTGCGATCCTTGAACTCGTTGAACACGTTGTCGCGCTCGGCCTCGCGAACGCGCTGGTAGATCACCTGCTTCGCCGTCTGCGCGGCGATCCGGCCGAACTTCTTCGACGCGTTCTTGAGATCGATCAGCAAGCCGAACTTCTCGTCCTGCTCGCGAGCACGCTCGTCGTCTTCCGACCGGTAGAACACCTGGAACAGCAGCTCGTCGCCGAGCTCCGCCTCGAGGCCGGCGACCTTCGCCTGCTCGACGGTGATCTCGCGACCCTCGATCGCGTCGTCCTCTTCGACGACGTTGACGATCAAGAACAGATCGACGGATCCGGTCTCGGCGTTGAACTTCGCCTCCATCTCGCGGTTCATCCCGAACGTGCGCTTGGCAGCGGTCAGGATGGCCTGCTCGAGGGCGCCGATCAGTACGGCCTTGTCGATGTTCTTGTCCCGGCCAACCTGCTCCAGGACCATGTCTAGCTTTGCTTCCATGGGAAGTCCGTGTTCCTTTTTTAGTTTTTCAGTCGCTACCCGTGAGGGCTTTTTGAATCTTTGGGCTTCTTCGACGGGCGATGTCCCGGCTTGACGGGCTTCGGCTGCTTCTTGCCGACCCCGCTCTTGCCCGCCATCACCGCGTCCCAATCGGGGACCAGCTTCGCGGACTCGATGTCCTCGATCGGCAACTCGAAGACGGTGCCGTCGACCTCGATCAACGCGCGGTCTCCCGACACGCCCTTGAGGACGCCGCGGAAGTTCTTGCGCTCCGCGCCGTTCGGTACCGGCAGCCCGCGGTCGAGCTGGATCTTCGCGTCGCTGCCCGCGAAGTGCTCGAAATGCTTCGCCGTGCGGAGCGGCCGGTCGATGCCGGGCGACGACACCTCGAGGTTGTAGATCTGCTTGATCGGATCCTCGACGTCGAGCACGGCCGACAGCTCGCGCGACAGGTTCTCGCAGTCCGTCAGATCGACCCGATCCTCCGGCACCTCGGACGGATCCCGATCGTTCGCCAGCGGGAGGTCGATACAGACCCGAAGCACCCAGCCGCCCTGATCGAGCAGGAACTTCAGATCCACGAGCTCGTATCCCGAGGCCTCGCAGACAGGCTCGACGATCGAGATCAGTTTCTGGGTTTGAGGATTGCGAGACATCTGAGAGGTGATCGATGTGATCGAGTCGAAAACGGGCGAAAAAAAAGGTGGCCGAATGGCCACCCCACCGCAGTGCGATTGAAGCTGCGCGGTTGGTACCACCGGTCATTACAGGGGGCAAGCGTCTAGTGACGCTCCAGCGGGTCGGATCTCCGTGGTAGGTAGCGAGGCATGACCTGGGAGCTGCGCGTCGCTGCCATCCAGCTGTGCTCCACCGCCGACCTGACGGCCAACCTCGCGACATGTCGAGCGCTTTCCGAGCGGGCGGTCTCCGACGGGGCACGGGTGATCGTGCTGCCCGAGTGCTTTCCGTTCCTCGGGCACGGCGAGCGGGACAAGTTGGCAATCGCGGAGGATCTCGACCGGGGCGGCCCGATCGTCGGCATGCTGCGCGAGCTGGCGGCGAAGCACGGCGTCTGGATGATCGGCGGCGGCATGCCGGAGGTCGTCCCCGGCGATCCGGAGCGAACCTACAACACCGCCGTCGTCCTCGATCCGGCGGGCGCCCTCGTGGCGCGATACCGCAAGATCCACCTCTTCGATGTCGAGATCCCCGGGGGTGCGGTGCTCAAAGAATCCGCCGCGACCTGCGCCGGGGATCGCCGCGTCACGGTCGACATCGACGGTGCCAAGGTCGGGCTCTCGATCTGCTACGACGTTCGCTTCCCCGAGCTCTATCGCGCGCTCGTCAAGAACGACGGAGCCGAGATCCTGCTGGTGCCGGCCGCGTTCACCGCGCACACCGGCGCCGCGCACTGGCACCTGTTGCTGCGGGCGCGTGCCGTCGAGGATCAGGCGTACGTGATCGCCGCGGCGCAGTGGGGTATGCACAACGCGAAGCGCGAGAGCTATGGCCACACCCTCGCGATCGATCCGTGGGGCACGGTGATCGGCGAGCAAGCCGAGGGCGATGGGGTCGTGATCACGACGCTCGACGGTGCCGTGGTCGCGAAGCGGCGCACGCAGATGCCCTGCCTTGCGCACGCCGTGCTGTGGCGATGAGGGCGTTCGCCTTGCTCGTCCTCGTCGGATGACCTGCGAGTACATACGCGCGAGCTCGTGCGGAGGAACCCGCGCGCAGTGCGAAGCCACCGGCTGGGTCGAGTTGATCTCGTGATCAACCGCCGGGCGGCGGGTTGGGCTGCGGGTCGGGCTGCGGCGTGGTGTTCATGCAGTCGAGCAGCGGATCGCACTCCGGCGGGAGCACGTTGTCGCAGAGCTCTGCGTCGCTGCGGCCGAGCAGCTCCTCGATACAGCCCTCGTATTCACCCACGGTGATGCCGCAGGTTGCAAACTGTGTCTGATCGTCGGCGAGGCCGGCTTCGCAGTCCGCGAGGGTGGTCTCGTTGATCTCGATGTTGCCGTCGGGACAAGCGATCGTTCCCGCCTCCGGTGCGAGCGGCACCAGGTGAGCGCAGATCTTGGTGATCTCGGCGCTGGTCAGCTCGCTCACCGGCTTGGTGGACTCGACGCCGGAGCTGCCGAAGGTTCCGCCGCCTTTGCCACCGCCGCAGGCGACGACCACCACGAACCCACACAGCTTCCAAATTCGCATTGGTAGATCTAACCTTCTTCCGTCTGACGACGGATGCGATTGAGACCCCCGTTCAAACCGTGCGTGCGGATTTCCCGCACACGGCTTACCGGTGGTCGTTCAGGGCGCGGCAGTTGTGCTTTGTCGGGTAATGGAC
>JANNBP010000148.1:0-18499 GCA_031385555.1 Deltaproteobacteria bacterium | reverse complement strand
TCGATCTCCGACGAGCCAGCGCCGTCAGCAAGCTCGAAGTCATTCAACGCCGGCAAGAGACATCCACTCAGACAACCATCGCTACCTCGGTAGCCGCAAGAACGAGTTCGATCTCCGACGAGCCAGCGCCGTCAGCAAGCTCGAAGTCATTCAACGCCGGCAAGAGACATCCACTCAGACAACCATGGCCCGGGCCGCATGATCGCGATGGGTTCAACCCGGTCGGTGCTCTAGTACCACTCGGTCACCTTGGATCTCGCCGCTGGTGGATCCTTCGACGACAGACAGGCGTCCAACTGAGGATCGATCACGACGCACTGCGACGGCAAAACGCGTCGGTCCCACCGAGCATGTGATCGAGTCGTATTATCCAGTGTCCCGAAACAATCAGATCGCGTTAACGCGATCGCCTCGCTCGCAACCAACAACCGACGGGTCCGCTCTGTAAGGCTGCTTCTTCAAGGCGTTGTAGCGATCCCGAATCTCCGCTTCCCGTGCCGCTCACCCTCGGTGGCTGACTCTCGCCGATCAGCGTCATCCCATTCACGGGTCAACGCTCAGGTGGTGGTCGGGGCGCGCATCGTCGCGTGCGCGTCCGCCGGGCTTGTTGGCTTTCGATCGAGTCGTCATCAGAGTCCTCCTGGCAGTAGGAGATGGAACCTGAAGACCGTCAGAGGATCGTGAGTGCGAGTGCGGCGAGCGCCGGGATCGCTTGTACGAACAGGATCTGCTTCCCCACCGTCATCGCGCCGTGGAGGCCGGCGACGATCACGCACGACAAGAAGAACACGCGAACCGGGTACTGGACGTGCTCTGCGCCGACGAGGGACCAGATCAACCCGGCGGCGAGGAAGCCATTGTAGAGGCCCTGGTTCGCGGCGAGGACCTTCGTCGACTCCTGCTCGGCAGCGGAGCGCTTGAACGTCTTCTGGCCGACCGGGCCGGCCCACAGGAACATCTCGAGCACGAGGAAATAGGCGTGCAGGGCCGCGACCAGGCCGGTGAGGATCTGCGAAGCGAGCACCATGCGGGGACTATCGCACCGCGATCCGGATGTCCGCCAGTTCGGCGGTGAACCGCCTGCGTTCCAGGGCGAGGACGACATCGCCAGCGTCGCCGTAGTCGGCGGAGGCTTCCTCGACATAGCCGAGCTTCTCGAACACGCGGCGCGACGCGACGTTCTGGGGCACGACCGAGGCGTAGATCTTCGACAGCCCGAGCGTGGTGAAGCCGAACGCGTGGACCATCGTCGCGAACCGAGTGCCGAGGCCCTTGCCCTGTGCGTCGGGAGAGGCGACCAGGAACGCGAACTCGGCGCGACCGTCGGCGATGCCGCGCAGATCGCCGTCCCCCGCGAAGGTGTTGTCGCGAAACAGCAGGAACGGGCGCGCGCCGGAGTGGAACATGGTGTCGTAGACCTCGATCACGTCGGCCTCGCTGAGCCGCGAGGTGTGACCGAGCAGTGGAGCGTTGCGCGGGTCGTTGTACGCGGCGGCGAGGGCACCGGTGTGGGCGCGGACCTCGTCGCGCGTCGGCTCGATCGCCGAGAGCGTGTTCCAGGTGATCGAGTACGCTGTCACGATGCGGCAGCTTATCGCCTTCGCGCTGGCTTGCGCATGCTCGAGCAGCACGCCTTCGCCATCGGGTGACAAACCGGTGGCAGACACCCGGACGAAGTACGAAGGTCGGCCGATCGCCGACACCTGCTCGTATCTCGGCGCCGATTGGCTCGACCGCGCGGACCGCGAGGCACGCGAGCAACCCGAGAAGGTGTTGGACTGGCTCGCGATCGCTCCCGAGTGGACGGTGGCCGACGTCGGTGCGGGCACCGGCTTCTTCACGGTGCGCATGAGCAAGCGCGCGAAGGAGGTGCTCGCGACCGAGCTGCAGCCCGAGATGCTGCGGCTGCTCGATCACCGGCTGTCGAGCGAACGGATCACCAACGTGAGGCTGATCCGCTCGACCGAGCATCAGGCGAAGTTGCCCGAGCGGTGCTGCGACCTCGTGCTGATGGTCGACGTCTATCACGAGCTCTCGGATCCACCCGGCGTGATGGCGGGGGTGCGCCGCGCCTTGAAGTCGACGGGCCGGCTCGCGCTCGTCGAGTACAAGGGGGAGGATCCGAGTATCCCGATCAAGCCCGAGCACAAGATGTCGCTCGTGCAGATCAAGAAGGAGCTCGAGCCGCTCGGTTTCGCGTTCGTCACGTCGTACGAGCAGCTGCCGGATCAGCGCGTCGTGGTGTTCACGCGGGATGACGTGATTTCCGGGGCGCAACCCAGGTAGCCTGCGTTCGATGGCAAGCGTGCTCGCCCTGCTCGACGCGGTCGCGTTCAAGAAGCACGCGAAGCAGTTCGCTCCTGGTGCGGTGTTGCCGATCGAAGCGTACCAGACCGAGGATCGATCGTTCGCGACCGAGCTCTCGCATGGCGGCTCGCTCTATCTCGCGGTAGCCCACGGCGGCGGAATCTGGCTGGTCGCGGTGCTCGAGGCGCCGGAGACCTCCGGGATCAAGAAGGCCGACAGGCGCAAGCCGGGCTGGTACGCACCGCCGAACACGACGCCGGTCACGGATCTCTCGATGCTGCGCAGGCCGCTCGCGCTCGGCAAGGATCTCGCGAAGGCCTTCGCGCTCCCACGCATTCTCACGGCTGCGCAAGATGCCGTGCTGCGCGAGTTACTCGATGCCGTCGATGCACCGGTGATCGGCCATGTCGAAGTCGTGGAGAGGGCGCCGTTGCTGGACGCGAAGCTGCCAGCGTTGCGACGCGCTGCCGCTTACCTGGCTGGTGGACATCTCGAGCAAGCGATCGCCGCGATCGCCGAAGCGTGGCGTACCTCGCGGGCATCCGAGCTCGCCGAGCTGATCGATCGCGTGACGCGCCTGATGCCGGCGTATCACCGGCCGCTATTCAAACAGCGCGTGGCCTGGGACGACTCATTGGAGACCTCGAAGGTCTGGAACGTCGCGTTCGAGACCGATGCGGCCGCGGCGATGCCGCAGCTCCTGCTCAACCTCGGCCTCGGTGGCGGCTCGGTGATCCCGGAGCGCGCGCGCAAGCTCGCCGAGTTGCCACTCGACCCCCGCTTCGGCGCCCGGCTCGTCGAGCTCCTCGGTTCGCGCCCGGCAGAATCGCGCCTGTGGTCGCCGGCGGCCGAGTTGTGGATCGCATCCCGCGATGCGCGGGTCGCGGGGGCGCTTCTCGAGCTCCAGCAGCGCCGCGAATCCTTCGGTCCGAACACCCGGATGCTCTACCGGATCGCGAAGCAGCCAGCTCCGAAGCTGCCCGCCGCAGACCTCGCGGCGGTCGCGCAGCTCGAATTGGAGCTACATCGAAGGGAGGAGCCCCAGCGCTTCGAGTGCTCGCTGGTCGATCAGATCGCCGCCAACCCCGACGACGACGGACCATATCTGGTCTACGCCGATTGGTTGATCGAGCGTGAGCGTCCACTCGGCGAGTACATCGCGCTGACGGTCCAACAACGCAACGCACCGCTCTCGCCGGCACAGGCGCGACGTCTCGCGATCCTCGTCGAGGTCCCCTACTTGGCCGGCGCATTCGACGATCTGCCCGCGACGCGCCGACGCAAACGCGCGCGGGGAATCGATCTCGAGCTCGCGGTCTACTGGAGCACCCAACCGCGGTCGTGGAGCCTGTTCGCCGCATCGCCGCTGACTCGTGCGCTGAAGCGGATCGACCTGGTGGGCAACCCTGTCGAGGGTCGCGAACAGGCGATCGCGCAGTTCATTCGGGCCGCGCCGGCGCTCCAGCACCTCGGCAACCTCACGCTCTCCGCTGCGTCCGAGATCGCGAAACTCGTCGACGGGTGGAACGTGAAGCAGGGCGGCGAGATCGCCTGGAACGACGACAACACCAAGATCTACGGTGCCGATCTAGTGCGAGTGCCCGGACTTCGGTCTCGACCAACTCGCGGCGCCGCACATTCTGCATGGCCAGCCGAGCGGCCGATCCGAACTGGAGAGAACTTCGGTGGAGTTGGTCGACGACGCCGAGCTCGTGCCCGGTCTGGTGATTCCCGGCTGATCCGGACCTTCTGAATCCGGTTTTCTCACACCCATTCCCCCTGGCGGGCTGACTTTCTCAAAACATTTCCCCCTGCCGCCGCGTGACAGAGCGGCCATCGACCTTTCGTCGCTGGGATTTCCAGACCGGGGTTCTGATTGGGTCGTGATTTCCGGACCGGGGTTCTGATTGAGTCGAATTGGGTCGCCGCTCGTTTCAGCGAGCGACCTGCTTCGCAACGCGCGAACGACGACGCTTGGTTTGGTGCCCGGACCGGGGTTCCGATTGACGAATCGGAGGGCCGAGCGTGGGGCGTGTGTTTCAGCGAGCGACCCGCTTCTTGCGAAACGTGATCGGACGGCCAGACGCTACCGAGCTGCGACGCTCGTTCGCCATCAACACTCTGGAAGCAGGGCAACCACGTGTGCGGGGCGATGCAGGAGCTCTCGAATCGACTGTCTAACGTTCAGAATGCACAGCAGAACATCGCGGTCGGAGTCCAGCACGGAAGATCTTGTGGTCGTCGCTAACGCGACGTTCGAGCCGGATCAGTTTGACGCTGGCGGAGTCAGTCTCGCGAGCGGTGTGAATTGGGCGATCCAATAGGTGCCCTCTGGGAAGCAGCAGCTGCCAGATCGCAGCCACTGCTCGCGTGCTTCGCGATAGAGACCGAGAAACGCCTTGTACTGTTCGTACGCCTTTATTCGAGCCGCCTGCAGTCCTGCGAATCGAGGCCGAAGCTCGCGTCGCTTCTCCTCCGAGCGAGGAGAGTCGTTCCAGTGTTGTTCACGCACGCTCTTCCTTCCCAGGATGCGCCGATTGGAACGGTGACGGAGCTGTGCGGCGTCGGCCTCGTACTGCTCCACTCGATGCACGAGCTCTGCGATCAACTCATTGTGCTCGCCGAGCTCTGGCGGAATCGCGAACGTCAACGGAATCTCTTCTGGCCAGTCGCGATCTTTCCGAAAGAAGAACCGAGGTCGCCGCGTCATCAGAGTCTTGCCGTGGATGAGATACGGATATCCAGTCAGTCCCGGCCATTGCGTCGCTCTCTCGACGAGCATGTCCTTCACGGGATTCGCAGCGGTGTAGGCGAGCTTCTCGAGAATGCTGTGGTAGTCGACCAGACGCGTCACGCATGTTTCGCCCGATGCCCACAGATTCTCGCGACGGTTGCGATACGCGTTGACGCACTTCGCGACCATCTTGTGAAAGTGCTCGATGAACCGCGGAAACTGCCCATGGCGGTCGTAGATCACCGTGTGATGGTGATTGGACTCGACCGTCGTCATCATCACGACCACCTTGAATCGCCGTGATGCGTCAGCGAGACAGTACGCGATCGCGTTGTTGATCTCATCGTCGGGTGTGAGCAGGTAGCGTCGTTCCGAGCAGCGACGAGTGATCAAGTAGTACTGATCGGGGAGTACTTCACGAGGGCGCGTCACGTGCGCCGTATCGCCGGCGCTTGCGAAAGTTGCGTCTAAAAATCGCGATGAATTAGGGTTGTCGAAATAGGCATTTACCGGAACCCCGGTCCAAAATCAGACCGAACAACAGCGTTCGCTGCCTACGCCGAACGCGTTACTCGAGCCTACCGTTCGCGCTGACCTTGCCGCGCTCGCGGTACATCCGCTCGATGGTGGCACGCAGCAACTGCTCGTCGATCTGCGTGTTCGCGGCGCCGGCGACGTAGGCCGCACGTTCGCAGGCGACCTTAATGAAGCCACCGGAGAGCTCGTAGGTGTCGGCGATCGCGTCGAGGTCGATGTCCGTGGCCGTGCGAGTTTTGGGGAGGGTGCGACGCCACAGCTCCGCGCGCATCTCGGGGCTCGGGAAGCTGAAGAACACGTCGTAGGTGAAGCGACGCTTGAACGCCTGGTCGATCGCGGAGGTCAAGTTGGTGGTCAGGATCGCGAGCCCGCCGAAGCGCTCGAGGCGTTGAAGGAGGTAGTTGGTCTCCATGTTAGCGTAGCGATCGTTGCTGCTCTTGACGTCGCTGGTGCGCTTACCGAACAGCGAGTCGGCCTCGTTGAACAGCAGGACGACATGGCCAGGCTCTGCGGCGTCGAAGACATCGGAGAGGTTCTTCTCTGTTTCGCCCAGCCACTTGCTGACGACCTGCGAGAGATCGACTTCATAGATCTCGAGACCGAGGCGGCGTGCGAGCACGGTGCCCGACATCGTCTTGCCGACGCCAGGGTGACCGGAGAACAGGACGGAGATGCCCTGGGCGCCGCGCATCTGGAACGCGTCGCGGATCTGCCGGCGTTGACTCGCCGCGGCGGTGATCTCGGTGAGTGCGGAGCGCGTGTCGTCGTCGACGATCAGGTCGTCGATGTCGAACGGCGTGGGCAGCCGCTTGCCGAGTCGCGAGATCCGTTGATGGAGCTGTGCGGCGACGGCGGTGGCCAGATCCTCGGTGCCGGGGGTGCCTGCATCGGGCATGCGTCCAGCCTGCGCGGCCTGCGCGGCAGCAACGATGATGCCGCCGGGGATCGCGAACCGACCCGACAAGCTGTCGGCCTCGGCAGCACCGAGCGCCGGCACGACGTCTTGCCACATCGCGGTGCGGGTCTTGAGATCCGGGACCTCGAGCGTGAGGTGAACGAGCGGGCGGTGATGGATGCGCGGCAGTCGCTCGCGATTGAACGTGATCGCGGCAGGCCCGTTCCAGTCGTCGAGGAGCGCGCCGAAGTAGCCGGGCATTTCGTCGCGATCGGCCTCGCTGACGTTCGCGTCGTCGAGATCGGAGAACACCGGGATCGCATCGAGCAAGCGGAGCTCGCGCACGATCGCCCGGACCGTCGGCAGCTGTGCCGCCGCTGGCATCGCCGCCATGCGCGCACCGTCGATCAACAGGACCCGCTGACCCCAGTGAGCCGCCGCGAGCTGGAGCAGCAGCTTCTTGCCGAGCCCGCGCTGGCCTTGGACCGCGAGCAGGACTTCGTTCGAGCGCAGCGCCGCCGCCGCCTTCTCGATCGCGATCGGCGGGAACGATCCGCGCGCCTCGGTGGTGCGCAGCTCGCAGAGGTCGGCGAGCTCGGGATCGAGATCGACACCGGTTCCGTCGAGCAAGTAGACGAGGCGATTCGCGGGACGGATCCGCCGGAACATCGTCGAGTCACCGGCCGCCGCACCCGCCGTGAGATCGACGAGCCGGTTGCGAACCAGCGGCGACGTCCCCGACAGGTCTCTCGCCATCAGCGAGCGCGACACCGGCGTGTCGTAGACCAGCATCGTGAGGAGTCGCCCATCGAGGCCGCGACAACTGTCGTCGCGCGCGAGGTAGCGATACGCCTGCACCAGGTTCGGATCGGTCTCCGGCAGCAGCGCGAACATCAGGGTCGACCACTGCCGCGGCGTCAGGCCGAACACGCTGATCAGGCTGACCAGTGCCGACCGCTTGCCGGCCTCGACCGTGGCTCGGATCCGCGCCTCGACCTCCTTGTGCTTCGCGAGCCATTGCTCGAGCACCGTCGACGCACCCGCATCATCTCCCGCGACCTGGTTGCCGCGTGCTTGTGCGAACAGCCGGCCGATGTCCGACGTGCCGATCACGTCATCGGTAATGCCGACCCGCCCCTTGGTCCATGCGTTGCGTACCTGGTACTCGACCCGCAGCCACGCGCGCTCGAGCTCGTCACGGAGGTGAGTGGCGACGTCGGGGTATGGCTCACTCACGTACCGTTAACCGTAAACGTAAACGCCGACGCGGGGAACGCGATCAGGGCTGCGAAGTCTTCGGGGCCAAAGCGAAACTACGGCGCGATGCAAACCGCCCGCAGCGACCCGTTGATGCACTGTCGACGACTACGCGCGTTCGGCCTGCTGCACGCCCAGCTCCTGGGCGACGATCAGTGGCTCCTGCTCGATCTCGGCCTCGGCCTTCGGCTTCTCCTCAACCCGCGCCTCTTGCGCTGCGGCCTTTGGCTCTTCCTTCGCCGACTTCTCTTTCTCGTCGTAGGCCTTCGCGATCGCGCGCATGTTGTCGACTAGCGGCGTGGTGTACAGGCCTGCGCTGATCATCAAGCGTTGCGAGCTCGCGATCGCCTGATCCTCCTGGCTGTTCGACGAGCCGAACAGCTTGTCGAACTTCTTGTCGCCGAGCTCCTCGCGCACCGTGTTCATGTCATGCGCGACACCAGCCGTCCGGTAATCGCAGATCGTGGTGCCCTTGACGAAGTCCTGGATCGCCTTCGACGCACTCGTGCCGCGCTGGAGCTGCCACTCGAGGTTGACCTTGTAGCGCTCGTACGGCTGGACCCAGCCCTGCGCCTCGGTGTGACCCAGCCGGTAGTGGTCTTTCCACTTCTCTGGCTTGCCGACCGCTTCGCACGTCGCCTTGTATTCGTCGGCATGGACGTGCATGCCCTTGTCGAGCTTCGCGGCGGTCTCTTCCTTGTTGCCGGCGAACGCTTGCTCGGAGGCGCTGACTCCCGTCGCGATGGCGGGCGCGGCCGCGACGGCTGGCACCTCACCCTCCTGCGAGAACTTGTTCGCGCCGGCTTCCGGCTCGACCGGAGCGACCTCCGGGGCGACCGACTCTTCCGCTTTCAGTTGTTCGGCTTCGCGTGCGGGCATGGCAAGGCGATAATACGGGCAAACCCCCGATCCGCTTCCCGAAAACCGGCGATGATCCACATAGTGGGTTGCGGCATCGATCGTCGGGCACGGTCCAAGCGACCGAAAGCAGGGCTTCGTGCGCTGTTGGGTCGCGCCCCGAGCGCGCAAGAAGTCGGCGAACGCCTGACCTGGCTCGCCCGCCGGAGCCTCAAGGGCAAGGTGATCGACGCCACCCCCAAGCGCGTCACAGCGTCGCTCCACCCCTATGCCACTCCCGTGCGTTTGGTGGTGTTGCCCGACGGTGATCTCGAGATCCACGCCGAGACCTCCGCTGTGGGACCCGGCTATCACGTCGAGGTCCTCGCGCGGATCGCACCGATCCTCGAGGAACTCGAGTTCACGCTCGAGGGCGAGCCCACCGACCCGAAGCAGGACTTCGCGAGCTGGCTCGCCGGCGAGCTGCGAGGCGGGGCGACACGGATCGGGATGCCCGCGGACCGCGTGTTCAAGGTCGATGCGGAGATCCAGACTGCGCTCGGTCCGCGCAGTGTGGCGTGGCGCGATGCCGTGCTCGCCGATCCCACACGGGGTGCCGATGCGTTCGCGTGGTGGAATCGCGGTCCGGGTCGCGAGGCGTTGTCGCGCGGGCTGCTCGGGATGTGGCTCGACGTCGCGTGGCGCGAGCCGCTCGATGCCGCCGAACGAGCGGTGATGGAGCGCGTCGACGAGGATCTCTCCGCCGCGCACAAGGCGAACCCCGCGCTCCCGCTACCGTTCGCCGAGTGGTCCGAGCTGCTCGAGTGGCTCGGCGCCGACGACGAGCATGCACACGAGATCCGGGGCCTGATCGGATCGACGCCGGTGCCCGACGTGTTGATCGGCTATCGTCGCCACCTGCTCGAGATCGAGCTCGCCGGGGGCTGGACGATGGATCTCGGCGGTGCGTTCGTCGGCAAGTACGACGACGACGGCGGCTGGTGGGCGACCGACGGCGATCGTGTCGTCGAGCTGACCACGCTCACCGCCGATGCCGAGACCGATTCGCAGAAGCTGCTCGATGTCGCGGCGCCGATCCATCCCGTGATCGCGCGGATCGAGGAAGCGAATCGTCGTGGTCGTGCCGAGGTCTACGACGAGGGTAATGTCCACGTCGTGCACGGGCTCGTTGCCGCCGCTCCGCACGTCGCGATCCTGACGTGCAAGGGCCGTGCATCTGATGAAGCCTGGGCTTTGGATACCTGGCGCAGCCTACGAAACGGGTAGCCCGGGATTACTGCCAGTTAATGGAACCCCGGTCCGGAGACGGTGAGGTTCTGCCAGGTAACAGAACCCCGGTCCGGAGGCGGTGAGGTTGAGGCCTCTGATCACTGCCAGTTAGCGGAACACGATGTGGACGTGTTCTTCTCGAGCAGCAACGATAGTCAGGGAGTCAATCCTGAGCCGACGGAGCGTGCCGTCCAACGAAGACGCGAACTTCGATTACTCCCAGTTAACGGAACCCCGGTCCGGAAATCGGTGTGTGGAGTCAACGACGTAGCGAGCTGACGCGCACTACTTCGTCGCGGAGGCGTTCGCGTCGATCTTTGCGGGCTGGATGTCCGTCGGGATGAACCGGCGATCGACCAGGTCGGAGATGTCGAGCGCCTTCTTCAAGATGCCGGCTTTGATCGCGTACTTCATGATCGCTTGCATGTCCTCGTCGGTCGGCGTCAGGTGGCGATACGACACGCGATCGGGAGGCCGCGTCAGCACGAACTCGAGCAGCTTCTGATCCTGACGAAAGTACGGCGCTGCGACCTTCGCTGCCTCGAGTCGGTTCTGTTCGGCCCACTCGCCAGACTCGGCGATGCCGCGCACCAGGTCGCGCACCACTTCGGGGTGTTCCTGGATCAGCTCGTCGCGCACGACCAGCACGCACGAGACGAAGCGCGGCCAGATGTCCTTCGCGTGATAGAGCACGCGGCCGGTGCCGTTGAGCTCGGACTTCGCGGCGTGGGGCTCGCCGACGAAGTACGCGTCGATGTTGCCGGCAGCGAGGGACGACGGCATCTCGGGGGGAGGCATGTCGATGAAGTCGATGTCGCCGGGCTCCATGCCCTCGTCCTCCATCAGCTTCGTGATCACGAGGTACTGGTTCGAGTACTTCGACGGGCGTGCGAACCGCTTGCCCTTGAGATCGCGCAGTCGCTTGTACGGCGAGTGCTTCGGCACCATCACTGTCGAGCCATCGCGGTGGCCGAGGTAGACGATGTGGATCGGCACGCCCTGTTCACGCAGCACCATCGCGAGCGGCGCGAGCAGGAACGTGGCGTCGAGCTTCCGCGCCTTGAGCGCCTCGACGACGGTCGGGAACTCGGTGAAGCGCTGCGAGTTGAAGCGCGTGCCGGTGGTGGTGGACTTGGTGGCGAAATCGGTGACCGGGCAGGTCAGGTGACACGTCACGGGCAAGAACCCGACGTCGAGCGAGGCAGCCTGCGCCGTGCTGACCCACGGGCGCTTGTGGAGCACCGTCAGTGTGGTCAAGATCGCGATGGTGAGCGCGATGATGCGGGCAGCGGAGCTCACGCGGCGAGCGTAACCCCAGAGCTAGCCTGGGTCGATCCGAAGGCCAGGCGAGTGATGGGAATGGGGTGGCGAGTCTTCGAGCCGGGGACCCCGAATACAATCGACCGGGTGGGCGCGACAGCGCGAACTCCCAATCCCTGAGCTCGACCCGGAGGACAGAGAATCTTCCGGCGAAGCAGGTGAGCTCAGGGGTTAGCTCAACCCGAGCTCGTCCATGATCGCTTGTTCCGCCTCGGCGACGCCGAGCGCTGCGGGCTGGCGCGGCTTGCCCATCGGCAGCGGCAGGATGCGGCGCACGTTCGCGGGGCGAGCACCGAGGACGACAACGCGGTCGCCGAGCTGAACCGCTTCCTCGATGTCGTGGGTGACGAACACCACCGCGCGCGGCCGTTGCTCGAGAGTGGCGATCAACTCGCGGCGCATCCGATTACGCGTCTGATAGTCGAGCGCCGAGAACGGCTCGTCCATCAGCAGTACGTCGGTCTCGCCGGCGAGTGCACGCGCGATCTCGACGCGCTGGCGCATGCCGCCCGACAGTTGATGCGGATAGTGACCCGCGAACTCGGCGAGCCGCGTGATCTCGAGCCACTCGGCGATCTTGGTCGTCCGCGCCTCGGCGGCGGTCGTGCGTGGCAAGCCGCGATCGATGTTCTCGCGCACGGTCAGCCACGGGAACAGGCCGCCATCCTGGTAGATCGTGCGCGTCTGGCCGTGGCGCTTCGCGGTGCCGCGCGTGGGCGTCAAGTGACCGCCGAGCAGGCCGAGCAGGGTGGACTTGCCGCACCCCGACGGGCCGACGCAGACCACCAGCTCCTTGCGCGAGACCTCGAGATCGAGCCCATCGATCACGCGGTTGGTGCCGTAGTCGAACCCGACGCCCTTGAGATCGAGCACCAGGTCGGTCATCGCTCGAAGCCCCAGCGCACCGACGGGATGTTCGCGAGCCGCGCGAACAGGATGTCGAGCACGATGCCGATCACGCCGATGATGATCATGCCGCAGACGACGAGATCCATCCGCAGCGCGTAGCGCGAGTCGTTGATCAGGAAGCCGAGGCCGCTGCCGACGCCCATCATCTCGGCGGCGACGACGACCATCCACGCGACGCCGATCGCGACGCGCAGCGCCGTCACCAGCTGCGGCATGATCGCGGGCAACGTGATCTTGAACAGCACCTCGTTGCCGGTCAGCGCGAGATCCTCGGCGACGCGGTAGTAGACCTTCGGCACCGCGCCGGCGGCGGCTGCGGTGGCGAGGACGATCTGGAAGAACGTGGCGAGGAAGATGATGAAGATCGCCGGCGGATCGCCGATGCCGAACCACACGATCGCGAACGGGATCCATGCGATCGGCGACAGGTTGCGGAAGAAGTTGATCCACGGCAACAGTGCATCCTTCGTGCGGATCGATCGGCCGACGATCAGGCCCAGCGGCACCGCCGCGACCACCGCGGTGACGTAGCCCCACGCGACGCGATACAGCGAGGCGATGATGTCGCCGAACATCCGACCGCTCTGGAGCTCCTGGACGAACGCCGAGGCGACATCGCCGGGCGGAGGCACGGTGCCGATCGGAAACGCGTCGAGCGCGGACAGGATCCACCAGATGGCGAGGATCACCAGCCCGGTCAGGATCGGCAGAACGAAGCGATACACCGGCGAGCATGGTGCCACATCACCCATCGTGCGAACTTCCGCGCATGACGAAGATTGCCATCCTCGGTTCGGGCCCAGTCGGCGCGGCGCTCGCGAAGGGCTTCCTCGACAACGGTCATGCGGTGATGCGTGCGTCGCGTGAGCCCGCGAAGCTCGACGAGTGGAGGAGCGCCGCGAAGGGCGAGGCGTCGGTCGGCACGTTCTCCGACGCCAGCGCGTGGGCCGAGCTCGTCGTGCTCGCCGTCAAGGGCAGTGTCGCCGAGTCCCTGGTCGGTGATCTCGCGGCGAGCCTCGCCGGCAAGACGGTGATCGACACGACCAACCCGATCAGCGACGACAAGCCGGATCACGGCGTGCTGCGCTACTTCACGGCGCAGAACGAATCGCTGATGGAGCGACTGCAGGCGAAGGTGCCGGCGGCGAAGTTCGTCAAGGCGTTCAACAGCGTCGGCAACGCGTTCATGGTCAACCCGCCGTTCCAGCCGCAAGCCTCGATGTTCATCTGCGGCAACGACGCCGGTGCGAAGGCGCAGGTCACCGCGATCCTCACCGCGTTCGGCTGGCACACCGTCGACTTCGGTGGTGCTCCGGCGGCGCGTCCGATCGAGTCGCTCTGCCAGTTGTGGTGCACGCCGGGCCTCAACGGCGGCAGCTGGACGCACGCGCTGCGCTGGCTCTCGCTGTAGCGGATGACTGCTCCTGGTCAAAACCGATAACTGGGGACGCGTCAGTCGCCGAAACCCATGCCGACGCCGACCAACATGCCGAGTGGCTCGCCCGGCATCGCGAGTAGCCGGAACGTGAGCTCCGGCTCCCAGATCTTCGAGGCACGTGTTTCGGAGCGCAACCGGATGAAGTCGTAGCCGACGCGAATGCCGGCGAGCGCATGCGCCTTCGCGATCGTGCCGGTCATCGGCTCGCTCCCGAGGAAGAACCCGCCGCCGACCTCGAGGTCGAGGTAGAAGCGGAGCACCTCCGCGAAGGTGCGCGTGCGCGCGAGATGATGGCGAAGGATCAGGCTTCCACGATGGCCGCCGCCGTCGGTGACGCTCTGGTTTTTGGGTTCGGTATCGCGGAGGCCGAGCCACACGTATTCGTACTCGGCGGCGATTCGCAACTGGCTGGCGACGCGATGCTCGACGCCGAGCTCGATGCTCATCATCGTCAGCTCGCGATCGTGGAACGTCTGTGAGCCGAATCCGATCCGCATCCCGAGCATGCGATCGAAGGCCGCGGGCTCGTCGGGTTCGGCGAGGTAGCTCTCTGCGGAGGCCGCGCGGCTGCTCAGCAGGCAACCCAGGAGCAGCGCCTTCATAGATACCCTCCGAACATCGCCATCAGGCCGGCGTTGCTGTTTCCAGCGGTCATCGGGCAACTGCCGCGACACGCGATCTCTTCATCACGTCGATCCGTGGGCGCGAAGAACACGCGGACCGTGATCCGGATCCCGGAGTTGCGAAGCCGTTTCCCAACGAAGCTGCGAACTCCATAGCCGACACCCGCACCGAGATCGGGACGCGCGATGTGGGCACGCCCTTCGAGATCGAAGCGCGAGTAGCCAGCGAACGCTTCGAGGTGCATCTCGATGGCACCTTTGTCGCCGAGCTCGAAGGAGCGCGCGAGCCAGCGCACGCCGGCACCACCACGGACCTGGTGCCCGGAGACGCGATCGCCCTTGGGACCGAGCTTCACGAACCCGAAGCCGACCTCTCCGAAGTACTGCCAGCGCCCCGCACCGCGGGCTAGCTCGACGTTCGGCGCCCAGCCCGTCAGGTCGAGACGGGCGAGCTTGCCAGCCGTGCCCATCACGCCGACGGAGGCGGAGATCTTCGGCAGTGGTTGCACCGCAGGCTCCTCAGCGAGGATCGGGGGCACCTCCGCACCGGCCGTGCCGGCGATCAGGCAGAGGAGGACAAGCGGCCGCATGGTGATCCGGACGACGTGCGAGTGGGCCAGTTGCACGCACGACCCGAAACTTGGGTCTAAACTCCGGACGTGCTTCGCGCCGCCGGCTTGCTCTCGGTCCTCGTCGCCTGTGCGACCGATGATCGCGACGGTGACGGCATCCTCGACGTCGACGACCAGTGTCCGGAGCAGCCCGAGGACTTCGACGACTTCCAGGACGAGGACGGCTGCCCGGATCAGTGGCGGGCGTTCGAGATGCCCGAGCCTCGGCTCGAGACCGCGACGGGCACGCTCGGGACACGCCTCGTGCTCGCCGGCGGTTTCTCGGGGAGCATGTTCGAGGGCCTCCCGATCACGACGAAGGTGCTGACCTTCGACACGCTCACGACCGAGTGGGGCGCGCTTCCTGATCTGCCGGTCGCGTGGACGCACGCGAATGTGGCGGCGATCGGCGGGGTGGTGTTCGCGCTCGGCGGGCTCGACAGTCGATCGTTCATCGCCGATGGTCGCGTGTTCGCCCTCGAAGCGAACGCGACGGCCTGGACCGAGCTCCCACCGATGTCACCCGAGGATGCGCGCGGTGCCTCCGCCGTGGTCGTCTGGCCCGGGCACATCTTCCTCGTCGGTGGCGCGACCACGACCGAGACGTTGTCGAGCATCCTCGACTTCGATCTCGCGACCCGCACGTTCTCGCACTTCCCGATCGATCTCCCGATCGCGCGTTCCCACGCTGCGGCGATCCGTCGCTACGATGGCGCGTTCGTCGTCGTCGGCGGGCTCGGCGGCGTCACCGGGCCGCAGCCACTCTCCGACGTCTGGCTGCTACCGCAGGCCGCGAATGTCTGGGTTGCCCGCGAGGCGATGCCAACCGCACGTGGTGGCTGCGCGTACGGCGAGCTCTACGGCAATCTGATCTGCGCCGGCGGCGAGACCACCGAAGCACTCGACGTGGTCGAGCTCTACAACGTCACGACGGATGAATGGGCGTCCTCGGCGACAGACACCCGCCTCGATCCGATGCCCGGCAAGCGCGCAGGTGCACGAGGTGCCGTCGTGGCGAACCGGCTCTACGTCCCCGGCGGCTCGGAGACGCTCGAGTTCGTTCCTACGACCACGCTGTTCGAGTTCTCGCTGACCGCGAGGTGACCCGCATCGCGAACGATGCGGAAGGACCTCGTCCATCGCTTGGTTCGGCGCACCTTGAGAAACACCTCTTCCAGGTACTCGAGGTCGCCGCTGGCCATGGTCTCTGGATCGACCGTGGCCTCGGGAGATGTTTACGTGCTCGGGAGAAGGCTGGGACCGACCAGGAGTGGCATCGGCGGCTCGCCGCGCGCGATCTGCTGCCACGCCGTCGACCACACCGACCAGTACAGCGGCTCGCGGCCGAACAGGGCGTGGCGTTTGTCGAGATCGGGCAGGCCACCATCGAACTTCTCGCCGCGCATCGTCGGGATCAGCTTCTTGCCGCGGAGGTCGTACACCGCCTCGCAGTCGTAGGCGCCGGCGGGCCACACCAGTAGGCCTTCGTCGGCGATGTCGTACGGCGGCGGAGCGCTGCCGTCCCCCTGCAGCGCGGTCTCGAGCTGCTCGCGCACCAGCTCCACGCCCGACAGCTTGTAGAAGCCGGTCAGCGCGATCTCGAGGATCTTGCGGTGGGGATCGTCGAGCGCGGCGATCCATCCCGGCTCCGGAATGCTCGCGACCAACCACCCGGATTGCTGCTCGAACCGCACCTTCATCGGTTCGTTGTTGATCGACGGGCACACCATCTCGAACTGCACGCGGTTCGATCCGATCTCGACGTGTGCGACCGCGACGTCGGTGGGCTTGAAGGCTGGAACCTCGTTGAGCATCGACACCAGCTGGCGATCGACGAACGTCGCCACCGCCTCCTCGACGTGATGCAGACCCTCGCGGTGCTTCGCGACGCCGCGCTCGTCGTCCTTCCACGCCGCGCGACGGAGCTTGGTGAAGAGCTTCGGGATCGTGCCCGAGTGAAAGCCGGGTTTCATGAACCTGACCATCGACTCGCCGTGATGGCCGATGCCCTGCGGCATGAGTGCCTTTGTCCGCGTCGCGCGATACAGCCGCCAGTTCTCCTTGAACTCCCAGACCAGGAAACCGGCGAAGCCTGGGATGACACCGACGGTGAACACGGCGAACGCACCCGCAAACGTACCGAACAGTGGTTTCGTGAAATTGGTGATGCCCTCGACCAACGCGGGGAGGATTGGAATGATCAACTTCGCGGCGACGGTGACGACCGGGAAGTGCTTCACCGGGTTGACCGTGGGTTCGATCAACAAGTTGATGTAGATGCGCAGGATGTACGTGATCACGAACCAGATCGCGCCGAGCGCTCCCTTGATCACGACGACGATGCCCGACTGACCCTTGCGAAACCGCAGCCATTCGTCGACGCGGTAGATGCCGCGATCGAAGCGGTCGACGAGCTTCGCGAAGATCTCGATGATCAACCGTACCGCCCCGGGGATCAGCCTCGTCGTGACGTGGCGGCCGGACCGCACGGTCCAGTCACCGACGCGCTCTTCGGCGACGCGCCAGACGCGCGTGTTCATCGCGAGCGCGAACGCGATCACGGCACCACCGGCGATGGCGTAATCGAGGGGCACGTCGATGCCGGGCACCACGCGATCGGCGGGCACGCACAGCCACGCGATGCCGCCGAGCAGCGCCGGGCGGATCACCCAGCGATGCGCGCGACTCGCGAAGTACGCCGACGCGATCGGATGGCGCCAGATCGCGAGCGGACCAACCCAGAATAGGATCTTGATCAGCCACCACAGCTTGAGGCCGACCCAGGTCATCAAGCGTCGGAACGGCGGGACATGCAAGAGCAGGAAGATGAAGACGCCGGTGCTGATCAGCGTGGTCGGCGTCGAGATGTGGATCTCTCGATCCGCGATGGTGAGCTCGATCAGCTTGATGGCGGTGTGCTGGAGACCTTCGATCACGCCGAGCGCGCCGAGCGCGGGCAGCAACAGGTACAGCGAGAGGAAACGGCCGATCTTCGTCCCGAACAACAGCGACGACAGCTTCTGCAGGTACCGCATGTACTGCTCGCCGCGGCGATACACGCCATCCATCGACTTGCTGAGCAGGTCGTCGGCGCGCAGCAGCTGATCGCCGGTCTTGAGCTCCCGGAGCTCGAGATCGTTGGTCTTGAGATCGTTCTTCGACAGCGCGTCGCGCAGGTTGCCGATGTTGAGCCGGCCCACGGCGACCGCGCGATCGAGCAGCTCGTCGATCAGCTTCTTCTCGCCGACGCGCTCGGGCAGCGAGTGCGGGTGCAAGTCCACCTGATCGAGCGCGGCCTCGATCTTCGGACGCATCACCGCGCGGACGTTGGTGTCGGCGCGCTCCCGGATCTCGTGCAGCGCCTCGGTGAGCTCGTCGGACGGCACACCGCACGCGGGGATCTTCGCGACCGCGGCGTGGATGTGCTTCGCGATCTTGACCTCGCGCGTCGCCGGCAGCTCGCGCACGATCGCGGTCTTGCCGAGGGACAGCGCCCACGTGAAGAAGTCGACGACCTTGACCTCGCGGTCGGCGACGATGATCGCCGCCTGCAGATCGTAGAGCAGCCGTGCCCCGACGGAGAACCGCAGCGAGCTCTGCCGCGCCGCGAACTCGGCCACCGGGCGCAGCGCCGCCACCCACGCCCGCCTGCTCTCCTCGGAGACCTCGCTGCCGAGCGCCACCAGCGAGGCCGAGGCCGACGCCAGCTCGCTGTCGCTCAGGGTGAGGGCGCGGCACAGC
>JANNBP010000112.1:0-9654 GCA_031385555.1 Deltaproteobacteria bacterium | reverse complement strand
CGTTCGAACCGCGGTTCGAACGGTTCCAGGAGGCAGGTTGGGTTGGCCTCTGATCGTCTAACTGCGCGTTAGCAGGCGCGCGAGAGCGAGTCCGACGAGACCGGCGATCGCACATCCCACGAGCGTCACACCCACATTGATCAGCGATCGCGACGGCTGACCCTCGAGCGCCAGCGTCGAGCTCTCGTAGTTGAACGCCGAGTACGTCGTCAACCCGCCGAGGAAGCCGGTGGTCAGCGCGAGCCGAAGATCCTCGGGGAACGACGCGATCCCGAGCGACAGCTCCATCACCAGCGTCATCAGGAATGCGCCGACGAGGTTGACGATCAGCGTGCCGTACGGGAACGCGTTCCCGAATCGCCCGAGCGCCCACGTCGAGATCAGATACCGGATGGTGCATCCCGCACCGCCGGCGCCGAACACGATCAGGACCCGCGTCACGGGTCTGACAGTATCAGGCCACGTTGCAGGAAGGCGTGCCGTCGACCCGGCTCAGGCCGCGCTGCGGTCGGTCTTGTCGGCGATGTCGTTGCGCACCGTCAGCACCGGGCACGGCGCCGAGCGAACGATGGTCTCGGCGACGCTCCCGAGCAGCGCGCGCTTGAGCCCACGCCGTCCGTGGGTGCCCATCACGATGAGGTCGATCGCGAGCTCCTTCGCGGTCTGGTCGATCACGTCGCGCGCATCGCCGGTCTTGAGCAGCAACTGCCCGAACGTCACGCGATCGCGCCGCGCATTCGCGAGCGCGTCGACAGCAGTCTGGTTCTCGACGACCAGCTGATCGATCATCGTCGAGGTGACCGCCACGCCGAGCTCGGGGATCCCGAGCGACGGGATCCCGATCACGTGGACCAGGTGCACGGTGGCGCCGAGCTTGGCTGCCAGCTCGCACGCGTAGTCGAGCGCCGCCTCGGCGCCCTCGCTGAGATCGGTGGGAACGAGGATGTTCTTGGGCAGCATGCAGCTGCGAGGTTTCACGAACCGGGCCAACGGATCCGCCGGTCGGGGCGACGAAAAGCGCGACAATCGCGCACGTCGTGCGCCGGAGGGGCGGGACACGGTAGAACGTGCGCAGTGCGACTGACTCGCAAGTTCATCGCGGCGCTGGTCATCGGCGTCGCGCTGGTAGCCCTGGTCCAGGGCTATCTGGACTATCAGCGCGAGCGCGATCTGTTCGATCGCCAGCTGCGTGGGGAAGCGGCGGCGCTGGGGCGTGCACTCGGTCGCGGTGTCGCCGACGTCTGGCAGCGCGACGGCGAGGCAGCCGCACGCCAGTTCCTCGAGGTCGCCGCCACCAAGAGCGGACGCTTGCAGGCGCGCTGGGTGTGGCTCGATGCGAAGGGCCGCGACGAACCGCGCGCTCCCCGTGCGGAGCTCGAGGCGCTCGCACCGGACCAGGTCGTCGTCGTTCGCGACAACACCCGCCGCCATCTCTATACGTACATTCGCGTCGAGGTCGGCGAGTCGCGGCTGGGCGCGATCGAGATCGCCCAGTCCCTCGAGCAGCTCGACTCGTACGTCTCCGAGTCCTTCCGGACCCGCGTGATCGGCTCCGCGAGTGCCGTCGCGATCGCCGCGCTGCTCGCACTCGGGCTCGGCGTGGTGTTCATCGGCCGCCCGATCGGCAAGCTCGCGAACAAGGCGCGCCGTGTCGGGACCGGCGATCTCACCGGCCCGTTGGTACTCAAGCAGCGCGACGAGCTCGGTGAGCTGGCCTCCGAGATCAACGTGATGTGCGAGCGGCTTTTGGAGGCGCAGGAGGCACGCGACAAGGCGACCGAGCAGCTGCGCAACGCGGACCGCCTGACCACGGTCGGCAAGCTCGCCTCGGGGCTCGCCCACGAGCTGGGCACGCCCTTGAACGTCGTGCGCGGTCGCGCCAAGCTGATCCTCGACAAGGAAGTCGAAGGCGACGACATCACCAACTCGGCGCGCATCGTGGTCGAGCAATCCGAGCGCATGACGCAGCTGATCCGCGAGCTCCTCGATTTTGCCCGTCCGCGCGCCCCCAAGAAGTCGCCGGTCGACGTCACCCGGGTGTCCGCCCGGGTCTGCGAGCTGGTCGCCACGATCGCCCGCAAGGGGCAAATTACCCTGGTGCCACCCACCGCCAACGAGGCCCACCGCACCGAGGCCGACGACGGGCAGATCACGCAAGTCCTGACGAACCTGGTGGTCAATGCCATCCAGGCCACGCCGGCGAATGGCAACGTCACGATTCGGACCCGCGCCGTCGAACAAACACCGCCGCCGTACGTCGGAGGGGACGTGCGCTCGTGGCTGGCCATCGCGGTCGAGGACACCGGCGCAGGCATGGACGAAGCCACCCGGATCCGGGTGTTCGAGCCCTTCTACACGACCAAAGACATCGGCGATGGCACCGGGCTGGGCCTCTCGGTCAGCTGGGGGATCATCCGCGAGCACGGCGGATGGATCGACATCGTCTCCACACCCGGTGAGGGATCGACCTTCACCGTGTACATTCCGAAGGGCAACGCATGACGAACGTCTTCGTGGTCGATGACGAGCGCGAGATGGTCGATCTGATCGCGCTCGGTCTCAAAAAACGCGGTTTCACGATCATCCCGTTCACCACGGGCGCCGATGCCATTGCTGCGATCCCGCAGCACGACGTCGACGTGATCATCACCGACCTCAACATGAAGGGGATGACCGGTCTCGAGCTGTGCGAGCAGGTGTTCGCCGACCGCCCGGACATCCCGGTGTTGATGCTGACCGCGTTCGGCTCCTTCGAGACCGCCGTGGGTGCGATCCGGGCCGGCGCGTACGACTTCGTCACCAAGCCGGTCGAGATCGAAGCGCTCGCGATCGCGGTGCGTCGTGCGGCCGAGCATCGCGCGCTGCGTGGCGAGGTCAAGCGCCTCCGCGAAGCGATGGCATCGATCAACTCGGCACGCGGTCGCGGCGAGTTGATCGGGGCGAGCCCGGCGATGCAACGCGTCCACGAGCTGCTCGATCAGGTGAGCGGCACCGATGCGAGCGTGCTCGTCACCGGCGAGAACGGCACCGGCAAGGAGACCGTCGCGCGCGAGATCCACACCCGATCGCGCCGCGCCGCGGGCAAGTTCATCGCGATCAACTGCGCGGCCGTCGGCGAGGAGCTGCTCGAGAACGAGCTGTTCCGCGTGGGTGGTGCGTTCGAGCAGGCGAACAACGGCACGTTGTTCCTCGACGAGATCAGCGAGATCCCGCTGTCGCTGCAGCCGCGCCTGTTGCAAGCGATCCAGGAGCACAAGGTCCGGCCGACCGGCAGCGACGTCGACATGTCGATCGATGTGCGCGTGATCGCGTCGACCAACCGCGACCTCCAGGAGATGACGGAGGCGAAGCAGTTCCGCGAGGATCTCTACTACCGGATCCACGTCATCCACATCCCCCTGCCGCCGCTGCGCGCGCGGGGTGGAGATGTGCTGTTGCTCGCCGGGCACTTCATTCGCCACTACGCCACGGTGCAGAGCAAGAAGGTCACGGGCGTGTCGAGCTCCGCGGCCGAGCGGATGATGAAGCACGAGTGGCCGGGCAACGTGCGCGAGCTGGCGAACGCGATCGAGCGCGCCGTCGCGCTGACCCACTTCGAGGAGCTCCAGGTCGAGGACCTGCCCGACAAGATCCGCACGGCGCGTGCACAGCAGATGTCGGGGACCGAGCACGCCGAGCTGTTGACGCTCGAGGAGGTCGAGCGGCGCCACGTGCTGCGCGTGCTGGCCGCGTGCGATGGCAACCGCACCGACGCGGCGAAGATGCTCGATCTCGACCGCAAGACGCTGTATCGCAAGCTGCTCCGCTGGGGCGTCAACGACGACTAGGAGGAGGTCTCATGAGCCAGCCGAACAAGCACACGATCGTGCAGGCCAGGTAGCCTTGGCTCGTTCGCGAGGCCTGGTCGTCGTCGATCGCTTCGCGACGGAAGCTCCCGCGCTGCGGCGCGTGTTCGATGCGCGCTTCGAGGATCCGAGGCGGGCGAATTCCGATCGCTTCGTCTGGGACTACTGGCACGTGCCCGGTCAGTACACCGCGCTGCGCACGCCGGCGTGGACCTACTTTCCGCAGGGGTTGTACCGGCGCTTCCACGAGCGCCTCGTCGCGTGGGGTCGCGAGCACCTCGGCTGTCACGACGTCTCGCCACCGTGGTTGTCGAACTACGTCGACGGCTGCCGGCAAGAGCTGCATGGCGATCTGCCGCACGGGCCGTGGGCGTTCGTGTTCTCGCTGACCCACTGGAAGCGGCGCACGTTTCGCGGTGGCGAGACGCTGCTGGTTCGCGACGAAGTCCTCGACTACTGGCACGGCTTCGAATCGACGCGCTCGATCGAAGAGGGCGAGTTGATCCGCGAAGTGCCACCGGAGTTTGGCCGGCTCGTGGTGTTCGATCCACGGATCCCCCACGGCGTGCGACAGGTGACCGGCACGCACGATCCGCGCGAAGGCCGGCTCGTCATCCACGGCTGGTTCGTGCAGCCCCGCCCGTTCATCACCGGGCCGCTCTCGACGAAGACGCTCGGTGCTCGCATCGGCGACCTCACCGATCAGCTCGGCGGTTGGCTCGGCGCGCTGCCGATCGCTGGCATGGTGAGCCTGCGCTTCACCGTCGATCGCCGCGGGCACGTCCGCGACGTCAAGGTGCTGTCCGACACCACGCGAGTGCCAGCCGGCGATGACCAGCAGCGAGCGACGGTGATCCGATCGATCCGCGATCACGTCGCGGGGTGGGAGCTCGGCTCGCAGGACGCGGTCAGCCACGTCACGCTGCCACTCGTGTTCGAACGCTAGATCTTCGGAAACGCCGGCAGCACGACGCGCAGGATCTCGAACAGCACGCTGGTGAACAGCTCGCGCAGCTCCTCGCGCGACAGCCGCGGGTTCGCCGCCCAATCGATCGTGGCGCTCTCGACGAAGCCGATCCAGCCACGCACGGCGGTCTCGAACTTGATGTTGCCGGCGACGATCGCGGCGAACGGGGTGTCGCTGGTGAACTGCGAGAACAGCCTCGACCGCACGCCTTCGATCACGGCAGAGACTTCCGGATCGCTGCCGATGCCACCGCGCATCAGCGACACGAACGCCTGCGGCAACCGCGCGATGTGATCGAGGTACGCGTCGAGGCCGGCGCGAACGCGCTCGATCGGCGCGAGGTCGTCGGGCACCGCGGTGATCGCCGCGACCAACTCGGCGGCGATCTCGCGCAGCCCCGCGACGTAGAGGTCTCGCTTGGTCGGGAAGTAGTGATAGAGCAGGCCCTTCGAGATCCGCGCCTCGCGGGCGAGGTCGTCGATCGAGACATCGTCGTACGCGCGCGCCGAGAACGAGCTCTTCGCGAGCGCGAGCAGCTGGGCTCTGCGTGCATCGGTGTCGAGACGGATGCGCTTGGGCGCGACCTTCCGGAGGACCCGTCTAACTACCCGGCGTCGCGGCGGCATCGCGGAATCATAACGGAATTGCGGGCCGTGCGAACGGCTATTGACTCTGTTTCAATAAGAACTAGAGTTGGGTCTCGTGCACATCGAACCTCGAGACTTCGACGACGATCTGTCCAGCGTGCCGCGCCACTGGGTGGGCGGGCATGTTGCGGCGACCGCGATCAGTAACGGGATCAACCTGCTGTTCCCACACGGCGAGCGCTTCTTCGTGCGCTCGGTGAAGCACTTCCTCGGCGAGATCGAGGATCCGGCGCTGCGTGCCGAGATCAAGGGCTTCTTCGGCCAGGAGGGTCGCCACGCACACGCGCACGACGACCTCAACGCCGTCCTGCGGACGCAGGGGTTCGAGATCGATCAATTCCTCGGTCGCTACAAGCGCATCACCGATTGGCTCGAGCAGCGCACGCCTCCAACGCTGCGTCTCGCGGTGACCGCGGCGGCCGAGCACTTCACCGCGATCCTCGCCGAGGGCGCGTTCCGCCACGGCGTGCTCGACACCTGCGATCCGAAGATGCAGCGGCTGCTCGCGTGGCATGCGGCGGAGGAGATCGAGCACAAGCATGTCGCGTTCGACGTGCTGCAGCGGATCGATCCGTCGTACGCGCTGCGCGTCACTGGTCTGCTCTACGCGACGGTGACGCTCGGCGGCTTCTGGTTCGCCGCGGCGCGGATGCTGCTGCGCCAGGAAGGGCTGTCGCTCGGCGAGACGCTCCGATCGCTCCGCGCGATCCCGAATCGCGCCCCGGTGATCCGGCGCGTGTTCGGCCACGGCATCCGCCAGTACCTCAAGCGCGACTTCCATCCGAACCACCTCGACAATCGCGAGCTCGCCGCGGCGTGGTTCGCCACGCGCGGCCTGAGCCTGCCCGGTCAGGAAGCCGCCATGAAACGAGCGGGCCACCCATGAAACTCACCGACGGAGTCGTGGTCGTCACGGGCGCAGGCAGCGGCATCGGTCGCGCCACCGCGCTCGCCTTCGCAACCAAGGGGGCACGCGTCGCGATCTGCGATGTCGATCAGCCGCGCCTCGACACGCTCGCCGGCGAGCTCGGGGATCGGTTGTTGCTGTCACGCAAGGTGGACGTGGCCGATCGCGCGCAGATGGAACTGTTCGCGAGGGACGTGCACGAGCACGTGCCCGCCGTCGACGTGGTCGTCAACAACGCGGGCGTCGCCGTCGGGGGCACGTTCCTCGAGGTCTCGCTCGACGACTGGGACTGGATCATCGGCATCAACCTCCGGGGCGTCGTCCACGGCTGCCACTTCTTCGTGCCGAAGATGGTCGAGCGCAAGCGCGGTCACGTCATCAACATCTCGAGCATCCTCGGGATCTATCCAGCGCCCGCGCTCACCGCGTACGTCGCCACCAAGTTCGCGGTGCTCGGGATGTCGCAATCGTTGCGCGTCGAGCTCGCGCCGCATCAGATCGGCGTCACCGCGATCTGCCCCGGCATGATCAACACGCAGATCGTGGCCGATGGTCGCGTGCGCGGTCAGGCCGGCGAGCGGCGCGAGAAGGTGAAGGCCACGTTCCGCAAGAGCGGCGCCTCGCCCGAGGTCGTCGCCGCCGCGATCCTCGACGCGGTGCGCACCAATCCCGCGGTGCGCACCGTCGGGAAAGATGCCGCGGTGATCCACGCGCTGACGCGGGTGGCGCCGCAGCTCAGCATGAAGCTCGCGTCGCTCGCGCAGAAGCGCTTCGCAGCGTCGTGATCGGCCCCCACGACCCCGCGAACGTGGTGGTTTCGACCAACTCTGGCGGGTAGCGGGGTCGGACCCTCGGGCTGGGGTTGTGCGCGGTGGGCCGGCCCGTTAAGGTCCCGCCGTGAAACTCGCCACGCTCCGAGATGGCACCCGCGACGGCCGACTCCTCGTGGTTCGCCGCGATGGCGGGGCCGGGGCGCCGCACGATCAATGGCGCACGCTCCAGGCAGCTCTCGATGACTGGTCCGCGGCCGAACCGGCCCTGCGCGAGCTCGCGGAGCACATCGAGGCCGGCAAGGTCGAGCCCACGGCGATCGATCCGTACCGGCTCGCGGCACCGCTGCCGCGCGCGTACGAGTGGGTCGACGGCTCGGCGTTCTTGAACCACGTCATCCTGGTGCGCAAGGCCCGCAAGGCCGAGCCACCGCCGACGCTCGAGACCGATCCACTCATCTATCAAGGTGGCTCGAGCGACCTGCAGGGGCCGCGCGATGCGATCGAGCTGCACGATCCCGCGTGGGGCCTCGACTACGAATCCGAGGTCGGCGTGGTGCTCGGCGACGTGCCGATCGGCACCAGCGCGATCGATGCCGGCAAGCACGTCCGGTTGCTCGTGCTGCTCAACGACTGCACGCTGCGAAATCTGATCCCCGACGAGCTCGCGAAGGGCTTCGGGTTCTTCCAGAGCAAGCCGGCGACCGCGTTCGCACCCTTCGCCGTCACCCCCGACGAGCTCGGCGATCACTGGCGTGGAGGCCGCCTGCACTTGCGCGTGCGCTCGACCTACAACGGCGAGCTCTACGGCGACTGCGATGGTGGCGAGATGCACTTCTCTTTCTGTGACCTGATCGCGCACATCTCGAAGACGCGCCGGTTCACCGCGGGCACGATCCTCGGCAGCGGGACCGTGTCGAACGCCGATCGCGCACGCGGCATCTCGTGCCTCGCCGAGCGTCGGATGATCGAGACGATCGACAACGGCAAGCCCTCGACGCCGTTCATGGCGGTTGGGGATCAGATCCACATCGAGGTGCTCGATCCTCGAGGCGCCAGCGTGTTCGGCGCGATCGATCAACGGGTCGTCGCCGCGGGAGGTATGCCGTGAAGCTGGTGCTCCATAACTACTGGCGCTCGTCGGCGAGCCACCGCGTGCGGATCGCGCTCGGGCTCAAGCAGCTGCCGTACGAGTACGTCGCGGTCAACATCATCAAGGGCGCACAGCTCGACTCGAGCTATCGCGATCTGAACGCCTCGGCGCAGGTGCCGACCCTCGAGGTCATCGAGGACGACGGCGCGCGCCGCCTGCTCGTCCAGTCGCTGCCGATCCTGGAGTACCTCGAAGATCGCTTCGCCGAGCACCCGATCCTGCCGGCGGATCACTACCTCCGCGCCCGCGCGCGTGGGCTCGCCGAGATCATCAACAGCGGCATCCAGCCGCATCAGAACCTGACGACCACGAGGAAGCTCGAGTCGCTCGGCGTCGCGGTGCCGCCGTGGGTGAAGAGCTTCATCGCCGAGGGCATGATCGCGTACGCGCGCGCCTCCGCCGCGGTCGCCGGACAGTTCAGCGTCGGCGATGCGCCCTCGATCGCGGACTGCTGTCTGGTGCCCCAACTTGCCTCGGCGCGCCGGTTCCACGTGCTCGACGACAGCGCCTGGGATCAGAGCCTCCCCGGGATCAAAGATCAGCTGACGAAGCTCCAGCGCCTGCTAGAGATCGAGAGTCGCTGCCTCGCCATCAAGGCGTTCGCAGACGCGATGCCAGACCAGCAACCCGACGCGGTGAAGTCATGACCAAGGGAATCGGAATCAAGCGGCTCGAGGGCATCCACTGGTACGTCCACGATCTCGATCGATCGCGGAGGTTCTACATCGACAAGCTCGGCTTCGCGGAGACCTGGAGGTCGTCCCCCGAGCTGGAGAAGTCCGGCAACCAGACCAGCGTGTGCTTCTCGGCGAACAAGATCGATGTCGTCGTCTCCGCCCCCGTGGGGTCGGCGGGGGAGTCAACCCGGGGCCCCGGTCGGGCAGCACGGTTCCTCGGCAAGCACCCCGCAGGTGTCGGCACGCTGATCTTCGAGGTCGACGACATCGCGCGCACGTTCGCGCTCCTCGAAGAGCGCGGTGGCACGCCGATCTCCGACATCGAGACGTTCACCGACGACGGCGGCACGCTTCGCCAGTTCGCGATCACCACGCCGTTCGGCGACTGCACGTTCAAGTTTCGCGAGCGCCGCGGGTATCGCGCGCTCTATCCCGGCGCGGTCGCCGTCGCTCCCACCGGTACGGCCTTGAACCCGTACGGCTTCGAGGAGATCGATCACGTCACCTCGAACTTCCAGACCATGAAGCCGATGCTGCTCTGGCTCGAGCACGTGCTCGGCTTCGAGCAGATGTGGGAGGTCGAGTTTCACACCTCCGACGTGGATCCGAACCGCAAGACCGGCTCGGGCCTCAAGTCGATCGTGATGTGGGACCCGGCGTCGAACACGAAGTTCGCGAACAACGAGCC
>JANNBP010000101.1:0-3047 GCA_031385555.1 Deltaproteobacteria bacterium | reverse complement strand
CCAAGGACACCGACGACAAGCCCGTCGCCTCCGTCGTGATCTGGACGTTCAACATGGCGCTTCCGAAATAGCCGCACCTACCCGCGCCCACGTCTCGAAGCCGCGCTACCCGGCCGCTCCCCGAGGAAGATCGCGGCCTTTGCAGGCGCGGTCCTTTCGGCCCGCGAGCGAACAAGCGTATGATTTCGGACCATGCGCATCGATCTCGGGACCCGGTCCCGAACCCTGGGGATCTGCGCCATGACCACGCTCGCGCTCGGCGCGAGTGCGGGTCAGGCGTTCGCCCAGTCACCGCCACCGTTCGACTCCGCGATCGACGTCCAGACGTTCGAGTACGCGATCGGCCCGAAGACCTTCTTCACGGTCGCCGATGCCGACGTCGCCGATCAGAAGCAGCTCGCGGTGGACGTGCTGTTCACGTACCTGACGAAGCCGTTCAAGGTGTTCAACGTGACCACCGACGACATGGTCGGCAGCGAGCGCGTCACCGTCGTCGAGTCGCTCGCTGCAGCGCAGCTGACGATGGCGTACGGCATCAAGGACAAGATCCACGTCGGCGCGCGGTTGCCGCTGATCTTCTCGCTCAACGGCGACGGGCTCGATCCGAGCACCGGGATGGGGACGATGGGTGGGCTATCGGTGACCGGCCTCGGCGATCTCACCCTCGAGGGAAAGATCCGGCTCTACAAGAAGGGCAAGCTCCGCGCCGCGGCGCTCGCGGCCGTCAGCCTACCGACCAGTTTCGGCAGCGGCGACTCGCAGTTCATCGGTGACGATCTCCCGACCGCCCGGGTCGGCTTCGCGGCGCAGCTCGATCCGCACGCGAAGTTCTCGCTCGGCGCCAACGCCGGCCTGCTGCTCCGCAAGCCGCGCACGATCTACGACTCGACGATCGGGCCGCAGTTCACGTGGGGCGTCGCCGCGGCGGCGCGGATCACGGAGAGATTCTCGATCATCGGCGAGAGCTACGGCCGTGCCGGGATGCCCGACTTCTCGCTCGACTCGAGCCCGCTCGAGGTCGAGGGCGGGTTGCGCGTCTACGTGACGAGCGCGGTCGCGGTCGTGCTCGGCGGTGGCGCGGGCCTGGTCAAGGGCATCGGCTCGCCCGAGGCGCGGTTCTTCGTCTCGCTCGGCTACGCACCCGACGTGCGCGACTCCGACGGCGACGGCATCCCGAACGGCCGCGACAAGTGCCTCCTCGTCCCCGAGGACAAGGACGGCGTCGAGGACGACGACGGCTGCCCCGACGACGACAACGACGGCGATCAGCGCCCCGACGCGACGGACAAGTGCCCGACGCAGGCCGAAGACCTCGACGGCTTCGAGGACGACGACGGTTGCCCCGAGCTCGACAACGACAAGGACGGCTTCCCCGATCTCGCGGACAAGTGCCCGAACGACGCCGAGGACGGCAAGCAACCGGCGCCGAAGGACGGCTGCCCGGCGAGCAAGCGCGACACCGATGGCGACGGCATCAACGACGCGCTCGACAAGTGCCCGGAGCAGGAAGAGGACATGGACGGCTTCCAGGACGACGACGGTTGTCCCGAGCCCGACAACGACAACGACGGCATCCTCGACGCCGCCGACAAGTGCTCGTCGTGTCCCGAGGACAAGGACGGCTTCCAGGACGACGACGGCTGCCCGGACCTCGACAACGACAAGGACGGCATCGCCGACGCGCAGGACAAGTGCCCGATGGAGCCGGAGACGATCAACGGCATCAAGGACGACGATGGCTGCCCCGACACCGGCGGCGTCACGGTGGTCAAGCTCGACGGCGATCGCCTGATCATGGACAAGGTCCCGACGATGGTCGGCACCGTGCTCACGGCATCGGGCTCCGCGATCGTCGATCAGGTCGCGCGCCTGATGCTCGCGCACGACGAGGTCAGCAAGTGGCTGGTCGCGCTCGCGCAGCCGAAGCCCGAAGCGGCGACCCAGCTCGCTGCCCTGGTCAAGGCGCGCCTGCTCGCGAAGGGCGTGCCCGAGGATCGCCTCCAGGTCCTCGGCGCCGCCGGCAACGCGAAGATCGGCGGCATCGTCCAGGAGCGCGTCGAGATCGACGTCACCAAGTCGTGCGTCGCCGGTGCGGCCGCCGTACCGAAGGCTCCCGTGGCTGTCGCGAGCGATGGCGACAAGGACGACGACGACATCCCCGACGCGGTCGACAAGTGCATCGATCAACCCGAGACGATCAACGGCTTCCAGGACGAGGACGGTTGCCCCGACACCGTGCCCGAAGCGCTCAAGCAGTTCAGCGGCACGGTCAACGGCGTCAACTTCAAGACGGGCTCGTCGGAGATCCTGCCGGTGTCGCTCAAGATCCTCGACGACGCGGCCGCGGCCTTCACCTCCGCCGCGACGATCAAGGTCGAGATCCAGGGTCACACCGACGACGTCCCGCTCGGCAAGGGCGGCAAGTTCGCCGACAACCAGGCGCTCTCGCAGGCGCGCGCCGAAGCGGTGCGTGACTACCTCGTCAAGAAGGGCATCGACGCGTCGCGGCTCACCGCGAAGGGCTACGGCGGCGAGAAGCCGACGGTACCGACCAAGGGTCTGACGGGCGCGGGGCTGACGAACGCGCGGACCAAGAACCGTCGCGTCGAGTTCAAGATCCAGTAGCGCGGAGTCTAAAAAAAGACTGGATGCGACTCGCGGAAGCCGACCTCGCTGAGTACGAGGCGATCTCGGAGGTTCTGCTCGAACGCGGTCTCGTGCTTGCGCTCGTTCTCGGTCAACGCACCCGTGGATGCCGGTCATGACGGCCCAACGTGGGATGCCGTCCTTCTGGAGCTTCGCGCTCGACGGAACTTCATCTCGCGAATACGCGCCTACTTCATTCCCTGTGAGCTAGGACCAGGGCGGGACGAACACGCGCCGGTCTGCCAACACCGGTCGGACGCTCTCGCCGTCAGACCCACGGCAGTGTCAGGACGGGCTACGTCGAAACCTTACGGACGAGCGTCGCGTGACTTCACCCAGCGCCGCACATCACGATGGCGAGATCACCAGTGCGGTCGGGGGGGGGGGGGGGGACGGGGGGG
>JANNBP010000068.1:0-6759 GCA_031385555.1 Deltaproteobacteria bacterium | reverse complement strand
GCGCGAGGTCGGCGGTGGCGTCCGGATCGGGGCACGCGTCGGCTATGCCGCACGCACGCAACAGGTCGCCGGCTTCACCGGTGGCGGCAACCTGACGGTGGATTTCTAGGAGGATGGCGATGCGGTTCATGGTCATGCTCTTCACGCTCGCGATGCTGCGCATGGCCGCGGCGGAGCCGGTCGTGCTTGCCGTCGACAAGTCGGCGATCTATGTCGAGCTGGGTGCGCGCGATGGCGTCGGCGCCGGGACGGAGCTCGAGCTGCTTCACGAGGTCACGGTCAAGGATCCGCGGACCGGGCAGACGCTGCGCGATCACTTCGCGCTCGGTACGATGACGGTGCATCGAAGCGGCGAGAAGATCAGCATCGCGGCCACCAATCCCGAGCTCGCGAAGCGCGTGATCGCGGGTGATCGCGTGCGCATCCTATCCCCGCTCAAGAAGTTCGCGGATCCGTGGGCGGAGCGCATCGCCGCGAGCAAGGGCGCGTCGACCGTGGTGATCGCTCCGCTGCCGGGCAAGCTCGGGGTCGATCACACCGCCCTGGTCCGCGCCGCGTGGCAGGAGACGCTGGGGAGACCGCCCGAGCACCGCATCGCGCGCTGGCTCGCGCTGCTCGAGTCCGATCCGCAGGGGCCGTATCGCGCCGCGGTCCAGGCCGAGATCTCGAGTCTGAAGTCGCAGATCGCGCAGCGCGACACGGCGCTCGCGAAGGCACGCAGCTCGAACGCGAATGACGTGGCGCCGCGGATCCAGCGGCTCGCCGCGGCGCTGTCACCCACCGATCCGGCAGCGGTGCTGGTGGCCGCGCCGATCGCGCGCGCGGTCCCTGGGAGACCGATCCAGCTCGGCTTCCTGATCAAGGCACCGCAGGCGTTCAGCGAGGCGTACGTCTATGCGAAGGCGCCGGCAGATCCAGGCTTCAAGCGGATCCCGCTCGCACGAGATGGCGACGCCTATCTGCGCGGTGCGATCGAGGCCGCGCAGGTCCGCGGGCCGCGCGTCGAGTGGTACGTCGAGGTCATCGAGAGCTCGGGGGAAGCCGTGAGCGTGCTCGGCTCGCGCACGCTGCCGCGCGTGATCGCGATCGACGATGACGTCCGCGAGGCGCCGATCGAAGCGGGGCGGTCGCACATCGACGCGCACGTCGACTACGTCGACTTCGATGGCAAGTTCAACAAGGGCTTCGACGAGTACTACCAGGCCGAGGCCGACTTCACGTATCGCTTCCTCAAGCCAATCTACGCCGTGCGGCTAGGGTTCGGCACGCTGTCGGGCGAGGGCGGGCCGAAGGACGTGATCGACGAGGGCAATGCCTGCATGGATGGCAGCGGGCAGTTCCGCTGTCGCAAGGTGACGTTCTCGTACGTCTACACGGAGCTCGAGTTCCGGATCCGTCCGAACGTCGCGCTGATGCTGCGCCCGCAGGCGGGGCTGTTGACCACGGATCGGGTGTCGGGCTCGACGCAGGATCGCTGCACGGGCGCCGACATCGCCGGGTGCGAGTTCCTCACCGGCGTCGGGTTCCGCGCGCGGTTGCGGCTCGGCGAGGAGCAGGGCACCAACCTCGTGATCGGCGCCGGGTTCACCGAGGAGATCGGGACGCTGCTCGAGGCCGCGTATCACTGGCTGCCCGCACCGAAGATCCCGGTCCAGCTGACCGTGCAGGTCACCGACATGCCGGTGCCCGAGAACTTCGGCGTCCGGCTGATCGGCGACGTCGGCTATCGGTCGCTGTCCTGGTTCTACCCGTCGCTCCGCCTGTCGTACCAGGCGCGCGACATCGACCACGCCGGCGTCTCCGGCGGCCTCGCGATGAACTTCGACTGGTGAGAATGCCCATGATCAAGCTCACCTTCCTCCTGTTGCTCCTCGCGTCGACGGCCTTCGCCGACGATCAACCTCCCGGGCAGACGGCGCCGGACCGGGGACCGGCGCCGATCGTGCCGGGAACGCCTCCGCCGCCCGTAGAGGCGCGCGCGCTGGTCGTGCACGTGCCACCACTCAGCGCGGATCCGGGGGCCGCGATCGAGCTGTCCGCGATGATCGACGCGCCGTTCGCGGAGACACTCGACGTCCAGTGGCGCGCCGTTGGCGAGGCTGCGTGGCACGAGGTCCCGTTCGAGCGCAGCTCCGCCGGTGGCTGGTACGCGAGCATCCCCGGGGTGACCACGCCGGTCGAGTACTTCATCCGCGGGCGCGATGCCTCCGGTGCCGAGGTCGCGCACTTCGCGTCGGCAGCGGCGCCTCATACGGTGCGCGTCGATCCCACGGTCGTCGATCGGCTCGAGACGCTCGACCGCGATCGTCTCGCCGGGCATCAGAACCAGATCATGCTCGATATCGCCGGGCACAACTTCGGCAACCGGTTCGAGCTGAAGGATCACTTCGTCCGTGGCGAGCTCGCGTTCACCCACCGGCTGTGGCGCGTGCTGCACCACATCTCGTTCGGGTTCGGTTCGATCAGCGGCAAGACGCCGGTGGTCTCGGAGGCGAATGGCGAGATCGAGGCCAAGGCGCTGCGGTACGGGTACGGCGAGATCCGCGTGCGCCCGCATGCCTCGATCTTCCTCGACGCCCGCGCCTCGCTCGGCGTCAGTCGCGAGGGCTTCGAGCAGGGGCTGCGCGGTCAGATCACCTTCGGCAAGCCGTGGCGCTCCTGTGTGCAGGTCGGCGGTGAGACACTCGGGAACGTCGGGGCGAGCGCCTGGGTGCGCCTGCAATGGGATACCGCGCCACCGCTGCTGATGGGTGCGTCGATCGTGCGGACGGATCTCCCGGGCTCGGCGATCGACTCCTCGGGGCTCTACCTCGCGTACGACGTCGCGTACCTGATCGCCAACACGTTCACCGTGAAGGCGCAGGTCTCGTACGGCTCGCGCGATGGCGCGTCGCATTTCGGCGGCGGCGTGGGTACCGGCGTCGACTGGTAGCGTCCTGTCCGGCACGCGCTCTCGCCTCGCAGCACGCGCCCGATCAACCCCAGCGTTGTGAACCTCGGCGCGTTGACGGCATTGCGACGTTTGGTTCGTGCGCTGATTGCCGTGCGAGCTGATCGTTTCGGAGCCCGAGTGCGATGTTCGTGCGCGTGCACCAAGTCGCGGTCTCGGAGGGTCGCCAACGCGCCGAGGTTCGCCAATCTTCGCCAAAGGATCTTGATCAGACCGTGCCAGCCGCGAGATCGAGTCCACTCGCGGATCCGGAACGAAGAGATCGTTGAAGGCGCAGTGCTGATCACGCGGCGTGCATTTCAGCGGCGTCGATGGGTGAGCAACCGCCTGTTGATTGTCACTGGCGAAGGTTGGCGAGCGTTGGCGTGTTGGCGACGGGCTTTTTCTTGCCCATCGCGCGCGAGAAGATCGGCGCCGCCGAGCGAGTACCCGCCCAGCACCTGCGCGATCTGCAACCCTCTGAACCGGCCCTTGTTGCGGTGCGAATTCGTCGTCACGCAACGCGAGCGAGGCAAGGGCCACCTCGGTGCGAATGACAACGCCTCGGGCGAGTCAGGGAGCTCACTCGCTGGGACAAGACGTGATGTCGGAGGTCGTTGCTCAGGCGATTGCCGGCGTGCGGCAGCGCGAGCTCGAAGTCACTCGCGGATCAGGAACTGGTGAATCTTCCCCGTCGGCGCGCGGAACATCGTCGCGTGGAGTGTCTTGGTCGCGAACACCAGGTCCAGGGAGGTCGCTTCCTGGTTGCCGCGCTCCCATCGCCTGTCGAGCCGGATGTGAACCTGACCGAGCGGGCGTAGCTGGGCCGTGGCCTCGGCGACGCGCTTGTCGGTCCACAACGCGCTGAGATCCTCGCCGAGCTTGCTGCGATCGATCGCTCCGGCCTGGAGCTCGCGAACGAGCGCCATCGCGGTGGCCTCTGCCGATGACCCCGGGATCAGCGGGATGTCATTCGGTCGCTCGAGGATCAGCCCGACCAGCGTGTCCTGGAGATCGCCGGCGTCGGCGTGGAAGTCGTTCGCCAGCACGATCACCGCCGCGCGGATCCGCGGCACGAAGGTGTTGTACGCCTGGAAGCCGTGGACCGCACCGGTGTGCTGGAGGACGAGCTCGCCGTTCCGGATCCGCGTGCCGAGCCCGCAGCCGTACAGGATCTCGCGGCCCTCGGAGGTCTTGTGCGGTGCGCTCATCGCGCGGCGCGCGGCGTCGTCGAGCAGCGTGCCGTTTGCGAATGCGAGGTCCCACTTCGCGAGGTCGTTCGCCGAGGCCCACACGTTGGCCGCACCGAGGAGCCACCCCGCTGCTTCCGGCCGGCGCACCTCGGGCTTGCCGAGCATGAACGCGTCGTGCCCGCTCGCCGCACCGGCGGGTGGGGTGCCGTACTGCGAGTGCGTCATGCCCGCCGGCTTGAACACGCGCTGGTCGAGTAGCTGCCCCATCGTCAGGCCGGAGACCTTCTCGGCGATGCGCCCGAGGATCGTGTAGCCGGTGTTGCTGTACGACTGGCGCGCGCGCGGCTCGAAGTCGAGCGGCAGCCCACCGTACCGCGCGATCAAGGCATCGGGATCGATCGGCTGCTCGAAGCGCGTGTCCGTGTAGTCGAGCGGGTAGTAGTCGCGGTACCCGCTCATGTGCGCGCCGAGGTCATCGAGCGTGATGTCCGCAGCGCGGACGAGGTTCGGGTAGTACTTCGAGACCGGATCGCTGAGCTTGAGCTTGCCGTCGGTGGCGAGCAGCATGACGGCGCCGCAGGTCAACTGCTTGCCGACGCTGCCGACGTGAAACGCGGTGTCGGGGCCGATCGGATCCTGCGTGCCGAGCTGCTTGGTGCCGTAGCCCTTCGCGAACACGGTCACACCCTCGTGGACGACCACGACGGACAGGCCGACGAGCCCGCGCTTCTTGATCTCGCTCGTGAGCCACGCATCGATGGCGGCGGGATCGAGCTTGTTGGGAGCGCTCGGTCCGCTGGGTGTCGCTGGAGCGACGGGACTTCGACAGGCTGCGAGTGCAGCAAGCACGACGACGGTGCGCATGGCCGCGACTCTACGCCAGCCCAGCGCGGTATATCTCCAGCCCCGTGGCCATCAATCTGTCGGTCAACCTCAACAAGGTCGCGCTGCTCCGCAACTCGCGCGGCGGCGCCAATCCCTCGCCAGAGGTCGCGGGGGCCACGTGTCTCGACAACGGTGCGTATGGCCTGACGCTGCACTGGCGCCACGACAATCGCCACACGCGCCTCGACGACGTCCGCACGTTGCGCGCGCTCTGCGACCGGCGCGGCGCCGAGTTCAACCTCGAGGGTGATCAGCGCGAAGAGCTGATCGCGATCGCCGAGGAGTTGCGCGTCACCCAGTTCACGCTGGTGCCGGTCAAGCCCGGCGAGATCACGAGCGACCACGGGTGGGACCTGCCAGCCCAGCACGAGGTCGTCGCGCCGATCGTCGCGCGGCTCGAGGCCAAGGGCATTCGCACGGCGATCTTCGTCGATCCGAATCCCGAGATGATGGCCGCGGTCGCCGCGACCGGCGTCGATCGCGTCGAGATCTATACCGAGCCGTACGCCGCGGTGTGGGGCACGCCAGCGCTCAAGCTCGAGCTCGAGCGCTTCAAGGCCACGGCGAAGGCCGCCGTCGCCGCGGGGATGAGGGTCAATGCCGGCCACGATCTCGATCTGCGCAACATGCCGCTCGTCGCGCGCGAGATCCCCGAGCTCGACGAGGTCTCGATCGGTCACGCCCTGCTGTGCGATGCGCTGTATCTCGGGCTCGCCGAGTCGGTTCGCCGCTACGTGCGCGTCTGCAAGGGTGAGGCAGTGGATGCGCCGGTCACGCGCTAGCGCGCAGCTGCAGCAGCAGCTGCTGATCGTCGTCGTTGCTTCGTGCGGGCCGCCGCACGTGTTCCACAAGGATCCCGAACGCGCGTGCGCGGACGTCACGCTCGCAGGGCAGGAGGATGTCGCGGCGGCGGCTGGCTGTCGCGAGCTCGCCTCGGTGACGCTGCGCACCGGCATGGCGCTCGAGCTCGCGGCCCTCGGCCGACTCGAGACGATCCGCGGGGACCTCGTCGTCGGACCGAGCGTCGGATTCTCCGAGCTCGCGCTGCCGCGGCTGCGCCAGGTGGGTGCGATCAGGATCGTCGCGAACGGGAACCTCCACGGCGTCTTCCTGCCGGCGCTCGAGCGCGCCGCGTCGTTCGAGATCGACGGCAATCACGCGCTGTCCTCGATCTCGGCGCCCAAGCTCGCCGCGATCGAGGGTGCCTTCGCGATCACGCACAACGCCTCGCTCGAGGTGCTCGCGGTCTCCGCGCTCGCGCAGACCGGCAGCACGCGCGTCGACGGCAATCCGAAGCTGACGCTGATCGAGAGCAAGCTGCCGGGCCTCGTGGCCACTCCTGCCTCCGAAGTCACGCCGCCACCCAGCGAGTGAGGGTAAGAGGCCAACGCCACGTCAAGTCGACGGCTCTACCACGATGCTCACGGAGCCGGCCTCGGCCCAACCGGCCACCTTCACGGTCCGTTTCGGGCCTTCCGCGCGCTTGGCTACGGCCGTGACCCGATCGCGAAGCTCCCTCGCCCGCGCCTTGTCGTCGCTCTCGAAGGCGAGCACGACACGGACGACCTTGCCGTCGACGAAGTCGAACAAGAGCGTGTCGGGCAACCACGACATCCGGTACTCGGTGCTCGCGAAGAAGTGAACGACCGCCGGGTTGGTCTTCGACAGCAGCTTGTCATCGAGCTGATCCGGGAACAGCTTCTCGAGCTGCGGGCGCGTCTTGCCGAGGTAGCCACCGAGCTTCTCGGGGGC
>JANNBP010000048.1:0-3915 GCA_031385555.1 Deltaproteobacteria bacterium | reverse complement strand
TGCCCGCGAGCTCCTTCGGGTCCTGCGCGACGAGCTGGTCGACCTCGAAGAAGGCGTCCTGTTCGATCACCTCGCGCGTGCGCGACCTGAAGTCGTCGGTGATGTTCCTCGCGACGAACAAGGACAAGGTGATCCGGGTCGTCTACGCGGGGCCGATGCCGGACAAGTTCCAGGACCAGGCCGAGATCATCGTGCGCGGCACGCTGGTGCCCGCGACGGGTGAGGTTCCGAAGGACAGTCCGTACCTGATCGAGGCGACGGAGATCCTCGCGAAGTGCCCCACCAACTACGACCGCAGCGCAGGCCCGGCGCCCGCGAAGTATCAGTGACGCGCGAGGCCGAGCAGCGTGTCGCGCGCGTTGAGCGCCGGCTCGTCGAGCACGCGCTCGAACAGCGCGCGTAGCGTCTTGCCGATCGCCGGACCGGCAGGCATCCCGAGCTCGGTCATCAGATCGTTGCCGGTGATCGCGAGCTCGCTGGTAGCGAGCGCGTCGCCGCGCGCGAGGACCTCGGTGCCTCGTGCAGCGAGCGCCGAGCCGCCGGCCGCTTGCCAGAGGGCGACAGCGAGCGCTGCGCGTGGCCGCGTGACATCGGAGAGCAGGCGGCGCAGCTCGGCATCCGTCCAGCCGTCGACGGAGATCGCGGGTGACGCCGCGGCGATCGACGACGCCAGCGTCAGCTCCTCGTTACTGAACTTGAGCGTGCGCAGCAGGTCGCCGATCAACTTCACGTTCTTCGCATCGAGGCGCTTGCCGGCGAGCGCGCCGAGATCGCTGACCAGCGCGCCGAGTCGCGCGTCGAGGGGCGCACCATCCACGCGTGCTGCCCAGGAGCCGACCCAGGGCTCTGCGAGCGCGTGGAAGACGCCCTCGGGTGGCAGCTCGCGCGGCTTGGCGATCAGGGCGCTCGCGAGAGCGGGCAGGATCGAGCCGATGATGCCACTCCGCCAGGCTGGCAGCAGCGCCAACGAGGGCTTCGCCGTCGCGAGGATCTTGCGAAGCTCGTCGGACACGCGCTCGCGCGACACCTTCGCGAGCGACGGCAACGCCGGCGTGATGCCGCGCTCGGTGTCGGGATCGAGCGGCAGCTCGAGCTTCGCGGCGAACCGCACCGCGCGCATCACGCGGAGCCCGTCCTCGGTGAACCGGCCAACCGCGTCGTCGTAGATGTTGCCCGTCGGACCGACCGCACGCAGCACCCCCTGCTCGAGATCGAGGAGGCCTTCGTACGGATCGATCAACTCGTGCGTGCCGGGGTCGTACGCCATCGCGTTGACCCGGAGGTCGCGGCGCGCGAGATCCTCGACGAGCGGCACGCCGAACCTCACGTGATCGGGCCGGCGCGCGTCGGTGTACGCGCCCTCGCCGCGGAACGTGGTGACCTCGACGTGGGACTCGATGCCGCGCCCGGTGACGATCGTGACGGTGCCGTGCTGGATGCCCGTCGCGATCACGCGCTTGAACAGCGCCATCACCTGATCGGGCGTCGCGGCGGTCGCGACATCCCAATCGCCCGGAGCGCGGTCGAGGATCGCGTCGCGCACCGCGCCACCCACGGCGACGCTCTGGTAGCCGGCCGTCGCGAGACGCTCGCAGACCTCGCGGACGTTCGGGGGCACCGACGCACGCAACCGCTCGAGGGCCGCCGTCCGATCGATCATTCCGTCGCTGCGGCGGCGCCGCGTAGCCGCGTGAAGATATCGACGGCACGCCCGCGCAGCTTCTGCGCCTCGGCCAGCCCACCCGTGCGCTCCTTGACCGCGGCGAGCCCGTTGTACGCGCGCGCGAGCTCGACCTCGTGCTTGACCGCCGCGAGGATATCGATCGCCCGCCGGAAATCGTCCTCGGCCTGGTGCGTGTTGCCGAGCGCGTTCGCGACCTCGGCCTTGACGCGATAGCCGCACCCGATGTGGACGCGCAACCCGACGGCCTCGGAGACGGCGACCGCCGCGTGCGCCTCGACATCCGCCGCCTCGAGGTTGCCGACCGCGAGCTGGACCTGCGCGAGCCGCTGATGCGTGACCGCGAGCGCGACGCGATCGCCGAGGCTCGACGCGATCGCCTTCGCTTCGCTGAGATCCTTCACCGCATCCTCACCCTGCCCCATCGCGCTCTTCACTTCTCCGGCGCGAGACAGGACATCGGCGAGCGCGAGCTTGTCCCCGATCTCGAACGCCATCTTGCGCGCTTCCCCGAGCAACTCGAGCGCGGCCTCGTGGTTGCCATCTTCGTTGTGGACGCCCGCGAGATCGCACAGCGACTGCACGACGCCGACGAGATCGTTGATGTCGCGGCGGAGATCCAGCGCCTCGCGGAACTGCGAGATCGCCGCCTTGAAGTTGCCGGTGTCGTGGTGGACGCGACCGATGTTCGCGAGCGAGAGCGCGATCGAGCGGCGATCGCCGAGGGCGCGCCGGATCGTCAACGCCTGGCGGTGGTAGTCGAGGGCCTGACCGAACGCACCGCGGAGCCAGTTGACGCGCCCCATGTCGTCGAGCGTCGAGGCGATGCCGCGATCGTCGCGCGAGCGCTCGAACAGCTCGTAGGCTCGGCGCAGATGCTCCATCGCGAGGTCGTACTTGCCGAGCCGGCGCTGTCCGCGCGCGAGCCGGCTGTAGGCCGCACCTGCCTTCGCGAGGTTGTCGTAACGCCACGACAGGTTGAGCATCTCGAGAAAGTACGTCTGCGCCTCCTCGGCGTGTCCGGTCTGCTCGAGCACGTCGCCGAGGTTGTGGAGCGCGTCGATCCGGGCCGGCGCTTCCTTGTCGCCGATCATCTGGAGGCCCTTGCCGTAGAGCACGCGGGCCTCCTCGGGGGCGTAGCGCGCGCGTGCGCGATCACCACCCTGCAGGTAGCAGCGCGCGGCGCGGCGGGTGTCGCCGCCTTTTTCGTAGAGGTTGGCGAGGAACTCGAGCTGCTCGTCGCTGCGCTGCACCGTCTTCGCCTCGAGCCACTGCGCGGCGGCGAGGTAGTAGCGTGCGAGGCGCCCCTGCTCTGTCGAGCGCAGGATCAAGTCGCGCTCGAGGTTGTGCTTGAACACCACCTCTTGTTCGCCGGGGATCGACGAGTCGTCGGCGTCGAGCGGCAACAGGTAGTCCTGGTCCGCGAGGATCGAGATCAGATCGCTGAGCCGGCGACGCACATCCTCACCCACGCCCCACTCGATCTCGAGCGGCGCCGGCGAGACCTCCGGTGGTGGGGTGTCGAGGCGGGTCATCGCGATCACGGCCGACACCCAGAACGTCGAGCCGAACACCGCGGCCTTCTCGAGCATGTCGCGCTCGTCGTTCTCGAGCGCGGCGATGCGCGCCTCGATCGCTTCTTCGATCGAGATCGGGAGCTCGGTCTCCGCCGCCTTATCAGGATCGAGCACCCAGATCGTGCCGCGCGCGTCGATCGTGCCGTTGTCGAGGTACAGCCGGACCAGCTGCTCGAGGAACGCCGGGTTGCCGCCGGTCATCTCGATCGCGGTCTGGATCGTGTCGTCGGTCAGCTGCCCGACGCGGCTGAGCAGATTGCGGAACATCTCTTCCGCGTCCTCCTGCTCGAGGTTGCGGATGTCGATCCGCTCGTGATCGACCACGCCCTCGCCCCAGTTGCCGGCGTGGACGAGCATGTCGGGACGCGCCGCGGTGAGCAGCACCACCGGCGAACCGCCGAGGCCGTTCGCGAGCTGCGAGATCAGCTCGAGCGTGTCGGGATCCGCCCACTGCATGTCGTCGAGCACGATCACGATCGGATCGTGTGCGGCGTCGAGCTCGATGAACCGGCGCAGCGCGGTACGCTGGACCTCGTCGTAGAGCCGCGCGTTGTCGGTGATCGCCTTGACGAACGGCGTCGCGGCGAACTCGAGCCCGACCAGCGCGCCGAGCAGGAACTGCAGCTCCGACACCTGGTCCGAGCCGATCACGCTCTT
>JANNBP010000027.1:0-24704 GCA_031385555.1 Deltaproteobacteria bacterium | reverse complement strand
GGATGGACGTTTCGCGAACGCGCTACTCGGAGAGCAGGGCCGCGTCGCTCGCCAGGACGTACTCCTGGTTGCCATCGGTCCGGTCGCGGATCTGGATGTAGATCCAGCCGTCCGAGCGGAAGTGCGGGAACAGCGCGTACTGGCCGGGCTTCATGTTGGTCACCCGCTTCACGGCGCCCGTGGTGAGCTCCATCAGGTAGACGTTGGCCGCACCCTGCGCCAGGTACGGCGCGAAGGCCGGATCGTTCGAGCCGGTGAAGCCGAGCTCGACCGCGTCCGCGGCGGTGACGTAGTGGTGATAGACGATGAAGCGCTCGTCGTACGAGAACGATGGCTTGCCACCGCTCATGCAGTAGCGCGCGATCTCGGGCGTCGTGATGTCGTACGACGAGCCCGCGGGCGTGGCGTCCACGCGGCGCATCACGTAGCCGAGCTGGCGCTCCTGCGCGTTCGCGACCCGCGAGATGATCAGCTTCGCCGACGGCGACAGCACGCTATCGCCCTCGAACGGGACGTCGACCTTGACCTGCGGCTTGCCCACGTACTTGGTGCCGTTGAACACCAGCGGGTTGAGGTACATCGCCGCGTTATCGGGAAAGTGCGCGAGCGGGTCGCGCAGCGTCGGGTTCTGCTGGTTCGCGCCGTCGTCGGACACGAACTCGCTATCGATCGTGAAGTAGTCGCCACCGTCGAGCGCCTGGCCGACGTGCTGGTACAGGCCGATGGTCGCGATCCGGTTGCACGCTGCCTCGGTCATCGAGATGTTGGTCGGGTTCGACGTCAGCACGCTGATACCGCAGGTGTTGCGGACGCCGCCCTGGAACACGAAGCCCGAACCGTCGGGGAAGAACGCGGGATCGTAGAGCGCGTCGATGATCACCGTCGTGTCGCGCTGGAGGTCGTAGATCACCGACTGCTCCTGGCCGATGCCGAGGGACGCGTTGCTGATCGCGCCGGCACCGACGAACCGGCCATCCGGCGAGCTGCGGGTCCAGAACGACGTGCGGTACGGCAGCGTCGCGAGCAGGCGCGTCTTGCCCATGCCCGAGACGTCCCAGCCGGTGCCGAAGGTCTGGTCGGCGGCGAACGGCTTGTTGGCGAAGCACCCCTTCGGATCGGTGGCGCCACCGCAGTTGTGCATCGCCATCAAGTTGGACTTGTTGACCGCGCGCCAGCCGCCCGTCGACATCGCGGTGACGTGCGAACCGACGGCGCCCGAGATGCCGGGGAGACAGACCGTCGGTGCGGGATCGCTGGTCAGGGTGGAGTCGAGCGTCGGCAGGCCACGCACGAACCACTCGGCGACGATGTCGAACTCGCCCTGCGTGAACTGCGGGATGTCGCTACCGCGCGGCATCCTGACCTTCGCCTCGAGCTGCGTCAGCCGTGTGGGTGCGTCGGCGCCGTAGGCCTTCTCGATCGTGTACTTGAACCATGGCAGGTCGAGCGCGCTCGCGTAGATGCCGGCCTTGGTCGCGTCGAAGTCCGACTCGCCATCCGGGACCATGCGCAGGCACTCGATCATCGACTTTGCTGACTCGGCCGAGCCGACCGCGAGATCGGTGAAGCAGTCCGTCATCGCCGAGTCCGACAGCGCGCGCCAGTAGTTGAGGTGCTGGCGAGTCATGCCGTGGCACTCGTTGCAGCTGTTCGGACGCGCGTTGGCGACGTTGGCGCCGAGCAGCTCGAGCGCCTTCACCGCGAGCACGTCGTCGGGGAGATCGACCGGGTTGCGGAACACGGGCGCCACCTCGGCGTCCGGTGTCGGGGTCGCGTCGGGCGTGTCATCACCGCTGTTACCGCCACAAGCCGCAAGGATCGAGACGAAGATCAACCGGCGCATCGGGGGGCATCTAAGCGCGGTCACTCGAAGAAAGCGTCACACAGGTCATGCCACGTGCTCACCGATCGAGCGTGCGTCGCATCACCGGACCGCGAACGCCGGTCAGCTACACACGTTGACAGCCCAGGATCCCGAGGAGAATATCCCCCTAACTATTTCGCGGACATGGAGGCTCCTTGATGTTCAAGCAACTGCTGTTTGGCCTGCTGATCGCCCTCGCGGTTCCCGGCTGCCCCGTACAAGGCAATGCGCGACTGCATGCCACTGCCACGATCGTGTATCAGGAGCCTCCGCAGCCGCAGGTCGAGAAGCAGATCGAGCGCCCCGGCTACTTCTGGGTGAAGGGTCGTTGGGATTGGAAGAGCAACCAGTGGCAGTGGCTCGACGGTCACTACGAGCTCGAGCGGCAGGGATCGCAGTGGCGCGAAGGCCGTTGGGAGCGCCGCGGTAAGGAGTGGCACTGGATCGCAGGCGAGTGGATCGCCGGTGGTCCGCTGGGCCCGGTCGGTGGCGGCACCGTGATCAGCGACTATCCCGAGAGCGAACCGCCGGCACCGCAGGCAGAGGATCCCGGCTCGCGCCAGGGTCAGGTCTGGATCGCAGGCCGGTGGGCGTGGAAGGGTGGCAAGTGGGCGTGGTCCGCCGGTCGCTGGGAAGCGGATCGCGACGAGGAGATGTGGAAGTCCGGCCGCTGGGAGAAGCAAGGCGGTCGCTGGGTCTGGATCGAGGGCTCGTGGGATCCGAGGCCGTACGACGGCCCGACCTCGGCACCTCCACCTCTCAAGGTCGAGCGGCCCGTCGCCAAGCGCGGTCAGATCTGGATCGCGGGTCGCTGGGAATGGAAGGGCGGCAACTGGGAGTGGATCGCGGGTCGCTGGGAGACCGTGCGACCGAAGGAGGTCTGGACCCCGGGTCGCTGGGAACAGAAGGGCCGGCGCTGGGTGTGGATCGAAGGTTCGTGGGGATCCTCGGGCCCCGTCGACGCGGCGTATCCCGACAAGGATCCACCTGCCGCGAAGTACGAGCCGCGGCCGTCGCCGAAGGCGGGCAATGTCTGGATCGCCGGTCGCTGGCAGTGGAAAGGCACGTGGGAGTGGAGCGCGGGCCGCTGGGAGAAGGAGCAGCCCAGCAAGAAGTGGGTCGACGGGAAATGGGAGAAGCAGGGCGGCAAGTGGGTGTGGACGGAAGGCTCGTGGGTCGACGCCGGTGGCGCGGCGTATCCCGACAAGGATCCGCCCGCCGCGAAGTACGAACCGCGGCCATCGCCGAAGGCAGGCAACGTCTGGGTGAAGGGCCGCTGGGAATGGAAGGGCAGGACGTGGGAGTGGAGCGCCGGTCGCTGGGAGCGAGAGCAGGCGAACAAGAAGTGGGTCGACGGCACGTGGGAGAAGCAGGGCGGCAAGTGGGTGTGGACCGAAGGCCGCTGGGAGTAGTTACACTCGGGCGTGCGCAAGCTAGTGCTCGCCCCGCTTCCGACCGGTTAGCCGGGCGGCTATCTCGGGAGTCTCGTCGCCGACGGTGATCACGTGTGGGCCGCGCTGTTGTTCTCGGAGGATCGCGGGCACACGTTCACGCACTGGAAGACGCCCGACGGAGTGCCCGGCTTGCGTGACGGCACAACCTCGAGAAGCTGATCGTCACGCGTTACGGGATCTTCGTCGTCGGTGGAGCCGGCTCGCTGCTGGTCTCGCACGACGATGGTCAATCGTTTCCAGGGCTCGACACCAAGGTCGAGGCGCACCTGTGGTCGGTGCTCGAGCTCGACGGTGATCTGCTGGTCGGCGGCGAGCTCGGCAAGCTGTGGCGGGTCGATCGCAAGGATCTCGCCGAGGTGTTGCGAGCGGCGTACACGAAGCGCGATCCGGTGCTCGCGGATCTCGCGGCGCGCCTGCGCGATGGCGACGAAGGTGCCGAGCTGGTGCTCGAGGATGCGTTGAAGGAGCGCGAGTTGCTCTAGGACGGGATGGGAGTAACGTCGAGGCGTGCGCACGCTGCGACTGGCTCCACTACCGACGAACAACCCGGGAGGCTATGTCAGCAGGCTGATCGCCGATGGCGATCGGGTGTGGGCCATCGGCGGCAGTTCTCACAATCCGACGCTCTACTTCTCGGAGGATCGCGGGCACGTGTTCACGCCCTGGAATACGCCTTCCGGTGTGCCCGGACTGCGCGACGCGCACGTCGAAGGCGATACGATCTGGGTGGTCGGCGAGTGGGGTGGAATCGCGCGCAGCAACGATCGCGGTGTCACGTGGACCCGGCTCGACCATCCTTCAACAAACTCTACCAGCGAGTGCTTGTACTTCATCACCCGCGGCGTCGATCGCCGGCTGTGGATCCTCGGCAACGCGGGGTTGCTCCTGCGCGGGCGCACGACCAAGAGCAACGTGGCGACCTTCGAGAAGGTCACGAGCCTCAGCAAGGAGCACCTGTACTACATGGTGGTCGAGGGTTCGACGACGTGGCTCCTCGACCACGGCGGCATGCTGCAGCGACGCACGGGTGCAGGCAGGTTCGAGGAGGTTCCGCTCAAGGCGATGCGCAACCCACGGCCGTTGTGCGCGCTCGCGCGAACCCCGGGGAAGTCGCTCGTGCTCCTCGGCGACGGTGGCTTGATCCTGCGCTCGACGAACGACGGCGCGTCGTGGAAGAAGATCCCGATCGACTCGCGCCACAACCTCGAGAAGATGCTCGTCACGCGCTACGGGATCTTCGTCGTCGGTGGCGGTGGCTCGCTGCTGGTCTCGCACGATGACGGCCAGTCGTTTCAAGGGCTCGACACCGCGGTCGATACGCACCTGTGGTCGCTCCTCGAGCTCGATGGCGACCTGCTGATCGGCGGTGAGGAAGGCAGGTTGTGGCGGGTCGATCGCAAGGATCTGGCGGAGGTGGTGCGGGCCGCGTATGCGAAGCGTGATCCCGTCCTCGCCGATCTCGCTGCACGGTTGCGTGACGGGGATGAAGGTGCCGAGCTCGTGCTCGAGGACGCGCTGAAAGAGCGCGAGCTACTCTGATTAGTCGACGGTGACCGTGAATTGCTGCGACGCGATCCCACCGCGGCTATCGCGCAGTACGATCCAGACGAACGCCGAGCCCGCTGTCGGTGTGTGCCACGTCGTCGAGGCGGTGGTCGCGAAGTCCTCCTCGTCGACCAGCGTGGCATCGACGGCGAGCGAGCCACCCGTCGCGAACCACGACGCGCGCAGGCTCTCGCGGCGCTCGATCAACACCTGCGCGAACGTGTCGAAGAACAGGTAGGTCTCGGCAGCCTCCACGGGCCACGACGCGGTCAGCGTGACATCGGTGTCCGCGGGGACGGTGACGAGATCGATCGGCTCGAGGATCGGATTCTGATTCGCGACGTACGACAGGTCGTATTCGCGCGCGGCCGCGGCCGGCGCCGTCGGCAACTTGCACGTGATCCGCGACAGCCCGAAGGCGAGCAACCCGTCGACCTCCGCGCGCACCGGCTGGTAGTAGCCGCCCGTCGAGTCGGCATCGCGGGGACGGAAGCCGCCGGGCGGGGTGTCGGGGCCGTAGTTGAGGCACCCGTCGGCGGGCAGCATGCCGACGGCCTGCGCGCCGGTGCCGAGCTCGATCAACCCTTCGCCCGCGACGCACGGCACCGGCACCGCGTTGTCCTCGGTCGGTGGCTTCGGGGACGTGCAGTACGCCCACGCGGGGAGCGTGGAGAGGGGCCCGTCGGGAGAGGCGGTGACGATCGTGTACGTCACCATCGCCTTGGGCTTCGCCTCCGCCGGCTCGGCGATCACCGCGAGCACGCGTGGCTCGTCGATGATCGCGAGACGCTGATCGAGCGCGTCGTCGCAGGCGGCCACGAGCAGACAGAGCACCCCGAGGGCATTTGCTCGCGGGTGCACCCCGAGGGTACGTGCTCGCCGGCGCAGGGTGCGTTTCACAGCTCGATCCTCACGCCCGCGATCGCGAGCAGGGGCAGGCTCGTCAGGAAGCTCTGCTGCGAAAAGTCGGCGCTGTAGATGATCTCCTCGGCGTTCGAGCGGCTCGTCAGGTTCTGGAGCTCGAGGTAGAGCGCACCGCGGACGGTGTGGTGGATCGCGAAGCGCCGCTCGCCGCGGAGGTCTGCGGCGAAGTACACGGGGAGCCGCACGCCGTTGTGGTCGCCGCGGATCGGCTGGAAGCGACCGGAGCGACTGTCGAAGAAGCTGCCGAGCACCGCCGTGCGTGGCTCGCCGGTGGCGAAGCGGACGCGACCTCCGATGCTCCACGCACCACGTTCGTAGCCGGCGACCGCGACGAGGCCGTGCGTCTGGTCGTGATCGAACAGACGCTCTTCCGCCATCGGTGCATCGCGCCGCGTGCTCTTCGAGAGCATGTACGACAGCCAGCCCGTGAGACCTCGGTAGCCGACGACGCGCGCGGTGAGCTGCGCCCCGAGGACGTCGCCGGTGCCGTCTTGCGTGAGGGCGCGCGCGAACAGCGGGGTGACGGCGAGATCTCGTGCGACCAACCGATCGAGCTTTCGGACGAAGCCGACGAGCTCGATCGCGAACGGCGCTTGCTCGGGCTTGAGCTGGCCGCCGAGCGTCGCGTGGAGCGCTTCCTCGAGCGCGAGGTCCGGCGTGCCGAACACCGCCGAGGCATCGCTACCGGCGCGCGCCTGGTGGTAGCGGCCCGCATCGACGCGGACCTGGAATTCGTCGGTGACGCGCACCGCGACGGCGACGCGCGGATCGAACGTGAACCGCATCTCCTGGCTGCCGATGCTCGGCGTGGTGCCGACCTTCGGCGTCAACCGCGAGGCACCCAGCAACCAGCCATCGCCGCGCGCGCCGAGCGTGGCGGTGACGCGCCCGAGCCGGAGATCGACGGCGGAGTAGCCCGCGAGATCGATCGTCGTCGCGAACCAGCGATCCGCGTTGACGTCGTCGCCGGGTGGCTGCCCGAAGATATGCAGATCGCCTTCGCGCGCCGGGATCGAGAGCGAGCCGCGGCGTTCGTAGCGCGCTTGCTCGGCATCGAGATCGAGCCCGAGCGTCAGCGTGGCGTGGTCGCCGAGCCGCGCTTGCTGGATGCCACGCGCGCCGGCGAGGAGCTGGCGCTGGTGGAGGCTCGCACCCGTCAGCCCGACGCGCAGATCGTCCTCGGTGAGGTCATAGCCACCCCACACCGTCGCGCTGTCGAAGCCGTCGGGCCGATCGCGTCGCAGCGTGATCGCGGCGCGATGCATCTGCGATCGGATCGTCTGTGACGTCTCGGTCGCCGGGTCATCCGAGGCGAGCACGCGGGCGAGCTCGTCGCCGGAGGCCAGGTACCACCCGGTCAAGGTCAGGTCGTCGTGCGGCTTCGTCTTCGCGACGAGCTGGCCATCGCTCCACGTCGGCAGCGGCGCATTCGGTGCGAGCTCCCTCGGATCGGCGACCAGCTCGACGGCGCGATCGAGCCAGCTTTGCCGCGCCGCGAGCGCGATCGTCACGGGACCGAGCTGGCGCTTGGCCGCGAGCGCGACATCGAGCGGATCGGCCTGCACCCGCATCGAGGGGGCCTTCGCCGGATCGGCGAGCCCGATATCGATCACGCCACCGATCGCGCGCCCGCGATCCGGACCGAACGCGGCAGGGACGAGCCGGATGTCGCCGATCAGATCGTTGCCGACGATCGAGCGATAGCCGCCGACGTGATAGAGCGCGGAGACCGGCACGCCGTCGACGAACACGCGGGTGTCGCGCGGTGCGGCACCCCACACCACGATCTCCGAGCTGCCCGTCGGTGGTCGCGCGACGGCAGGGAGCGACTGCACGACCTTCGCCGCGTCACCACCACCCGGGACGATCCGCGCGGTCTTCGCGTCGACGCGGGTCTCGCCCGGCGCCGTCGGTGCGATGCCCTCGACGATCACGGTCTCGCCCTTGAGCTCCTCGGTCTCCTCGACCTCGACCACGAGCACGAGCCCGGGTTTGACGACGATCGCCTGTCGCTTGGTGACCAGGAACGGCGCGTCGATCACGAGCGTGATCGCACCACGCGGGAGGTCCAGCGTGAACGTGCCGTCGTCGGCGCTCGCGGCGAGCTCGCTGCCGGCGGAGATGATCGCCCCGCCGACCGGTTGCTTGGTCTTGCCGTCGACGATCGTGCCCTGGACCGGCTCGGCGAACGCGACGGCCGGGCATAGCACGACGATCGCGACCAGCCGCTTCACAGCGAGAATCGCAGCGCGGTGATGCCCGCACCGCGACCTCGCGGCAGCAGCACGTGATCCGGCGTCGAGGTGCCACGCGCGCTGCCGATCAGCTCGGTGACGCCGTCGATCGTGCGATACGCCGCCACGTACCACGCGGCGCTGCCGTCCCCGCACAGCGACGGCGTGTCGACGCGCACGACGTACTCGCCCGCCGGCGGCGGCAGCGACCACACCACGTGCTCGGTCGGGTGCGGCATCCGCCCGCAGTCCTTGTTGCCGTCGTGATCGAGGATGCCGTGCTTCGGCGGCTCGGCTGGATCCATCGGCTCGCCGGGCACGGGCGTGTAGCTGTTCGGATCGCCCGAGAACACCTCGCCGCCGAACGGTCCGGGTTCGAGGACATGGAGATCGAGATCCGCATTGCCCTCCCACGCGAGCTCGATCACCAGCTCGCCCGCGGGCGGATCCTCGGGCACCGCGATCAGCTCGGCCTTCGCCGGGGCGCCGAACGCGCCGGTCTCGTCACTCCCCGCGATCGCGAGGGTGAAGGGGCCCATGGGGAACTCGGGCCGGACCCCGATCGTGCCGGTCGCCGACGGGCTGTCGGGGCTCTCGAAGTCGGGGATCCCGGCAGGCAACAGCCACGTGCCGTCGACGCCATCGATGCCGATCACGAACGCGCGGGATCCCGGTCCGAGCTGGCCGTCGAACGTGGTGCGCAGCCGGCCGATCACCACGTCGTTGACCGCGGTGCGCAGGTCGATCGCCGGCGGTCCGCCGTCCTCGGCCGGGAACGGTCCGGGGCGAAACTGCGCGTCGGTGTCGAAGATCTGCAGCAGCTCGTCGAGGCCGCGGTCGTTGCTCGCGCCATCACTGCAATCCACGAGCAGCAGCAGCAGCAGCAGCAGCAGCACGACGCGCGCTCGCATCAGAACCCCACCTGCGCACGTAGCGTCAGCCGATCCGCCGAGCGGGTCGCAGGAGCGCCGGTGTCGTCGCGGCCGAACGGATTTCGCTCGCGGTCGTACTGCACGACCAGGCGCGCGTCCCGGTACTTCCCGGCGGCCATCATCGACAGCGTCGTGAACGTCGGGTCGACACCGACCACGGCGACGCCCTGATTCTCGAGCTTGTCGCGATCACCGTTGTAGCGGTCGTAGCGCACCCCGACCTGCGCGTGCCCGCCGACGTTCTGGACGATGCCGAGCGCGAACCCGAGCTCGCGGAGGTCTCGACTCTGCGCGACAGGATCGGCGTACACCAGCTGACGATCGAGGTTGCGTGCGACCGCCAGCTCGAAGAACGCCGTACCCGTTCCGAGCTTGCACAAGCACCAGTGGACCTGGGCATCGACGCCCAGGGCGTCGCGGGTATAGATCTCCGACGGTTCACCGGGCGAACCCGGGATCACCGTGAGCTCGTTGAGCTGGATGAAGCCGTCTTCGTTGCGATCGACCCACTGGATGTCGTCCTTGGTCGGTGGGGTCCCGCGATGCAACCCCTTGCCGCTGAGGGCCGAGACGCCGGCCTCGAACCGCGACCGACGCGGACCGTCGACGACGAGCCCGACCCGGCCCATGAAGTCGAGGCTCGCGCTCGGATCGAGCCCCCGCCACTGCAGGTCCGCGACGGGTGCGCCGTTCATGGCCGCGAGCGCATAGCGCGCGATGCCGTAGGCACCGGAAGCCATCACGCCCGTGTCGTAGTTGCCAGGAAACAACGCCCGCACCAACGCCGGCTGTTCGAGGAATGGCTTGTCACGCTCCTTCGCCGGCACGTCCATGCCGAACGGGACTCTCATCAAGCCCGCGCTCAGCACGACGAGCGGCGGCTTCGCCTTGGTGGGGCTGTAGCTCCAGCCCACCGAGGCACCAAGGAGTCGCGCGGTCGCACCCTGGATCGTGTTGCCGTCGAGCTCGAAGGTCGCGAAGTAGTCACCGCGATGGACGTCGGCGTGGAGCCGACCGCGTCGGATCAGGAAGCGCTCCTGGTTGAGCGGTTGGCCGCTGCCATCGACCTCGTCGAGCGAGTCCGCGCTCCACGCGATCGAGTCGACCTGCACGTAGCCGGTGAAGTCGAGCTGCCAGCCACGCCGAGTCACCGCCGGCTTGAGCGCTTCCTCCGCGCTCGCCGTGCCGGTCAGCGCGCAGATCAACAACACGGCCGAAAGGCCGACGCGTAGCAGCGCCCCGGGCGATGCGAAGTCGATCAGCGCGGCAACGCGGGCAACGTGCCGTCGGGGTTGAGCAACGGCGGCGTGACGTTGCGCTCGAGTTTTTGCGCGTCGGTGCACGCGTTGATGATCTCCTTGTGCGTGGTCGGGTTCATGAAACACGACGCGTCGACGGTGGTCGGTCCATCCGCAGGCGGTGCCGTGTCGGGGTTGTCCAGCTTGTTAGGATCGCTACCGCACGCGGCGAGCGCGACCACCAGACCGAGGATCAACGTCTTCATCAGAAGGCCTCGCAGAAGCCCTTGCGGCAGACGCCGCTCGAGCAGGGTTCGCTGTTCGCGCAGGTCTGGCAGCTCGACGTGTCGGTGAGCGCCTCGAACTCGCACGTGCAGCTCAGCGCCGGGGTGTAGAGCGACAGGTCGCCGCCGTCAAAGCTCCGCGTCACGCGCATCGCGCAATCGGGCACCAGGCCGACCCCGACGATCGACGGGATTGGATCGAAGTTCGGCTCGGGTGAGCCATCCGCCGTCGGATCCTTGCTGACGATCACGTTGATCACGTAGTTCGCGCGCGCGCTGAGCGGAGCGCCGCCGCCATCGACCTTCTGCATCCATTCGGTCGGCGACCACACCGTGTAGTGACCATCGCGGACGTTCTTCTTGTCGCGCGAGGTCGCCGTCGAGTCCGGGTAGTACGCGAAGTATTGCCCCTTTGACTTGTATGCGAGGGCGTTCAGCACGTCGCGCTGCGCATCGTAGACCTCGACGCCGAGCAGCCCGACCGCCTTCTCGGGGGTGGTGGTGGTCTTGAGCGCCGTGACCACACCACCCGAGCTATCGAAGCACGGCGCGATCGCGGTGCCGGTCCCCGAGCCCGTACACGCGGGCATGTTCTTGAACTTGTTCGCCGGGATCGTGAGGTTCAGCGCCCACGTCAGCAGCGTGCTCTTGCTCTGCGGACGGATGAAGTGCTGCGTCTGATCCTCCCACGGGGTGATCATGCCCTCGGTGCCGAAGCCGAAGAGGAAGTAGGCCTCCTCGAAGGTGATCGCCGTCTGGGAGGAGGCCTCGGGCACGGCGAGCGCGTACGCCTGCACGGGCCCGAGCGTCGACGACAGGCCGTGATCACCCGGCATGCCGTGCGGGCACGACGAGACGAACAACGCCGAGTTAACGACGTCGAGCGACTGCGCCGTGACGTCGCACTTCTTGGTTGGCGAGGTGGTCGCGTTCGTCGGATCCCACGCCGCGTCTTCGACGCTCGACGGGATGTAGTCCATGTTGCCGGTGACCTTGGTGTCGGCGAAGGCCGCGGCGACGTTGTCGCAGGAGCCGCCGGTCTTGAACACGATCGTCACCGGGGCCGGCGCGTTGTTCGCGAGCTGGCGGCCGAGTCGCCTCAACAGATTTACCTGCGTATCGCCGACCTGCAGGAACACCGGATTGGTGAGGTTGCTACACGGAGCAGCCTCCACCGCCGGCGAGATCGCGGCGACGACCGAGAGTAGAGCTAAGCGACGCATCGTTCCTCCATCGATCGGCATCAGCAAGGCTGATGCCCGACCACGATGTGACAGCATGGCAGTCCTCTGCGTTACACCGAGGTAACGCGAGCTCGTTCGGCGTTACAGGTGCGTTACCGGCACGCTGGATCACCCGGATCAGGGAGTGCCGGGATGGGAGAAGTTCCGTCGACTTGGGATCGCTACTCCCAGTGGGTGACTCGCGGACGACCGGTTACCTGGCTGTCACACGTGGTCCTCACGCACCACAACATCGATTCCACACGCACGCCGGTCGCGGCCTCACCTCGATCGGCTTCGCGCGTTTGCGGATCGTCGTCTTCTGGTCACGGATCTCGTCGGATCGGTGACCTTCGTCGGTCCACCACTCGAAGTTCGTGTAGGTCGCGCTCGACCAGTCCTCGTCGTAGGTCGACGACCACACGCGCTCGACCACCGCACGCGTCGGCGTGTTGGTCGTCGTGGTGCGCGTGTAGCTGGTCTCCCGAACACGGGACTCGAAGTGCTCGACCACATCTTCGGCGGGCGCGGGGTAGATCTGCGGCGTGGGTGTGGGGTGGGCCTCGGCGGCCGAGGCAAACGTCAGGGTCACAAGGATCGCTGCGATGGTTTTCATGGTGTCTCCTTGCCCCGCTACAGCGAGAGCTCGGCGATCGCCGACACGAATGGGGATCTGCTCGTGACGATTTCTGGAGGCGATCGTCCAGGTGGTCCTGACTACCTGGTTGCCAGGCAGGGGTCGGCGCGGCACTCCATCGACACGCCCTACTTGAGGTTCGACGCCGAAATGCCGCTCGGGGGCTTAGCGTCGCCGGATTTGCGTCGCCGGGTCTAACCGACGCGAACGATCGGCGGATCTTGGAAGTCGCGCCTACTTGGTGGCCGGAACCACCACGAACTCGCCGACGTTGAGCGTGATCACGCACTCGTAGAGCGCCCCATCGCTCGCGCAGTAGTCGACCCCGAACAGGTTCTTGCGAACGCGATTGGTCGAGCGGAAGACCTTGCCGTCGGCCTTGGCTTCCGAGCGTTGCGTGTTCGCCCACCCGCCGAGCCCTTCGAAGAACGCTCGTGCCGGTGCGGCGGTGCAGGTGAACTGCAGGACGTGGGTCGAGCCATCCTGGGCGTGACCGTAGCGCTGGTTCGCGATGGCCTCGGCCAGACAGTCCGCGTAGAGCGTGCCGCGTGCCGACGACTTCGTGGCGATCGGGCTGAAGTCAGGGTTCGTGATCGGCGCTGGCTTGTGCCCGCACGCCACGAGGACCACCAGAACGCCAACGGGCTTCAACGACACGTGATGGACTCTACTCGTCGGCCGGCGAACGTGCTCTACGTGTGGCGATGTCCTTCGCGGCCCTCTCCCTCGCCCCCGGATGGCTCGAGAACCTCGCGCAGCTCGGCTACCACGAGATGACGCCGATCCAGGCGCTCGCACTCCCCGCGATGCTCGCCGGTCGCGACGTCCTCGGGCAGGCCTCGACGGGCACCGGCAAGACCTGTGCGTTCGGCCTCGCCTTGCTGTCGCGCGTCGCGCCGCGCGCGGGTAAACCCGGGGCACTCGTCCTCTGCCCGACTCGCGAGCTCGCGGCACAGGTCGCCGACGAGCTGCGCCGGCTCGCGAGACCGTTGCCGCACCTGCGCGTGTTGACGCTGACGGGCGGGACCTCGGTCCAGCGCGAGCGCGCGTCGCTCGAGCACGGGGTCGACGTGCTGGTCGGGACGCCGGGTCGCGTCGCGGATCACCTCGAGCGCGATCGCCTCGATCTGTCGGGCATCCGCACGCTGGTGCTCGACGAGTCCGATCGGATGCTCGAGATGGGCTTCATCGACACCGTCTCGAAGATCGCCGCCGCGACTCCTCCCGAGCGCCAGACGCTGCTGTTCTCGGCGACGTTCCCCGACGCCGTGCGTGCGCTCAGTGCGAGCTATCAGCGCGATGCGCTCCACGTCACCGCGCCTGTCGAGGAGCTCAAGATCGAGCACCTGCTCCACGTCGTGCCGCGGCAGGCGCGTGTGCCGGCGTTGCTTCAGATCCTCGGTCACCATCAACCGACCTCGGCGGTGATCTTCTGCAACCACCGCGAGACCTGCGACGAGGTCGCGGCCGCGCTCGACACCGCGGGGTTCGCGGCAGTCGCGCTCCACGGCGGCATGGATCAGCACGATCGCAACACGGTGCTGCTGCTGCTCAAGAACGGCAGCTTGCGGATCGTGGTCGCGACCGACGTCGCGGCGCGCGGGCTCGACATCGAGGATCTCGGTGCCGTGATCAACTACGACCTGCCGCGCGAGGACGATGTCTTCGTGCATCGCGTCGGCCGCACCGCGCGCGCCGGCAAATCAGGCCTCGCGATCAGCCTGACCGACGGTCCGCTGCGCGAGGGTCCGCTCGCCGCCGTGACGCCGACGCCGATCCCGTCGACGAGTGGGGCGCTCCCACCACCGGCGATGGCCACGATCGCGATCCAGGGTGGCCGTCACGATCGGCTGCGCCCGGGTGACATCGTCGGGGCGCTGACCACCGGGGTCGGCCTGGCCGCCACGGACATCGGCGCGATCACGATCAACGATCGCATCAGCTTCGTGGCGGTCACCGCCGCTGAGGCCACGCGTGCACTTGCCGGCCTGGAGCAGGGCAAGATCAAGAACCGGCGGTTCCGCAGCTATCGCGTCCGCCGCCCGGATCGAGTCTGACCTGAGTCTGACTCGAGCTAGCTCTCGAGCTTGTCGACGACCAGCTCGATGAACTCGGCCTTCTCGACCTTCTTGTACGAGTAGGCGTCCTCGAACCACTCGACGACGGGGTCGTCCTTGCCCTCTTTCATCATCGCCGCGACCGCGCCGCGATTGCTGATCTCGACGACGCGCCCGATCACGGCATCCGAGTTCGGGTGATCCGCGTATCGCTTACGCAGCCAGGTGAAGATCAAATAGATGAGGGCGGGATCAGCCGCCTCCACCAGAGAGGCCGAATCCGTGGCGCTCAACGTGCCTTCCTCGATCCCTTCGAGGATCCGGAGTGCCTCGCGCTGCTGTTGCTCGAAAGCCATTGGGGGTTTTTACTCCGCAAAGCCGGCTGCGGCGATGGTCAAGCCGGGGAAACACCACGAGATCAAGCGCTTCTTTGGTCGTGTCCGATCCGCGACAAAGGTCATCGGTCGTTCACGGAGTGAGCGTGGCCGTGATCGATCCGTGGAACATGTCCATCGCGCAGCGATACTCGACGGTCTCCGGCTTCGAGAACGTCAGGGTCAGCTCGACGGTCTTGTTCAGCGGGAGGTCCTTCACGATCGGCTTGCCGTCGACGTGCATGATGATCTCGGTCCCGCAGCTGTCCTCGACAGTCCGCGTGAACTGCAGCGTCACCGGCGTGCCGACGGGGACGACCACGTTGCTCGGCTCGAAGCCCTTCGCCGTGACGGTGACTCGAACCGGCGCGACGGTAGCCTGCGTGCGCGGGGGGTGCTTGCCCTCGACGAGGCTTCGCACCTCCTCGATCAACGCTCCGAGCTTTCCAGCCTCGCTGCTCTTCTCGAGCACCAGCTTCCCCGACGCGTCGAACACCCGGAGGTGCGGCAGGTTGTAGGCCTTCGGCGTCAGGTAGCGCGCGACCGCGGCACTGTCCCAGTCGACCGCGTCGATCCGACGGATCGCGACCAGCGTCGGATGTGCGCGCGCGAGGTCGACGAGCGCGGGCTCGAGCACCTTGCACGGCTGGCACCACTCGGCCCAGAAGTCGAAGATCGTGATCTTGCCGGCGACGGGTACGAGGTCGACCGCCTCGCCCGGCTTGCCGAGATCCGCGATATCGAGGCCCGCGGTGTCCACGTGCTCGTCGTGAGGGTCGTCGTGATGGTCGTCGTGATCGTGATCGTCGTGGTGAGGCGCCTTGGATCCACCGAACGACCACGAGGCTCCGACCTCGAGGATCGCGGGCATCGCCAGCTGACCACCCACGGCGTGGGTGATCGCGGGTCGCTTGAGCGACACGTCGACGCCGAGCGTGGACGTCGCGGCGAACGAGGCGCCGACACCGAAGATCAGATCGAAGCGCCCTTGGTTGCCGTCGTCGGTGGGCTGGGTGCCGTTCCAGCGCTCGGCCATCTCCGCGAGCGCATCGACGCTGCCGCGCACGCTCCACCTGGTGCCGAGACGGCGCTGGACCACCGCACCGACGGCGTACCGATCGCCGGCCTGGTAGCCCTTCGATCCCTCGTAGACGACCTGCTGGGACAGCCCGAAGCCGCCGAACCGCCACGCTCCCCACGAGCGCGCGGCCTCGACACCGAGCACCGGATTGACGGTGCCGGTGCCGAGCTGGATGTGCTGGTGGGGGAGGCCCGCGTCGCCGAGTGCGAACGGATCCTCCTCGGTGCGACCGATCGGGAGGGTCAGTCCACCGCGCGCCGTGAGCCGCCACGACCCGAGCGTCAGAGACGTCGACCCGAGCAGCATCGGATCGCCGAGGCCAGTCACCGTCTCGTTGCGATGATGGATGCTCGGCTGTAGCAGCATCACCTCCGCGCCGTCGCTGTCGTTGAACCGGATCGAGGTGTCGATGATGCGGAACGGCACCATCAGCGACAGCCCGATCCGGCGCGTGATCCCGACGCCGACGCTCAGCCGCGCTTCGCTGATCAACAGGCTCTGGTCGTGGACGATGTCGATCGCACCGCGGCCGGACACGACGTCGAAGTCGTCGTGTTGCGTCTCGGCAGACGTCCCCAGCCACCCGACGCGGACCGAGACCTGGCCCGGTGCGAGTGCTTCGTCATCGACCTTCCCGACCGGGAGGTTTGGATTACTTCAACCCGCTCAAGCGCCGCCGCCGTACACGATCCGAGGTTCGACGCCGAGCAGGATCGCGGCGAGTGAGAGGACACCATGACGAAGCCGCATCGCCGAAGCGTACCTCGTCTCGAGCACGCCGTTGGTTGTATTCCTATATGTAGATATGCGAATGTCTCCGGCGTGACGACGAGCTCCGCGGCATCGACCCGGTCAGGCGCAGGTGTTCGGTCCGCACGACTTGCGCAGCCGCGCGTGGTCGGCCTTCAAGGCACGCTCGGCGCCGAAGGCCTTGGTCAGCATGGCGAGCTGCGACTCGACCATCGCGTGGCTCTGCTCGCTGATCGAGTAGTAGACCCAGGTGCCCTCGCGGCGTGCATCGACCACCCCGGCGGAACGCAGTACACCGAGTTGACGCGACACCGTGGGCTGGCTGAGCTCGAGCGCCTTCTCGATGTGGCAGACGCAGAGCTCGCCATGCGCGAGCAGCGCGACGATGCGCAACCGGGTCTCGTCGCCGAGCGCGCGGAACAGCAGCGACAGCGGTCGCACGTCGAGGTCGGACGCGCTGGGGATCACGGATCGTGAGTAGCACGAAGGCAGCGACAGGCACGACTGCGATCGACGAGCCCGTCCCGATCGCACGCCGCGTGGTGGCCGAAGTGGTGGGGACGGCGCTGTTGCTCGCGGTCGTGGTGGGCTCGGGGATCATGGCGCAACGGTTGTTTCCAGACAGCGGCGGGCTCGCTCTGCTGGCAAACGCACTCGCGACGGGCGGCGGGCTCGTCGCGTTGATCCTCGCGTTCGGCGCGGTCTCCGGTGCGCACTTCAATCCCGTGGTCACGATCCTGGATGCGGCGTCGGGCGGTCGACCGTGGAGCGAGGTTCCGCTGTACCTCGCGGCGCAGGTCACGGGCGGCGTGGGGGGTGTGCTCGCGACCCACGTGATGTTCGACCATCGCGTCTTCGAGCTGTCGACCAGGGACCGGTCGGGCGTGCCGTTGATGGTCAGCGAATTCGTCGCCACGTTCGGGTTGATCGCCGTGATCTGGGGCGTCGCTCGCAAGCGACCGGATGCGGTGGCGTACGCCGTCGCGGGCTACATCACGGCCGCGTATTGGTTCACGCCGTCGACGTCGTTCGCGAACCCCGCGGTGACGATCGCGCGGAGTCTCACCGAGTCGTTCGCCGGGATCCGGCCCGTCGATGCGCCGGGCTTCATCGTCGCGCAGCTCCTCGGCGGCGCGGCGGCTGCGATGCTGGTTCGCTGGTTTCATCAGGAGCGTTCGTGACCCGACCACCCCACATCCTGTTCCTGTGCGTCGCGAACTCGGCTCGCAGCCAGATGGCCGAAGGTCTCGCGCGGTCGCTGTTCGGCGCAGCCGCGGTCGTCGCGAGCGCGGGGAGCAGACCCTCGCGCGTCAACCCGTACGCCATCGAGGTGATGCACGAGCTCGGCATCGATCTCGGAGCGCATCGGTCGAAGTCGGTCGAGGACATCGCGCCCGCGGAGGTCGATGTCGTGATCACGCTGTGCGCGGAGGAGGTCTGTCCCGTGTTTCTGGGGAAGGCGACCCGGTTGCACTGGCCGATCCCCGATCCGGCAAGCGACGATCCGAGCCTCGGTCGCGACGAGCTGCTGGGTAGGTTTCGCACCACGCGGGACATCCTTCGAGACAAGCTCGCGGCAGCCCGTTTCGAGCTACTCGACCAGGCCTGAGCAGAAAGGCTGCGTCCTTTCGCGGCGGTGCCCGTCTCTGGTACAGGAGGTTTGAAATGAGCGACGCACTGGCAGATGACACGCGAAACCTGGTCCGCGACCATTATGCGAAGGTCTCGACCGGGAATGCGGGTTGCGCACCGGCACCGGGCTGTTGTGCGGTGATGCCGACGGGTCAGTCGAAGATCCTCGGTTACAGCGAGGGGGAGCTCGCCGCGGTCGGTGAGGGCGCGGATCTCGGGCTCGGCTGCGGCAACCCGACGGCGATCGCCTCGCTGCGTCCCGGCGAGACGGTCCTCGACCTGGGATCCGGCGGTGGCTTCGATTCGTTCCTCGCCGCGCGCGCGGTCGGCGCGACCGGCAAGGTGATCGGCGTCGACATGACCCCCGAGATGATCACGCTGTCGCGCGGCAACGCTCGCAAGCTGAAGACCGAGAACGTCGAGTTCCGGCTCGGCGAGATCGAGCACCTACCGGTCGCCGATGGCACGGTCGACGTGATCCTGTCGAACTGCGTGATCAACCTGTCGCCGGAGAAGCAGGCCGTGTTCGACGAAGCGTTTCGCGTGCTCCGCGTCGGCGGCCGTCTCGCGATCAGTGACGTGGTCGCGATCGCGCCGATCCCCGACGAGCTGCGCACGCAAGCGGTGGCGATCGCCGGCTGCATCGGCGGCGCGGCGTTGCTCGACGACGTCAAGCACATGCTCGTGAAGGCCGGGTTCAAGTCGATCGAGGTGACGATCGCGCCGCGCAGCGAGGAGATCGTCAACTCGTGGCTCGATGGTGCGTCGCAGTACATCGCCTCGGCGAGCATCGAGGCTCGCCGCGGTGCCGAGAAGGCGTGCTGCGAGCCGGGCTGCTGCCCGTGATCGAGTCGCCTGCACCGTGGCAGGATGTCGCCGCGCGACTGCGGCCGTTCATCGCGCGCCGGGTATCGCCCGCGGAGATCGACGACGTGATGCAGGACGTCTTCCTCCGCATGCAGCGCGGCCTCCCGGGGCTGCGCGATGAAGAGCGCTTCACCTCGTGGCTGTTCCAGATCGCGCGGAGCTCGGTGGCGGAGCACATGCGGGTGCGTAGAAAGCATCCCCTCGCCGAGCAGGAGTGGTTCGAGGAAGCGGCTCCGGTCGAGGAGGATGATCGCGATGCGGCGCGTACACTCGCGGGCTGCGTCTCGATGTTCGTCGCGCAGCTCGCCTCGCCCTATCGCGAGGCGATCACGTTGGTCGAGCTCGAGGGGCTGACCGCGCGAGAGGCGGCGGAGATGGCCGGCATCTCGGTCTCCGGGATGAAGTCGCGCGTGCAGCGTGGACGCGAGCAACTGCGTGCGCTGTTCGAGGCGTGTTGCGAGATCGCGATCGACGCGCGCGGTAAGCCGACCGAGTTCACGCCGCGCTGGTGGAGTTGCTCGAGCTAACGCGGCAAGCGTGTCGCGGTCTGGAGGCCGCGCCCGCGCCTCACCGCGTGCAGTCGTTCGCAGCGAGGGGCTTGCAGATGCCCATGTTGTTGCACTGGCCGTTGGCCCCCGACGAGTCGACCGGGCAGGTGGTGTTGTCGCCCGCGGTGCAGGCCGGCGAACAGACCTGAAAGCCCGATTGCTGGAACAGGTGACAGTTGCCCGAGGTGCACTGCGTGTTGTCGGTGCACGGGTCGTAGTCGGCGTTGGTGCAGGCGTTGCCGCCTCCGGTATCGGACGGCTGCGCCGTATCTGCGGGCGGCGGATCCTCTCCGCCACCACAGGCGGCCAACGTCAGCGACACGACGAGCAGGCGAAAAAGCTTCATGGAACCATCCTAGATGGGGATTGAGAGTGCTCGAGATCGCGGCGTGATCAATCGCCGATGCCGGTCGGGCACGATCCGCCGCCGCCGCCGCCGCCACCGCCGCCGCCACCGCCACCACCACCACCGGCGCCACCGTCGGTCACGACAACCGTGCCGGAGATGCTCGCGCTGGTCAGGTTCGAGCTACAGCCGCTGGCGACCGCCGCGTAGGTGGTGGGATCGACCTCGGCGAACGTCACGTCGCTGATCGTCGCTTGCGCGGTGCCGGTGACCGACGTGACCTGCACGGTGCCGCCCGTCGCGAAGTACGTCTTCTCGTTCGCGGTGCCCTTGCCGCCGACCGCGCGGATACAGACGCCGCACGTCTCGTACGACGCCTCGGCGCCGGAGATCGTGTACGTGCCCGGTGCGACCGCGCCGCTCGCGAACGCGCCGAGTCCATCGTAGAGCTCGAGCTGGACGATCTCGGTCGTCGAGCCGGGCAGGTTCGCCGACAACCGATAGAGCTTGAGGGCTCCACCCGAGCCCGGCTGGTTGCACTGCTGCGCGTGGAGCGCGGTCAGGTTGCCGGCCGCCGCGACCTGATCGTCGAACGGACACGTGTTGTTCGGATCGTTCGGATCGTTCGGATCGTTGGGGTCATTCGGGTTGGGATCGTTCGGATCGGCAGGATCCGACGGACCGACAGCACACCCGGCGGACAGCATGGCGACCAAGAAGAGCGAGCGCATGCGTTCGAATTCAGCAACATGCGTGCCCCTCCGTAACCCTCACGAACCGGATGACACGCCTGTTACATGCCCGTCTGGACTAGGGATTCGACTCCCAGATCGGGGGCAACAGCCTGCAGTCGACGGGTCAACGAGCGCGTGCCACGGGCACCTTCGTCCGCGCCGTACGCAGGATGTCCTGGAGCTTCAGGCGTGCTTCGATCGCACGGTCACCCTCGACGAGGACGTGGATCGGCGCCCACGGCCCGAAGAACGCGAACAGCGTCCGCAGGTGACTGGCGTGCAGGTGGTACGGCAGCTGCGCCTCGGCGAGCGCGTGCTCGACCACGCCGAGGTGTTGCGGCTGGTGGATCACCGCGGCGACAGCGAGCTTCGCTCGGCGAGCCCGCGCATCGGCGATCACGTCGAGCACCACCGCGGCGACGACCAGCGCGCTGACCGGGTTGACGAACACGCGCAGCGAGGTGTCGAGCGGGGCGGCGACCGCGATCACCGCGGAACCGACGACGAGCAGCGCGGACACGGCCGTCGCGCGCAGCCACGTCGATCGCGTGACGCGCTCGATCCCACCTTGGAGCGCGACGCGCTCGTTCACCGACGGCCGCGCGAAGATCCACGCCCAGACCGGGACCGTGAGCGCGACGAGCGCGAGCTTGACCTTCCAGCCGTGCAACGCATTCGACCAGATCAGGAGGTCGAACAGCGTCGCGTTCGCGGCGAGCCCGGTGAGCGAGAACACGAGCGAGATGAACGCACCGCTGTCGGCGAGTGGCGAGAGCCCCGAGCTCGGCACGCGCAGCGCCGGCTGCTTGCCCTCGCCGACGCGCCACCGCAGCACGAAGCACGCCGCCGTGACGATCGTGCCGAACGCCACCACGCCGAGGGCGAACTGCGCGGTGAACGGATTCACGACGTCGGTATTCGGGATGAGCTCGAGCGCGATCGCCGCCGCCATCATCACGCCGTAGCCATTACCGAGGCCGTGCTCGCTGATCACACCCGCGATCACCGCGAGCAGCAGCGTGCCCGCGACCAGCGAGATCATTGCCATACCCGCGAACTTCAAGCCAGGTGCGTCCACGAACCCGATCCCGAACGCGCTCGCACTCTCGAGGTAGCGCGCGACCAGGTAGCCGTGGACGAGCGCGAGCGCGATCGCGACGACCGCGGTGACGCGCCCGAGCCCGAGCCGTCCGGCTGGATCGTGGCGACGCCAGCGCAGGGCAGGGACGATCAGCGCGACGAGCTCGACCAGGAAGTACGCCGCCATGATCGGTGCGAGCCCGAGGGCGATCACACTCGAGAATTCGACATCGGCGCCGCGCATGACGTGCGCGAGCTCATCCTCGTTGACGCCCGGGATCGTGATCCGCTTGCCGATGATCAGCGCGAGCGGTGCGAGCCCGGTGATCAGCAGCCGGCGCCAAGGGAACGCACCGGTGAAGCCATGCGTCTGCGGGGCGAGGTTCGGCCGTGCCCGGCTGACGACGAGCCCCGTGAGCAGCGCGGCGCCGAGCCCGGCGAGCAGGCCGAGGAGCAAGCGCCCGAGCACTTCCTGAACGACGGTGTTCGCCGTCGCGATGCGCGTCAGCTCGCGGACCTTGCCGCCCGGTGGCATCGTACCGTGCGAGAGCACCTCGACGATCATGTCGCGCTCGCGCAGTTGCTGTTCGGCGTCGGTGCCGCCCATCGCGATCGACGCGCGCCCGCCGCAGATCGCACCGTTGATGACCGGGGCGCTGCGGACGTCGCCGCCGAGCAGCATCGCGAGCTTCTGGCCCTGGATCGTGCGCGTCAGCTCGCAGAACCGCGTGCCGCCTTGGCCCGTGAAGTCGAGCAGCACGATCGGTCGGCTGGTGTTCGGATCGAACGAGCCGACGGCCTGGTCGATCATCGTGCCGTCGATCAAGACCTCGCTCGCGAGCAAGTACGTTCGGTAGCTCGGCTTCGCGTGGTCGTGACGCGGCTCGATCGTCTCGTACGCGATCTCGGTGTTCGGCGGCAGCTGGACGCCGCGCTGGTGCGCGTCCGCGATCGCGGCATCGAGCGTCCCGCGGGTCGAGGCTTCGAGGAAGAACGTCCGGTGCACGGACCCGTCCTCGGATTGCCAGTAGTCGGGCTCGAGACGCGCGCGCGGATCGTCGATCGGACGCTCCTCGCGGTCGCGCTCATCGCGGATCACGAGCGAGCTGTCGGCAGCGAGGTCGACAGCCCAGTTGCTCTCGAGCGCGAGCTTCATCGACAGCCCGCCGGCGACCAGCACGTCGACCAGGCTGTTCACCGAGACGTCGTCGATCGCGACGCCGGGATACTCGAGGATCTCGACGGGACCACCGGCTGGCGGCTCGTACGCGAGACGCACGCCGCCCCAGCGCTCGACGCCACCTGAAGGGCCGCCGAGCAGCGAGATCACGCGATCCGGAACGGTCCTGACGCAGAACAACGTGGCGACGAACAAGGCCACCAGGCCACCCGCGACGATCGCCGCACCGCGCGCTCCAACTGGCTGCATCGGCCGGAGCCTACATCAGCGCTCGGGCTTCGCCAGCATCACCAGCACCGTCGCGGCGGAGGTGCGGCCCTCGCACGCGTCGGCGACGGCGCAAGCAGACGAGCGAGAGCGCGACGGAGACGCCGAGCGAGTGGCTCGCATTGCAGCCGCCTCCGTCGTCGAGCTCGTACCGCTCTGCGACCACGACCTCGACCGGGTCGGTGCGCGCGTCGAACAGGGTCGCGTCGATGCTCCCGTACGAGCTCAGCAACACGAGCGCCTCGTCCACCCCCACGAGTGTCACGTCGGAGTTGCGGGGCGTCCTGGCGACCGTGCGCGCCGGCCCGATCGGCGCGCTGTCCTCGTCGAGCTCGATCGCGACGTAGGTATCGAGCTCCTCTCCGTCTGCCGCCTCCTCCATGGAGACGCCGAAGATGCGAGTGCCGGCGACGATGATGTCGCGCTCGAAGAACGGCACGACGTGCTCGCTTCGCGTGCCATCGGGCTCGATGCGAACGACGTGGACCTCCGACGGAGTGGCGGGGGCGTACCGGGTCGCGTAGCTGGCGAGCAGCGCGCCGTCGGCAAGTGCGGCCAGCGAGCGCATGAAGCCATCATCGGCGACGCGTACCTTCGTCCCATCGCCACGCGCGACGTAGATGGCATCGCCGCGCTGGAACATCGTCGCAACGACACCGAAGCCCGCGGCCGTCGGTCCTAGTTCGCCCGGCGAGAAGCTGCCCGGAAAGTCGAACGCCTCGCCAACGCTGCCGGCACGATCGACCCAGCGCGCCCGCTGGTCGGAGCGCGTTCGCTGGACCAGGAGGAAGCGATCCCCGACGGCAAATGGCACGATGGAAAAACCACCAGTGAGCGCGTCCCCGAAGTCGGCGACTTCGCCGAGCGTGTCGTCGGCATGAAGCAGTCCACCGAACGCGCGCTTGTCGTCTTGCCACGTCAGGTATGCGCCGCGGTCATCCCCAGCGAGCGTTGCCAGAACGCCTTCTCCCGGGAGAGGGACCAAGGCGGAGGTAGATCGGGTCGCGAAGTCGACCCGGGTGATCTCGATGCGACCTGCCACGCCGTCCCAGCTGTTCAGCGCGACACGAGCTCCGCCGGCGGTCGGGATCGCCGACCGCGTGGAGTACGTGAGATAGCGAGCATCATCCTGCGAGCTCGTGCTCGATCCACCACAGCTCGAGGGTCCGTCACTTCCGAACCACGGAGGTGGCTCGCTGCAGACCGAGCCGCTGCTGTCGACCGTGCAGCCAGTCGCGAAGAAGACGATACTCACCCAGCGCATCTGCAGGCGCTCTTGCAGGTGGCGTGCCCAGCGACGGAACGCGCACAGCGTGGCTTGTGCGTCGCTGTCTAGTTTCGAACATCTGCCGATGTCCGTTACTCGACGCTAGCGCACGCTCACAAGCCGCAATGGCACAGAAATCTGCGATGAGTGCCAAGCGGGCCAGTACCAGGACGACTACGGCCAGAT
>JANNBP010000023.1:0-12635 GCA_031385555.1 Deltaproteobacteria bacterium | reverse complement strand
CGGCGGTCATCAGGTTCGGCGGGCGGCAGTCGGGCCGCTTGTGCATCAGCCACGCGACCACGTGATCGACCCGCTCCGGCAAGCCGGGCTGGTGCGTCGAGGGTGGCAGCGGATCGTCGCTGACCTGACGCATCAGGATCGTCATGAAGTCATCGCCGTCGAGCGGGTACTTGCCGGTCAGCATCAAGTAGATCAGCACGCCGAACGCGTAGAGATCGGTGCGGTGATCGACATCGCGCCCACGCGTCTGCTCGGGCGACATGTAATAGGGCGTGCCCATCGGCGCACCGGTGCGCGTCTTGTGTGCGATGCCGTCCTCGCCGGACATCAGCTTCGCGATCCCGAAATCGAGCAGCTTCGGAAACACCGCGCCGTCGGTATCCGTCCCGAGGAACACGTTCTCGGCCTTGAGATCGCGGTGGGCGATGCCCTTGGCGTGAGCGGCATCGAGCGCACGCGCGATCGCGCGCACGATCGGCAGCGCGCGGGCGACCGAGAGCGGCCCGGCCTCGAGAAACTTGTCGAGCGGCTGGCCGTCGACGTACTCCATCACGTAGTAGCAGCGGCGATCCTCCAGTTGCCCGAACGAGAAGATGTCGATGATGTTGTGATGGCGGATCTGATTCACCGCCTTCGCCTCCGCGATGAAGCGTGACACCATCTCGCGATCGGCCGAGAACCGGGTCGACAGCACCTTGATCGCGACCACCTTGCCGATCAGCGGATGCACCGCCTTGAACACCGCACCGAACCCTCCCTGCCCCAGCTTTCCCTCGACGCGATACTCCCCGACGATCGAGCCGACCGGCAGATCGGGGTCGAGGTCAGACCCCGGACTGGGCGCGGTGGTAGCGGCAGTCTCATCCATCGAACCGTCGAGTGTACGATCAGAAGGCCGCCCCGCGCTTACTCGTGCCACGTGCTCGTGCTCGTCCACGGACCTCCTGAGCGTACCGTCCCAGCATGAATCATGTCTGCGGCGCGCAGAAGGTTGGCGAACCTGACGAGACCCAGGGTCGAAGCCTCGGCCGGAACGGAGAGGAACGCACCTGACGTGGAGAGTGCGTGACACGAGCACGTACGAGCTCGTGCACGCGGCAGACGGCGGAGTCTTTGCGGGCCCTCAGAACCGGCGGATCGCCGTGACGCCCGCGGTGCCTCGCCCCGCGAGGGGAGCGAGCTCGAATTTCTCGATCCGCGCGGGACCGGGCTGATCGAACAGCAGCAATCCGAAGCCAACAGCACCCGCGACGAGCGCGCTCGCACCGAACACGAGCGCCGACGTCTTGAGATCATCGCGAAGACGAACCTGCTGGTCATAGTCGTCGGCGAGCGTGGGTGACGCATTACCGCCCGCGATCCGGTCGCGCACATCGATCGCGTTGCCGTCCGCGACCACCGCGGCGATCCCGGTGATCGTCGCCATGATAGTCAGCGCGCCGGCCCCCCCGAGCACCCACGGTGCCGCGCGGCGACGACCGGTCTTCTCGAGCGGCGCGGTCAACGTCAGCTCCTGCCCGCGAGTCACGGTGACTTCCCGCCCGAACGCGACGCGACCACGGCGGAGCACGGTGATCACGTGCTTGCCGGTCGCGAGCTCGAGCCGGGGCGTGCCCGATGGCCGGCCGTCGACGGAGATCCGCGCGCCCGACTCGGTGGCGATCTTCACCTTGGCCGGTTTCGGGATCAGCTTGACCTCGACGAGCGCGGTCGCGCCCTGCACCGCTCGCTGCGTCTTCTCGAGCGAAAAGTAGCCGTCCGCGGTCACCGAGATCACGTGATCGCCGGGCGCCACATCGAGCAGCGCGAACGGCTCGACCTGGTTGCCGTCGAGCTTCGTGATCACGCCGACCAGCGCGCCCCCGGTGCCCTCCCCGATCTCGCGGAGGGCATTCGCTTCAGGAGCGGTCTGATCCGCCTTCGCGACGTTGACACCGATCCGCGTGCGCTCCCCGATCACGTCCGCCTTGATGCGACCCGCACCTCCGAGCTTGTCGAGCTCCCGCTCCATCTCGCCGAGGTTGTCCGACGCATCGCCGACGCGGCCGCCGGTCTTCACCTTGTCGAGGTACGCCTTGTAGAGCAAGGCCGCGCGGCGCACGTGCTTCGGATCGGCGTCGACGCGATACAGCCGGCGATACGCCTGCGCGGCCGAGAACGCGATCTCGGGCATCGGCATCTCCTTGTACGCCTCGTCGAAGTTCGCGGCCGCGGCGGCGAAGTTCTGCGCGGCATACGCCTTCGCGCCGGCCTCGAAGTACTTCTTCGCGGTCTTCTCGTCGGCCGAGGCGAGACCACACAGCAAGCAGAGGATGACAAGGGTCTTCACTGTCCACGCTCCTGGGTGGTGCGGCAGCCAAGCTGGCGCGAGCTGCACTGGGGGAACGTGAGGATCGATTGCGTGCCGGTGGTCCCGACCGTCGCGACCACATCGTCGAGGCCGTCACCGGTGACGTCGCCGACGCGAATCGATCGCATGCCGGTCGCCTGCGCCCCGAGCTCGAAGGCGGTGTAGTCACCGGACTTGCGCACGCGGTACAGGCTGGTCTGCGTGGCGGTGCGGCAGAGCACGACGAGATCCGTGGCGCCGTCCGCGCTGATCGCGCCGGGCGCCGCGTCGATGCACGTGGTCACCAAGGGATCGGCGGCGACGATGATCGCGGTGACGTCGTCGCAGCGCTCGGGAATGCCTGCGGCCGACATCGCGCAGACGCGGACTTCACCGTCGTCGTCCGACTGGAACGCGGCGATCAGCTCGCGCGCGCCATCGCCGTCGAGATCCGCGGCGTGGAGCGAGCGGATGACCACACCTACGGGCAAGTCCTCGACGAGCACCGGGGCTTCGGTGATCTGGAAGCTCGCGGGATCGGTCACCGTCGCGTGCGGCGCATCGCGATCCACGGCGAGCACCAGATCGTGCGCGCCGCCCGGCCACGCGAACAATTCGCTGCGGAGGCCGGGCAGGATCGCGTCCGCGCCCTCGCTCGGCGTGTTGTCGAGCCCGAGCGGCGTGCCGGCGACGCGCCACGCACGCGCGAGGTTGTCGCCGAGGCCGAACGCGATCAGATCGCGATGTAGCGCAGGAGGATCGTCGACGAAGTCGCCGACGACGACGCCGTACATGAACGTATCGTCGCGGCGCGCGTCGCTCCGCGGATCGAAGAACGAGAGCATCGTGCGCTGCGGGCTGCCGTGGAGGAGCGACAGCAGCGAGTTGCCGTCGGTGCCGGCGCCGGGTTGGATCACGGCGAGGTCTTCGGCGATGCCGAGCGTGTCGACCGAATCGGGGAACTGCAGCACGGACACCGCGCCGACGCCGGAGAACGTCGCCACCTGGATCGGGGCGAGCGGCCGATCGGCGGTGCCGTACGCGACCATCATGTCGTGGTGATCGCCGACCTTCTCGGTGTACGCGATGTCGCGCACGCCGTTGCCGTCGACGTCGGCCAGCGTCAGCGAGCTGATCGTGCTCGCGGTGTCGATGCGGAACAGCTGGAGGCCGGAGGGAAACCGGAACAGCACGTCGAGGTCGTCTTGATCGGAGGTCGCGAGCACGGCGTCGAGATCGCCGTCGTTGTCGAGGTCGCCACTCGCGACGAAGCCGAGCGTGCGGCCCGTCGAGCTGTAGAGCTCGGTCATCACGGGGGTGGGGACGAACGGGATCGGCGCCGGGATGTTGCCGTAGACCCCGCTGGTCATCACCAGCGAGTCGCGGCCGACGCCGTCGATGCGCGGCACGAGCTCGATGCGGCCGATCGCGGTCGCGGCGGCGGGTGCCTGGGGCATGGGCGGCAGTGGGGCACCGTTGGCGCCGGAGGTGGCGAGGACGCAGTGCCCGTTCGACGTGCCGCCGTCCCACTGCCGCAGCCCCTGCGCGCCGCCGTCGGAGTTGACGAGGCCGGGACACGGATCGCCGTCGGTATCGAGATCCGCGAGGATCGGCTTGAAGCTGCGTGCTGCCGCACCGGCCGGGGTGATGTCGTCGAAGCTGTAGCCCGCCAGCAGATTTCCATGGATCGACGTCACGCAGAGGTCGCCGGTGGTGGTGAGGAACGAGACGACGAGCTCGTTCGCGAACGCGCCTTCGGCCGTCACGCGGTAGATGTCGAGCGTCGCCAGATCGAGCTGGGATTCGTCGAGGGTGCCGAGGCGCGCTGCGCACGGCTTGCCGGCCGACAGCACCGGTGGATCACCGATGAACGCGATGATCACGAGCTGGATCGAGCTCTCGATCGAGATAATGCCGCCGAGCTCGAGCGTGCTGGGCTGGAACAGCCGTACGAAGTCGAGGGGCTCGCCGCCCTCCGCGAACAGCGGCGATTCGATCGCGACCGGCGATAGCGAACCGAAGCGCGAGGTCAGCTCGACGATGCCGTCGGGCGTGACGAGCGTGACATCGATCGTCCCGTCACCGTCGAGATCGCCGAACGCCGCCGCGCCCGATTGCGCCGGCGTCACGAACGACGAGGTCGCGCTGAGCGCTCCCGCCGCGTCGCCCTTGCGGGTGATGATCGACGTCTTCGACACGCCGATCACGTCGCCGGCGCCGTCGCGATCGAGATCGGTGATCCGGAAGTCATCGGCCTGGAACTGCACCGGGGCGCTTGGTTCGGCGAGCTCCCCGCCGGGCGCGTGACAGAACCCGTCGTTGCCGCACGCGTAGGTCGCGGACGGGCAATCGTCCTTGGCATCGCACGTCACGGCGCATCGCACGCAGCTCGCGGCCTCGCTGTCGCAGTCCTCCCCCGGCTCGAGCAGCCCGTTGCCGCAGACGCTCCGCGTGATGTCGGTGAAGTCGGTGCAGGCGCCTAGCAGCAGGACAAGGAGGGCTAGTTTGATCATTTCTTCCCGAAAGGGTTGTCGATGATGTCGTCGCGCGTTGGCTGCTTGCCGCCGGGCGATCCGATCGCAGCTCCCGGCTTCTTCTTGAGCTTGATCTCGATCGCTTGATCGCGATCGGGCGTGATCGTCTTCGACTCGAGCTTGTAGCCGTCGGCCTTGAACACCAGCACGAGCGCCGAGGCATCGCGGGGGAGCTGCACGGGACCGGGCGCGACCCCGACGGTCATGCCCGCGACCAGCACCTCGGTACCGTCGGGCACGCCGGTGACATCGACGATCACGGTCTGCGCCTCGGGCGTCTTGGTCGGTGGCGTGACGACCGGCCTGGGGACCTCGACCGGCCTGGTCGGTTGTGCGATCGGCTCACGCGCCGGTGTGTGCTCGCTCGCCCATGGCTGGAGGATCGCGAGGGCGAGGGCGACGGCGACGATCGAGATCCCCGCGATCGCGGCGAGCTTCTTCATCCGCGCGGGCGCGGTCACGCGTGGCTGCCCCCACGACGCCGGCTTGGAGGTGCGGGCCGCCGCGGTATGCAGCGGTCCGGTCTCCGAGGTCGACGGCGCTTCCCACGCGTCGGCGACGATCGCGATGCCGGCGTCGGCCGCGGCTTGCTCGAACACCGCCATCGCTTCGCGGAGATTCGGCGGACGCTCCGCGGGATCCTTCGCGATCAGCCAGCCGATCGCGTCGTCGACACCGCGCGGCAACTCCGGGGCGATCGCCGTCGGCGGCTCTGGATGCTCGGTGATCTGCCGCATCAGGATCGACATCGCGTCCTCGGCGTCGTGCGGAAACTTGCCGGTCAACATCAAGTAGGCGAGCACCCCGAACGCGTAGAGGTCGGTGCGGTGATCGACATCGCGGCCGCGGCACTGCTCGGGCGACATGTAGAACGGCGTGCCCACCGGCGTGCCGGTGCGGGTCTTGTGCGTGAGGCCGTCGTCCTCGGGGGACAGCAGCTTCGCGATGCCGAAGTCGAGCAGCTTCGGAAACACGCCGTTGCCGTCGGCCGCGAGGAACACGTTCTCGGCCTTGAGATCGCGATGGGCGATGCCCTTCACGTGCGCGGCATCGAGGGCGCGCGCGATGCCCTTCAAGATCGGCAGCGCCTGGGCGAGGGGCAGCTTGCCCTCGCGCGTGATCCGCGCATCGAGGGTCTCGCCGTCGAGATACTCCATCACGTAGTAGTGCCGGCCGTCGGGCAGCTGCCCGAACGAGAAGATGTCGATGATGTGGCGGTGGCGGATCTGATTGACCGCCTTCGCCTCGGCGACGAACCGCGACACCATCTCGGGATCGACCGAGAACCTCCGCGCGAGGACCTTGATCGCGACGAGCTTGCCGATCAGGGGATGAGCGGCGCGAAACACGGTGCCGAACGCACCCTCGCCCAGCAGGCCATCGACGACATACTCGCCAACCTGCTGACCTGACTCGAGGTCTGGGTCGGTGGGCGAGATCGTCTTCGAGGTTGGTTCCGACACAGCCGTCTTGCTTCCCCACGGTTGCAAGAGCGCAGCCGCGCTCCCGTGTTGAGGAAGCCCACGTCAGCGACGCATTTCACGGCATGGTGGTTAATCGACGTGGCCGGCCGGTGACAGGTGACGGCCAACCCCATGTAGTTGCAGCGGCTCTGCGAGACCCACCTCTACATGGTTCGCGGCTTGGGCTTCGGTTTGTTCGCCGCCTTCGTCGCGGCGGCCAGCTCGGCTTGGCGCTTCTTGCGACCGAGCAGCTTGCCGGCGTAGATCCGCGCGTTCGCGAGCCGCGGCGCATCGAGGAGCGCGTGCTCCATCGCGGGCGTCAGGCGAGACATGCCGAGCATCAGGCGCTCGAGCGCGAGCGACAGATGTTCGCTGTTCGCGAGCGCCTCCGCACCGCGATCGCTGTCGAAGGCGACGTCCAGCCAGGTCAACCGCTTCGCGCCGGGCCACGCCGCGATTGCTTCGACCGCCTCGGTCCCGAGATCGTTGCCCCCGAGCTTGAGCACGCTGACGCGCGGGATCGCCTTCAGGAGTGGGGCGATGTCCGGTCCGGCGAGCGCGTTGCCCCGCAGATCGAGATAGGTCAGCTGTCCGAGTTTCGGACGAAGCAGAGCGAGCGCCTCGCTATTGATCTCGTTGCCTGGGATGCGCAGGTACCGGAGCTTCGGCAACGCCGCGAGCACGGCACCGAGCGATGGCCCCAGGTGCCCCGCCGCCAGATCGAAGCGCACCAGCTTGGGAGCCTTCAGCTTCGCGAGGGGATCGATCGCATGCTTGTTGAAGCTGCACCCCGTGAACTTGAGCGCCTCGAGGTGCGGCCACGGATGGGCGACCAGCGCCGTGAGGTCCTCGGCGGCGAACGACAGGCTCGACAGCTCCAGGGACCTCACCTCGGGCGTGATCAGGTGGTGCCACCCGGTGAGGCGCTTGGTGTCGCCGTGGAGCGTGATCTCGCGAGCGCGCGCGAGCAGCGGCGAACCCGCGAGCGGAGCCAGATCGCGATCGGAGTTGTTGCGCCATGCCTCGACCTGGATCGCCATCAGCAGCGGGGCCGCGGCGAGGATCTTCCTCGCGTTCGCGGCGAGCGCAGGCGGCGTACCCGCCACATGACCGACGACGCCGCGATGCATCGCCCAGCGGACCGGGAGGTTCAACGCGTCGACGCCGGTCAGCCACGTCTCCCCCTGCTGGTCGATCAGCGAGTTGATCTGCGTGTTCAGCTCCTTGACCTCGCGCTCGTCATCAGCGTCCTCGAGGGACATCTGCAGACGACACAACTCGGCTCGCGGATCCTCGCGCTCGAGCAGCCAATCCAGGTAGACCTGCCAGGCGTCGCGATCGTCGAGATCCGCGGCGACAGCGCGAAGCAACTCGGTCTCCGTCGTCACGCGATCACGGTACGCCGAACGGCACGCCGAACGGTACGCCGAAACGACCAACGGCGCCGCGGTTCACGCGACGCCGTGGCGATCGATCGAGGGGGGCGAGTTACTCGACGATCGCTTCGTTTGCCGAGCCCGCGTCCCGCAGGTCGTCGGGCGACGCCGAGGCGCCGTCGATCCCGTAGTCATCATCGTCCTCGTCGTCGGCCTGGACGTCGACCGTCAGACGCTTGTAGGCGCCGAGACCCGTTCCGGCGGGGATCAAGCGGCCCATGATCACGTTCTCCTTGAGACCGCGGAGGTAGTCGACACGACCGATGATCGACGCTTCCGTGAGGACCTTGGTGGTCTCCTGGAACGACGATGCGGAGATGAACGACTCGGTCGACAGCGATGCCTTCGTGATTCCGAGCAGCAACGCGTCACCCTTCGCCGGCTGTCCACCGGCCATGATGATGCGCTCGTTCTCTTCCTCGAAGATGTGCTTCTCGACGTGCTCCTCGATCAGGAAGTTCGTATCGCCCGCATCCGAGACGCTCACGCGACGCAGCATCTGGCGAACGATCACCTCGATGTGCTTGTCGTTGATGCGCACGCCCTGGAGGCGGTAGACCTCCTGGATCTCGTCGACGAGGTACTTCGCGAGGGCGTTCTCGCCGAGCACCTTGAGGATGTCGTGCGGGTTCGCCGGACCGTCCATCAGGGCCTCGCCCGCGCGGACGCGGTCGCCTTCACGCACCGAGAGGTGCTTGCCCTTCGGGATCAGGTACTCGCTCGGGTCGCCGAACTCGGGAACCACGAGCACCTTGCGCTTGCCCTTGGTGTCCTTGCCGAAGTGCACGACGCCGTCGATCTCGCAGATGACTGCGTGATCCTTCGGCTTGCGCGCTTCGAACAGCTCGGCAACACGCGGCAGACCGCCCGTGATGTCCTTCGTCTTCGTGGTCTCGCGCGAGACCTTCGCGATGACTTCGCCTGCGTGGATCGGATCCTTGTCGTTGACGTAGATGTTCGATCCGACCGGGAGGAAGTACCGAGCATCCGACTCGGTGCCCGGGATCTTGACCGGCACGCCATCGGGACCCGGCGCATCCTTGATCGTGATGCGCGGGCGGCTGTCCGCGTCCTTCGACTCGATGATCGTCTTGCGCGACAGACCGGTCACCTCGTCGAGTGAATCGGTCATCGTCACGCCGTCGATCACGTCGCCGTAGTGCACGAAGCCCGAGACCTCGGTCACGATCGGCATCGAGAACGGGTCCCACTCGGCCATCACCTGACCGGCCTTGACGCGCGAGCCGTCTTCGACCGAGAGGTGCGCACCGTACTGGAGGCCGTAGCGCTCGCGCTCGCGACCGATGTCGTCGACCAGGACGAGCTCGCCCTGGCGATTCATCACGACCCAGTGGTTCTTGTGCTTCACCGTGTGGACGTTGTTGAGCTTGACGGTGCCCTCGTTGCGGGCCTCGAGGCTCGACTGCTCGGTGCGGATCTGACCGACGCCACCGATGTGGAACGTGCGCATCGTCAGCTGCGTGCCTGGCTCACCGATGGACTGGGCGGCAATGACGCCGACCGCTTCGCCGATGTTGACCATGTGACCGCGAGCGAGGTCGCGGCCGTAGCACAGCGAGCAGATTCCGCGGCGGGTCTCACAGGCGAGCACCGAGCGGATCTTGACGCGGTCGATCCCGGCGTTGTCGACGGTCTTGACGTCGGCTTCGTCGATCTCCTTGTTCTGCGCGATCAGGACTTCACCCGTGTACGGGTCGACGACGTCTTCGAGGACGACGCGACCGAGGATCCGGTCACCGAGGCGCTCGATGATCTCGCCACCTTCGATCAGCGGCATCATCTCGACGCCCTGGCGGGTGCCGCAGTCGAACTCGCTGATGATGGTGTCCTGCGAGACGTCGACGAGACGACGCGTCAGGTAACCCGAGTTCGCCGTCTTCAAGGCCGTGTCCGCGAGGCCCTTGCGAGCGCCGTGGGTCGAGATGAAGTACTGGTGAACCGAGAGCCCCTCACGGAAGTTCGTGGTGATCGGCGTCTCGATGATCTCACCCGAGGGCTTGGCCATCAGGCCACGCATGCCGGCGAGCTGGCGCATCTGCTGCTGCGAGCCGCGGGCGCCCGAGTCCGCCATGATGAAGATCGAGTTGAAGGACGGGGCCTTCTTCATCGGCAGGATCCCTTCGGGATCCTTGAACTCGTCCGTCGAGATCTCCTTCATCATGTCTTTGGCGATGGCCTCTGCGACCTGCGCCCAGATGTCGACGACCTTGTTGTAGCGCTCGCCGTCGGTGATCAAACCTTCGGTGTACTGCTCCTCGATCTCGCCGACTTCCTTCTGGGCTTCACCCAGCAGGACTTCCTTCGACGGCGGGATGACCATGTCGTCGAGGCAGATCGAGATGCCCGCCTTGGTGGCGTACTTGTAGCCGGTGGTCCGCAGTGCATCCGCGAGGAGCACCGTGGCCTTCTGGCCGGCCTCGCGATAGACGAGATCGATCAGCTCGGCGAGCTGCTTCTTGCCCATCACGCGGTTGATCGCGTCGAACGAGATGCCTTCCGGGCAGATGTCGAACAGCATCGAGCGACCGACGGTGGTCTGCACGAGCTCGCGACCCGGAGTGCCATCCGCCTTCGGCATGCGGACCTTGATCGAGGCCTGGAGGTGCACCTCGCCGTGGTCGTAGGCCATGCGGACTTCGTCGATCGAGCCGAACACGCCGCGGGTCGGACGACCCTTCTTGTCCTCCCTGTACTCGCCCTTCGCGAACGGACGCTCGCGGGTGAGGTTGTAGAGGCCGAGGACGATGTCCTGCGACGGCACGATGATCGGCTTGCCGTTGGCGGGGCTGAGGATGTTGTTGGTCGACATCATCAGCACGCGCGCTTCCATCTGCGCTTCGATGCTGAGCGGGATGTGGACGGCCATCTGGTCACCGTCGAAGTCGGCGTTGAACGCCGCGCAGACGAGCGGGTGCAGCTGGATCGCCTTACCCTCGGTCAACACCGGCTCGAACGCCTGGATGCCGAGGCGGTGGAGGGTTGGCGCGCGGTTCAGGAGAACCGGGTGCTCCTTGATGACTTCCTCGAGGATGTCCCAGACCTCGGGACGCTCCTTCTCGACGAGCTTCTTCGCCGACTTGATCGTCGTGACGAGGTGGCGCTCTTCGAGCTTGTTGTAGATGAACGGCGTGAACAGCTCGAGCGCCATCTTCTTCGGCAGACCGCACTGGTGGAGCTTGAGCTCCGGACCGATCACGATCACGCTACGACCCGAGTAGTCGACGCGCTTGCCGAGGAGGTTCTGACGGAACCGCCCCTGCTTGCCCTTCAGCATGTCCGAGAGCGACTTCAGCGGGCGCTTGTTGGGCCCGGTGATCGTCTTGCCGCGGCGGCCGTTGTCGAACAGTGCGTCGACGGCCTCCTGCAGCATGCGCTTCTCGTTGCGGATGATGATCTCCGGAGCGTTGAGCTCCTGGAGGCGCCGCAGACGGTTGTTGCGGTTGATCACGCGACGGTAGAGATCGTTGAGATCCGACGTCGCGAACCGGCCGCCGTCGAGCGGGACGAGCGGACGCAGGTCCGGCGGGATCACCGGGATGATCGTCAGCATCATCCACTCGGGCTTGTTGCCCGACTCGCGGAAGGCCTCGACCACCTTGAGGCGCTTCGCGATCTTCTTGCGCTTCGCCTCGGAGGTGACCTCGCGGGTCTCCTGGCGGAGCTGTTCGGCGAGCTCGACGATGTTGAGATCCTTGAGCAGCTGGAGGATCGCCTCGGCGCCCATCCCGGCATCGAACGCATCGAAGCCCAGCTCGTCGAGGAGCTTGCCGTAGCGCTCCTCGGTGAGGAGCTCGGCGTGCTCGAGCCCCGACTGCTTCGGGTTCGTCACGATGTACGCCTCGCAGTACAGAACCTTCTCCATATCCTTGAGCGGGATATCGAGCAGGTTACCGATGCGCGACGGCAGCGACTTGAGGAACCAGATGTGGGCGACCGGCGTGGCGAGGCTGATGTGCCCCATGCGCTCGCGGCGAACCTTGGCCTGGATGACCTCGACGCCGCACTTCTCGCAGACGACGCCACGGTGCTTCATGCGCTTGTACTTGCCGCAGTTGCACTCGTAGTCCTTCACCGGCCCGAAGATCTTTGCGCAGAACAGACCATCGCGCTCCGGCTTGAACGTCCGGTAGTTGATCGTCTCGGGCTTCTTGACCTCGCCGTGGCTCCACTCGCGGATCTTCTCCGGCGAGGCGAGCATGATGCGAATGGCAGAGAACGAGCGCGGATCTTTCGGCTTCTCGAAGAAGTTGAAAATATCTTTCATGGTGTTTCTCCTTTGGTCCGTTCGTTCTCAGCCCGCCGAGCCCATCTTGTCGGCCACTTCACGTGCAAGCGCTGCGAGCCCTGCCGGGATTCCCGGTGCGGGCTCGGAGGTGCGGCGTCCTGCGACGACCGCGTCTTCGATCAGCTCGACGTCGAGGCAGAGCGCCTGGAGCTCCTTGAGGAGCACGTTGAACGACTCGGGCAGACCCGCTTCGAGGACGTGCTCGCCCTTGACGATCGACTCGTACATGCGGGTACGACCCAGCACGTCGTCCGACTTCACCGTCAAGAACTCCTGCAGCGCGTACGCCGCGCCGTAGGCCTCCATCGCCCAGACTTCCATCTCGCCGAGGCGCTGGCCACCGAACTGCGCCTTACCACCGAGCGGCTGCTGGGTGACGAGCGAGTAGGGTCCAATGCTGCGAGCGTGGATCTTGTCGTCGACGAGGTGGTGGAGCTTGAGCATGTACATCACGCCCACGGTCACCGGGTTGTCGAAGGCCTCGCCGGACTTGCCGTCGATGAGCTTGGCCTGGCCGCTGAGCGGCAGACCGGCCATCTTGAGCGCGGCCTTGATCTCGTGCTCGTC
>JANNBP010000014.1:0-2757 GCA_031385555.1 Deltaproteobacteria bacterium | reverse complement strand
CAACACGGAGGTCAAGCCGTCATGACCTTCCGAGCGGCTGTTCTCTCCGAGCGCTTCGACGCACTCCATCGCTCACTACGCGACGAGTACCGACAAACGGTGCGAGAGGCCGGGTGATGTGCCCAGGCTGGATATGCACCCAGCCGGAGTTTCTCACCTCATTTGCTCGCGACCTCGCCAGCCGCTTCGGAATTCATCATGTGACGGTGCAACTGGAAGACGCGAACGCGGCGCCTTGCGCACAGGCTCCCGCCGACGTCGTATGAAGGTCAACGCGTCGAGAATTTGCGCGGTGTATTCGGCGACGCCATGCCTCGCACCACGCGCGATAACCCACCGAGAGTGAAGCACTGCGACGATCGAGTGCTACCAGTCGTGGTGTTGCGGATCGATCGTGAGTCGCTATCGATCCGGAACCGTGCGGCTCGGTAAGTTAGTTTTTTGCGTCGCCGTCGCCATCACCGTCGTCGAGCGCGCGTGCGTCGCTCTGGGTCGGGGCGGTTGGGTTTGAACCCGACCCGCGTGGATCGGCGGCGTCCTCGCACGTGGCGGTACACGTGCCGATCGATTCGCTGGCAGAGCGCCGGCGCGCCAGACAGCTCACACACCGCGACTCCGGGACGCTGTGCTGCTTGCACCAATCAGCATTCGGTGTCGCATCGGCGCGCTCGACCGGTGTGGCGATCTCGTCGATGGTAAGCGGAACGGGGTCATGCTTGTCGCGCGGGCAGCCGGAGAACATCGCGAACCACGCCGGCACGATGAAGCGTGCCATTTGCCTCCTCATCATCGACCTCCGTCGTAGGCGCGGAACCGGAACGCGACCTGGACGCCCGCGGTGTAGTCACGAACGAACGGGTCGAGTCCAACGAAGCCGCCGATCGTCAACCACGGCGACACCCAGCGATCGAAGCGAGCCCGCAGATCCAGATCCAGCCGCCCTCCACTGCTACGCGGTGCGCTATCCGCGAACAGCACGCCGGCCGCGAGCTCGATCGCCACGCTCGTCCGATCGATCCGGCGCTGACCGCCGGCGATCGCAACGAGCGATCCGTAGCCACCACGCCACCCATCCGCGACGCCGCCTGACATCTCGCCGCCGACGTAGAAGCCAGGCCACACGCCCACCGTGATCCGGACGCCCGGCCCGATCGCTGTCAGTGCGTCACTCATGCCTGGTTCGCGTTCGCGTGCACGCGTGTCGCGTGTGTCGAGTGGCTGCAACCGCAACGATCGCACCTGGAAGGTCCACGCGAGCGTGATCGGTGGTAGCCGTGTCACGAACGACCAATCGCCGAACCGACCGCACGTTCGATAGCCGAGCACGCGCTCGGGGTCTCTGCATCGGTGGTGGTGTGGACTTGCGTCCACGATTCGGGGCGCCGCGAGAATGACGGCGATCACTCCAGTCCGGAACACCGGCATCAGCGACCTCCATCGAACGCGCGGAGATGGAGGCCGAGTTGAAGGCCCACCGAGTAGCCACGCCCGGTGATGTCAGCGCCTGCAAACGCGCCCGCCGATGCCCAGGGCGAGATCCATCGCGAGACACGCACGCGTGCTTCGGCCGTGAGTCGCGGCGACGCGGATAGGTACGTCGTGTGACTCGTACCGGCGTCCGGATCGTCGGCGAAGCGCGCCGTGACGGGTGTTGCCAGCACACCACCGGCGAGCTCGACCGCGACGCGTGCCCGGCCAAGCGTTCGCCGCGCTCCGAAGACGCCGACGAGCTGGCCGTAGCCGCCTTGCCATGCGGACAGCGGCTCGGCGTCGAGCGCTACCGCGCGAACCGGCAGCGACGCCGTCGCCGCGCCGATCTCGCCCTCGGGACCGACGTAGAACCCCGCGCCGATGTCGATCGTCAGCCGGAGCCCGACGCCGACCGCGTTCATCGTGCGGGAGGTTGGGCGATCGGCTCGGTAGTTTAGGCTTCGGCCCTCAAGCTCGGTCGAGCCAGAGACAGACAATGGTGCGACTCGGAGCACGCGTGCCGAGGTCACGAGCTCGAGCGCCGCCGAAGGCAATCGCGTTATCTTTGCCCAGTCTCCGAACGCCGAGCACCGGCGATATCCGAGGACCGGGCTGGTCTCGACGCAACTCGACGTATGGCCGTGGGCGTGCCCCGAGCTGTGACCGTGATTGCCGCGGCGGCTGCCACCGCCGCGACTTCCGCTGCCATGGTGACCACCGCCGTGGCCACCCGTGCGGCCCGCATTTGCCGCATTTGCGCCGACAAGACCAAGACCGAACGCCGCGATGACGATGCGTCGTATCACCGTGCACCCCGCGCTGAGAGAGCGATGCTGGGAACCGCCGGGGCGGGACCAGATTCCTGGCACAGCCAACGTTCACCCGGCGACGCGCCGTTGAGTGCTCCGACGTCGACACACAGCGCGTGGCCGGCCGAAGGCGCACCGCGGTACTCGATCCGCTCCGTGATCACGGTGCGCGCTTCGATGCGAAGTGGACGCAATTCGCGCCGCGGATCGAACGCCAACATCGGAGGACCGAGGGAGACACCGAATGCGGACCGAGCCCGCACGGCGGAGAAGTCGACGACCGCGACCTGATCACAGCGGTTGCCGACCGTGTACTGAACAACGGGTCCGCGCTGGATCGTTCCGCCGGTCAGTGACGCGGCGATATCGAGACAGCCGACGGTCGCGCGAGGACCAGGAAACGAGGTGGAGTAGCTCGAGAATGAATTGGGGACGTAGGCGCAGGCCGACGCGATAGGGAACGCGAGAATGAGAACGC
>JANNBP010000533.1:0-1863 GCA_031385555.1 Deltaproteobacteria bacterium | reverse complement strand
GGTGGCCCGCCGCACGGTCGGCTCGGATCGACGCTCGCAGGGCGCTCGGGATGAGCCGGTGCTCGGCGTCCGTCTCGACCCAATGGATCGATCGGCTCCCCATCCCCAGGAGATCGACCGCACGCCCTAGCCATGGATGGGCCTCGCGAGAGGCGTAGATCCGCAGGTCGCCACCTTCGTGCGTACCTTGCGTGCGGACATCCCACCCAGCCTTCGCCCGCCGCGCGACCACGAGTGACACGATGTTCGCCGCGGTGCCGCCACTCACGAGTACGCCGTTCCAGGGTGGCGGGAGGCCTACCAGCTCGCTGACCCAGCGCACGGCCTGGGCCTCGAATGCCGACGCTGCACCGGCGGTGTTCCACGACGCCACGTTGGGATTGATCGAGGATGCGATCAGGTCACCGAGCGCACCCAAAGGGGCCGCCGAGCCCGTAATGAAGGCGAGGAAGCGCGGATGTGCGGTGAACACGCTGTGCTCGAACAGCAACGACATCGCGCGTTCGAGAGCCACCTCCGGCGGACTCGAGGTGGCCGGTAACTCGTGGTCCCCCAGCAGGTCTCGCGTGCTGGTCACCGGTTCGTTCGGTGCGACGGGCAGCTCGCGAAGTTGCTCGAGATGGGTCGCGATCCGGTCGACCACCGCGTGACCGTGGCGACGGAAATCCTCGGGCGACATGTCGAGCGGTGCGCTCCGCGAACGGTCGTCTCGACCTCCTTCCATGAGCTCAGCTAACTCCACTTTGTCGTCAAACGCCAGCCACAGCCTGGCATCCAGATCCTGTGGGATCTCGATTCGTGTCTGCGGATTGGGATATGCTGGAAGCTGGTGAAGGCCGGCGAACCAACCATCCTGGACCTCTACGTAGACGCTGTCTCGGAGGTCGGAGGCAAGGTGCTGTTCGGCGACGCCCGCAGCCGGATGACCTACGAGCAATCGGCTCGTCGCGTGCTCAACGGCGTCAAGCAACTGCGGTTGCAGTTGCGACTCCGGCCTGGCGACCGCGTGGTCTGCTACACGGACTCGACGATCCCACTCGCCCTGTTCTATCTCGCAGCAGGGCTGGCGCGCGTCATCGCCGTGCCGATGTCGCAGATCTTCTCCAGCGACTATCTGAGTGCGACGTGCAAGCAGTGTTGCGCGCGCGCGATCTTCACGACGCCGGCACTGGAGCCCAAGATCCGCCATCTCGGGATCCCCGTAATAACCTATGGCGAGTCCGCGACCGACGAGCCGTGGTCACCCTCGCGGCCCGAGATCCTGAACGGTGTGCCGATGCCTCGCGACGAGATGTTGTCGTCGCTCAAGAACCTCGCAGCGCGGATCGGCCTGTTCGACTCGTTCTTGATCCAGCCGACGGCGGGAAGCGGCGGCAACCCCAAGCTCGTGTTGCGCAACTTCGCGGCGCTGTCGCGCTACGCCCACTACGTCGGCGACCAGATCGCACACGGGAACAGCTCGCCCAGGAGCATCCTGCTCGCGACCGCCTTCACGCATGCCTTCGCCGTCCACATGTTCGCGGTCGCGCTGCGGTTTCGAGCCGAGGTGCTCGTACCGACCGAGCTCGATATCAGGGCATCTCTCGACGAGGTGCGAACGCTCGATCCCGAGATCATCACCGCAACCCCGCGCGTGCTGCGGTCGTTTCTGCTCCAGAACAAGGGAAGCGGTTCCCGGATCTTCGGTCCCGAAGCAAGGGTGGTGCTGTGTGCGGGGGGCCGCGCTGATCCCGAGACCTTCCGCCGGTTGCGTGCGGAGGATGTCGAGGCGATGGAGTTCTATGGGTCGAGTGAGGCGTCGGTGATCGCGGTGACACCCTATCGAAGCTGGTCGCCCGGGTGTGCAGGCATTCCTGTCTCGGA
>JANNBP010000569.1:0-27886 GCA_031385555.1 Deltaproteobacteria bacterium | reverse complement strand
CGCGCTTCGTGGCGAGCTCGGTGTTGATGGGCGAGACCGGCTCGGGGTGGTGGCCGCAGGCGGTGAGGAACGCGATCAGGAGGAGGTGTTTCATGGTGCTGTCAGCGTGCGCGAAGCCGCGGCGTCCCGACGTCAGGCCATCGTAAGTGTCGCTCGCGAGGTGACAGCGGCGACCGCGCTGGTCTGGATAGCCGCGTGAAAGGCCGCGGAATCGCGTGCGGAATCCGGGCACGCGTCGTGATGAAGGGCTCGTCATGCGCAAGCCCATCTCTGTTCTTCTCGGATTGCTCGTCGGTTGTGTCGACCCTGACGTCCCGGCTCCTTCGCCCGACGATGGCAAGGAAGACGCCGCGCCCGTCGAGTACTTCACGGTGCTCTCGATGCAGCGCGATTGCATCGGCGTCACGTGCCAGGAGGCGATGGTGTCGGCCGTGAATCGAACCCTGACGACGTGCCCGGGTGGCGCGCAGCTCCAGGCCTGTCTCGTCCACGCGATCGACTGGTCGGAGACCGCGTTCGAGGAGACCGAGATCGAACGCATCACCTCGAGGTGGCTGCCGTACGCACCCGCAGCCGGCAACCTGCGGCCGCTGATCGTGCGCGGGCGCCTGGTCAAGTCCGCACTGGTGGTCGCGGAAGCGTGGGTGGCGTTCGAACCAGAGACGAGCGTGATCGGCGCCGATCGCGGGATCGCGGTGCTGATGCGCTACGGCTCCGACGATCCAACCGCGTGCGATACCGATCCGCGCAACCAAACGTGGTGCCCGGTCGAAGAGACCAAGCTCAACTCGACGCGGAGAGGGAGTCGCTTGCGACTGCAGCCCTCGGCAACCTCCGACGCCACTGAGGTCGCAAACGTCGCCGGGCTGCTTCGCGATGGCGAACAGTTGATCATCGTGGGCGCCGAGACCGACAGTGTCTCGAGGCGCGTCGATGCGGCGTATGGCCAGGTCCCACCGGGAGGCTTCGAGTAAGCTAGGATGACCGCGATGCGAAGCCTCGCCTTTGTCCTGCTGGTCGCCTGTGGTGGCGGCAGCACCAAGACCACCGACACACCTGCTCCGCCCACGTCGAGCCTGCTGGATTGCGGTACGGTCGCCGATCACGTCGCGACCGTGGTGTCGAAGGACAAGCCGCGTCCCGGCGCCACGCACGGTGCGGTCCACGAGCTGGTGAGCACGCGCTGCACCGCCGACAAGTGGGACGACGCGACGAAGCAGTGTCTGTTCGTGATCAGGTCGGCCAACGAAGGCCGCGCGTGCGCCGACAAGATGACCGGGACGCAGCAGGAATCGATCAAGGCGGCGGCGAAGGAGCTGCGCAAGCTTAACGCCGGGTCCGAGCCGGTCGACGATCGCGAGGGCGACTGGATCAAGCATGTGGTCCAGGACAAGCCCGACTCCGTGCCGCGCTGATCTGTAGGGACCCCAACACGACAAACAGCTTGTCGTGGTCGGCCGTGGGCGTACCGTCCGCGCCATGAAGCAGGGCGACAAGACTGGAACGAAGCTCTCGGCGCCCGCGATTCGCGTGCTTCCCGATCACGATCGCGAAGCCGCGAAGGGCAACAAGAAGTAGCTCCGAGCAACTACCAGCCGACGGGACGGTGCGCCCGGTCGGGCAGCGGTGCGAGCACCGAGCTGGTCGCCAGATCGCCGTCGGTGCCAGTACCGTAGTAGTCGTCGTTGCCGAGGTCGATCAGCAGGCCGCCGGGATCCAGCACACCCCAGAACGGATCCGGCATCCCGAGCCGCGGCGAGTACATCAGATCGCGGGCGGGCTCGGTCTGACCCGTGTCGAACACGTGCCCGGTGGTGTGCTGGTGCGGCGAGGCAGCGGCGACGAAGCCGAGGCTGTGCACCAGCTCGTGCAGGATCGCGTAGTCGACGTAGCCCGGCACGAGCGAGGCCTGGCCCCACGGATAGGAATCGCCGCACGGCACGGTCTGCCCCGGTGGCATCGCGCGCAGGTACATCGCGCCGACGCGGCCGAGGATCAGCGGCGGGTACGCGCCGGCTCCACACGCGTACGAGCTCGTGCCCTCGTAGAACACGGCGTAGAGCTTGTTCGGTGCGGTGACGAGCTCGGCTTCGATCCGCTCGCGCACGAAGGCGTGGCCATCCTCGAGCGTGTGGTTGCCCGGATCCGTGCCGTGCATCTGCGCGTCGGTGCGCGGCAGGCGCGCGAAGCCGATGTCGAGCGTGCCGCCGACGGTGTCGAACCGGAGGAACTGGCCGGTCTGATCGTGGAACCAGGTCGCCGCGGCGCGCAGCGAGTTGCAGATCGCACCGTCGGTGTCGTGCGCGAAGTCGGGTCCGTCGGAGGTGGTCACGTACAACGCGCGGATCTGATCGAGCTCGCTGTCGTCGGGGAGGTCCACGTCGCTGCGCGTGGTGGTGCAGGTCTCGGGGAGCTCGCCGATGTCGTCGTTCACGACAGGGTCAGTTCCACAAGCCGCGAGCAGCACCAACGCATGACGCATCGGGCCGGAACGTACGTGACGCCGAGGGTGTTCGTCGAGTAAGAAGCGCGCATGGGCCAGCTCGACGAGACACGGTTCGAGGCGCTGATCGGCGCCGGCTGCACGGCATGCGGCACGAAGGTGCTCGAGCTCCGCACGTTCCTCGATCGCCGCCTGCTGCTGATGCTGGCGGACCCGAACGATGCCGGCCGCTGGGTCCACGACGGCGAGAAGTTCGTCGACGGGATCTACCAGATCTCGTGCACGCAGTGCAGCGCGGTGATGTTCGAGCACGCGGCCTGCCCGCGCTGCCACGCCGACGGTGGGCTCGCGAAGGCGCTCGGAGACACGTCCCGCCTCGCGATCCCGAAGCGCTGCGCGAGCTGCAACGAGATCGAGCTCCTCGGCCTCGCGCTGGTGGCGGCGAAGGCAAAGTCCGGTGCCGGCACCCCGAAGCCCGAGCCGCTCGCGGAGTTCGGCGAGCCCGGCCATCACCTGGTCGCGTATGCCTGCGAGAACTGCGACGCCGCGGTGGTCACCCAGCAGTGCCCGCTGTGCGACGCGACCGGACCTCTCCGCCCTCGTCCGTGACAGGTGTGAACATGGCGAGCTCATCGATCCCTGACCTGCGCGCGAGCGGCAAGTGGACCTCGAAGGTCTTGCTCGGCGTGGGTGTCGTGGTTGTCCTCGGCCTGATCGTCGGCGCGCTGATGATCTTCAAGACCGGCGACAACCCCGGCAAGGCGGCCTGCGATCACATCGAGACGATGGCGGCGAAGGAGACCGGCAAGCGCTGGGACCGCTTCGTCGGCGCGCTCGAACGCACCATCGAGAACCGCGTGTGGAATTCGCTGGAGCGCAAGCGCGTCAACATCACCGGCGATAGCCGTGCCGAGCGCTGCGAGAACAGCTTCGAGGTCATTCGCGAGACCCTCTCGTACGGTGCGTACGAGAAGCTGTCGACCTGCGTGCAGAAGGCCACCTCGTTCCGCGAGGGATCGGACTGCTTCGACACCTTCTGACCACGCTGACCACGCTGACCACGCTGACCACGCTGACCACGCTGACCACGCTGACCACGCTGACCACGCTGACCACGCACCACCGCTGACCACGCTGACCACGCTGGACCACGCTGACCACGCTGACCACGCACCACCGCTGACCACGCTGACCACGCTGACCACTCGGACCTGATCAGACCTGATCAGACCTGATCGGACCTGATCGGACCTGATCGCGCCCGGCTAGCCGCGGCGCCGGGGCGCTGCAACACGCGAAGATCGCTGGGTCCGCTGCTGGTCCCGACCGTGCAGATTTGGCCGTGCATGCGCACGCGTCCGGCTATTTCATTGGCCACTTGCATCCTCCTCGGTGCGGTCGCCTGTAGTGGCGACAAGGCCGACGTCGTCAGCGATCCCGAAGACGGCTTCGTGATCGACGAGGGCAAGGAAGACGACTTCCTGTCCCTCAAGGCGCGCGAGTACCTGGTGACCGGGACCGCTCGCGTGGTGGTCGAAGAGGGCGCCGGCGAAGCGCGCGCGAAGCAACTGCTCGTCCTCAAGCACACGTCGATCACGTGGTTCTTGAACCAGTACCTGGTCGACAAGGAGAAGGACCTCGAGCACCCCGAGCACTCGGATCCCAATGCCGACTACGGCGGGTTCTCGTCGATGGTCAAGGATGGCGCGTTCAAGGATCTCCAGCTCAAGCAGGTCAACGGCGTCACCTGGGAGTTCAAGTTCGAGCAGACGATCGCCGGCAAGACCACGCTCCTCCGCGCACTCCCGCTCAAGCAGGGCAACCTCTTCGATGTCGAGATCGGCAAGCCGACCAACGAGGAGATGGAAGCCAACGTCGAATGGTACCGCAAGGATCCGTGGGACTCGTGGGACCCGGCGAAGGTGCCCGCGAGCAAGAAAGAGACGCTGACCCTCTCGATCCGCGAGGACAAGAAGTCGAGCGACGGCTGGTGGGAATACACGCGCCTGATGGAAGACGGCGTGCTCTCCGTCGACGTTCACTTCGGCTACGACTACAACAAGCCCGCCGCGCACCTCACGGATCCGCCGCTGCTGTACACCTGGCTCCTCGATCGCGGCTTCACCTCGCCGGTCGCGAAGTACGCCGACTACAACCGCGCCTCCGCGCCGCTCCGCAAGAAGATCGACGCCGGCGGCAAGAAGGTCACCGTCGAGGTCACGCTGTTCGCCGGTCGTCCAGGCACCTCGAACGATCCCGATACCGACGCGGGCGGCAAGGCGCTCGAAGCCGACATGCGCGAGTCGCTCGCGAGCAAGGACGTCATCGTCTACTCCGGTCACTCGGGATCGCTGTATGGCTTCGCGCTCGCGAACTGGGACAAGACCGACGAGGGCGACTTCGACGACAGCAAGCTGGCGACGGCGAAGCTCGCGAAGGGCAAGTACCAGATCGTGTTCGCCGAGGGCTGCAACACGTACATGCTCGGCAACACGTTGATGAACAACCCGAACAAGCAGGGCAAGGACATCGACGTGATCTCGACGACCTCGTTCTCGGTCTCGTTCTCTCCCGTCCAGGATTTCCTCGGCCGGCTGATCGAGCTCGACAGCAAGGGCCGTCTCCGCCCGCGCACGATGACGGCGACGATCGCGGATCTCGACGCCTACACCGAGGGCGAGGCGCAGATGACCATGTACGGCATCCACGGCATCGACGACAACCCGAAGCTCCACCCGTTCGGCAACCTCGAGAACACCTGCCACACGTGCGGCGCGAACGCGGACTGCGGCGGCGTCGGCAACGCCTGCGTCACGGTCGGCCAGTCGGGCAAGCGCTGCGTGGCGGCCTGCACCGACGACGCGGCGTGTGGTGAAGGCTTCGCATGCAAGAAGGTCGCGTCGGCGTCTTCCGCGACGATCTACGGCTCGTTCTGCGTGCCGGCGAATCGCCGCTGCGAGTGACGTGCGGTCGGGTCAGAGATCGCCACGTCGGAAACGCTGCATGATCTCGAGCTTCTCGGGCGTGAGTGACCTCTCGAGGAAACGCCGCATCGACTCCAACCAACGAAGCTTGTCCACGGCCGGGACATCGCGGAAGGCGCGCAGTTGCTCGATCGAGTAGGCGTGGGAGAAGCCTCGTTTGGGAAGTGCATCAGCCAAGGCGGTCCCTCAACAAGCGGCGTAGTGCGTCGGCGTCCGCCAAGTCTTGATCGCGCGCGGCGACCTCCTTCATCCGGATCAGGTCCTCGATTCCTGCGATCTGCAGGACGAGGTTGCCGGCGTCCACGCGTTCGGCTCGAACCGACAGTGCCGCGAAGTCGAGAGGGCTATCGATCAAGATGTCGATGTCGGCGAGTGGCTGGCCGGGCAGATGGAACGTGAACGCGCGCATGCTCTCATCCTCGATCCACGATCTGCGTTTGTCCGGATCACACAGATCGGCGGCTTCGACTGGGGCGCGAGGCTGGTATCCAAGTCGGATCATTGCCGACACGAGCCTGCGTACGTTCGACGGCTCCATGTCGACCACGAGATCGAGGTCGGCCGTTGTTCGCGGCACACCGTGGAGAATGACGGCCACACCTCCGACAACGACGAAGCGCACTCCTCCGTCTCGCAGGAGAATGAGCGCATCTTCGAAGAACAGGGACGCCCGAGGAGCATAGCAACAGGCGACGGAGCACGATGCAGAGCTACGCACTTGCCGCGAGCAGCGCGACTCACTCTCGCCATGCAATGACATGGTGGTGCTGTTCGAGCTCGTCCAGCAATTCACCGTGAGCGTCGGTGTGCCGGCCGCACAGTACGACGTTCGGATCCAGCACACGGCTGCGGTCGCGACCGCCGATGCAGTCCCGGCGAACGGCTGCGGTCACGACATGCGGTCCCAACGAACGGCTGCTATCGCGTCTCCGCGTCCCGCAGCTTCAAGCCACTCGCCACCTGCGTCGCCTTCATCAGCGCCGCCTTCGCATCCGCCGCCGTCGCGAGCACCACCCCTAACCGCCGCCTCGCCGTCGCGTTCGGCTTCCCGAAGAACCGCACATCGACATCTGGCGTCGCATACGCCTCCGCCAAGCCCTCGATCACCGGCGACTCCATCTTGACGTCCGCACGCAGCGCCACCGACGCCCCGGCCGCGTACCGCGTGATCTGCGCGATCGGCAAGCCGAGGATCGCCCGTGCGTGCAGCGCGAACTCGCTCCACACCTGCGTGGCCATGGTGACCATGCCCGTATCGTGCGGCCGCGGCGACACCTCCGAGAAGATCACGCGGTCGTCCTTGCACAGGAACAGCTCGACCCCGAACAGCCCGTACCCACCGAGGTGATCCGTCACGCGCTTCGCGATCGCCTGCGCCTTCTCGACCTGCGTCGCCGACATCGGATGCGGCTGCCAGCTCTCGATGTAGTCCCCACCCACCTGGCGATGCCCGACGGGATCGCAGAAGTGCGTCCCGTTGACCGCGCGCACCGTCAGCATCGTGATCTCCGACTCGAACTCGATGAGCTCCTCGACGATCACGCGACCCGCGCCTGTACGACCACCGGTCTGCGCGTACTCCCAGCACTTCTCGAGATCCGCCGGCGCCTTCGCGACCGACTGACCTTTCCCCGACGAGCTCATGATCGGCTTGATCACGACCGGCCAGCCGAGCGCATCCGCCGCCGCCTTCAGCTCGTCGAACGTATCCGCGAACTGGTACTTCGCCGTCGGCAGATCGAGCTGCTCGGCGGCGACGCGCCGGATCGCCTCGCGGTCCATCGTCAACCGCGCGGCCATCGCCGTCGGGATCACGTTCCAGCCCTCGGCCTCGAGCGCGATCAGCTCCTGCGTGGCGATCGCCTCGATCTCGGGGACGATCAGCGCGGGCTTCTCGGTCTCGATGACCTTGCGCAGCGCCGCGCGATCGAGCATGTCGATCACGTGGCTGCGATGCGCGACCTGCATCGCGGGTGCATTGGCGTAGCGATCGCAGGCGATCACCTCGACCCCGAACCGCTGCAGCTCGAGTACCACCTCCTTGCCCAGCTCTCCCGAGCCGAGCAGGAGGACTCTCACAGCCTGAGGACTACCGGGCGTACCGATCGAGACGGGCTTCATGGCCGGCTGTTACCACGGCCGTCTGATCTCGCTACTGGCCGGTGTCGGCGGCGCAGGTACCGGCCTGACCGCACGAGCCTTCCGCGCACTCGAAGTCGAGCGTGCAGGCGCCGCCCGTCGCGACGGTGCCGGCGAACGCACCCCAGCACGCGTCGGGGACGCCGGGACCTTCGTCCCAGAACGTCGTGCAGACCGCGGCGGTGATCGCGCCGGCCATGCACTCGTCGGCCGCGGCCTGGTCGAACGTGATCGTGCCGCCGGCGATCGCCGCTTCGACATCATCCGCATTCCAGTACTCCGCGTTGAGCGGGTAGCACTCCTCGACCGAGGCCCCGAAGATGTCCGCGAACGCGCCGAGCTCCGTCGGGAAGCTCGCCATGCAGGTGAAGGCCTGGTCGCACTCGGTCGTCGCGATCCGATCGAGCACCGCGCTCGCGGTGACTCCCCCACCCGGATCGTTCGGATCGTTCGGATCCATCGGGTCGTTCGGGTTGTTCGGATCGTTCGGCGTGGTGTCCGTGTCGTCGTTGTTCGGCCCCCCACCACCGACCGGTTGGCCAGCGCACGCGACGAGAGCGAAACCGAGGACAACCGTGAATAGCGTGGTGCGGGTCATGACCCTCGCAAGTGCAACCTGATTGCCACTGTACGAAATCGCGCACGCTCCGCGGTTTCTGCGCGCGTCGCGCAAGCCGCTGCGCGATCACTGCATCGACGACGCGTAGCTTCTGCAACCGCCCATACATCCCGCCACGAGCCCTGGGGCTCCGCGTGAGGGTGCGCGCTTCACCAGGTCGTGAACGGCTTCGCGATCAGGTTGTTGTTGTAGTAGCGCTCGTCGCCGGAGACCTCCTCGCCGAGCCACGCGGGCTTGTCGAACGCTTCGTCTTCGGATTGCAGCTCGAGCTCGGCGACGATCAGGCCCTGGTTCGCGCCGAGGAAGACGTCGATCTCGAACGTCTTGCCGGAAACCTCGTCGAGGTGCCGGCGCTTCTCGATCAACGGCTGCTCGCAGAGATCGAGCAGCTCGCGCGCATCGACCAGGGGAATCTCGTACTCGTACTCGGCGCGCGACACGCCCTTCGTCACGCCCTTGATCGTCAGCTTCGCCTTGTCGCCCGCGATCCGGACGCGAACCACGCGCTCCTTCACCGACGACAGGTAGCCCTGCTTGAAGTACGTCCCCGGGTCGCGCGGTTGCCACCCGGGCAGCACGAGGAACTTCCGCTCGATCTCGGACGCCATCTACTTGGTGATCGGGGTGACGACGTCGGGCGCCTTGCCGTTGATCGTGATGTCGATCTTCGCCACGGGCTGCCCCCCGCAGTCCTTGTCGCGATTCTCGATCTTGTCCTCGGGGATCAGCACCTTCTCGGTAGCTCCATCCTTCACCTTCCTGCACGTGTGCGGCGCCTTGATGATCGCCCCGCTCGGGCACTCCAGGCGGAAGTCCCAGCACGTGTCAGCCTCGTCTCCGCCCGTGTGCTTCACGGTGCACTCGAACCCGCCCTTCGCGGTGTTGCAGTAGACGTCGGCACTCGCGCGCCCTTCCGTCAAGGTCACCTTGGCATCACACCCGACGAGCAACATCATCACCACGACGTTTCGCATGCCGCGACTGTATCAGCGCGCGACCCGATCGATGCTGGCTCCACCGGCGATCCGTGGTCCATCTCCTCGGTTCGAAGTCCGAGCCGCTGGATCACAGCGACGCCGTCATCTACCTCTGGGACAGGGGCGCCGACGTCCCGAGCCCTCTGGCGGAGGAGGATCCACACGACCAGGGACTGCCCTTCGGCTTCGTGATCGCGGAGATCTCCGAGCAGCTCCACGAGCCGTGGAGCGTCGCACTCTCGCGCGAGGTGCTCGCGTTGATCGGCGACGCGCACATCAACGTTCTCTCGGCCGGTCCACATCCCGCGGATCCGTCACGCATCGTCTTCCACTGGTACGAGATGTGCGATGCGGTGGAGGCCGAGACCTACGAGATCGACAGCGTCGCGGTGTCGAACTTTCTCCTGCCGTCCTACTTCGTGATCGACGCCGAGGAGGTGCGGAAGGATTTCCTCGACAAGCGACACCCGGGCGGCGCGCTGCGTTCGTTCGGAGTCAATCCCGGCGGCTCCTGCGGCATCCTCGACCCCGAGAGCCACGAGCACCAGATCTACTCGAGCCCCGGCGACGAGCTCGCGGCGGCACGGCTCCAGATCAAGCACCGGGCGTGGCACCTGCCCAGGCTCAGTCGTGCTCGACGATCGACGCTGCATCGGTCGCTGTCTACGCGTGCTGTGGTCCGCACCGAAGGAGTCGACTCGTGATCTTCCGGCGAGGTCATCCGGTCGTTCTCTCCGGGTCTGCCCCGATGCCAGCGGACGAGCACACGACGCGCGGCCACGCTGCATTCGAGGCGAAGCAGTACCTGGAGGCGTGGCACGCGTACCGGTCTGCATTCCAGCTCGAGCCGACGCCGGTTCGAGCGGCCCGCGTCGCGATCGCCGCGCCGTACGCCACGCGAATCTCGTCGGCGCTGGACGACCTCTGGCAGTGGCTCGTCCTCAAGCGAGACGATGCACGGCGGTGCGGTGATGGCGAGGAGAGCTGGATCACCCTCGAGACGATCGTTGCCTCGTACGAGGCGAGCGCGCGCCGGAGCGAGCAAGCGCAGGCGACGCAGCGGATCGAGATCGACCGCCTCGAGCAGCAGGTCGCCGCGTTGAAGGAGGCGGTCCAGCGACTCGAAGCCGAGCCGAGACGGTTCCTCAAGCCGACGCTGCGTGACCGGAAGCCCTAGCTCACCTCGGAGCGCCTCAGATCGCCGTGATCCGCGCGCCCGCGTAGGCCTCGACGGTCTCGGGGCGCCGGATGGCCACGATCGCGGGGACGATGACGAACGCGGCGGCGACGCACGTGATCTCGCCGATCAGCGACGCGAACCCGAAGCCGTGGATCGCCAGGTTGTCGGAGACCAGCAGCGACGCGTAGCCGATCATCGTCGTCAGCGAGCACACCAGCACGGTGCCGCCGGTCGAGCGCAACGCGACCGACGGATCGTCCTCCACGGCGCGGTCGGCGACGTTGATCGCGTAGTCGATGCCGAGGCCGAGGGTGATCGGCAGCGACACGAAGTCGAGGAAGTTGATCTTGAGGCCCCACAGCGCGCAGACCGCGACCATGCCGAGGCTGCCTGCCGCGGACGCCGCGAGCACCGCGTAGGACTTGCGCGAGCGACCGACGACGAGGAGCACCATGACGACGAGACCGGCGGCGGCGAGGCCGGTGATCAGCGGGCCGTCCTTCTGGATCTGCGTGAGCACGTCCGCGAACATCACGGAGGCACCGGCGGTGGAGACCTTCTCGCCGTTGCCGATCTCGACCTGGCGCACGGCGTCGGCGAACTTGATCAGGTCGCGACCGTTGCGCTCGTCGAATGCGGGGCCGGGCTTGACCGCGACGATGTAGCCGATGCGACCGTCCTTCTCGGTGAGCTTCGCGGTGACGCCGGCCGGAAGATCCTGCGCGGTGATCGGCCTGAGGTCATCGGGTGGACGCAGCTTCGCGAGCTCGGGGTCGTCGATGCCGGCGATGTCCATCAGGTTGCGGATCGCGATCAGCTCCGCGATCTTGAGATCCTGATCGCGCGGCACGACGTCGAGGATCGAGCGCGTCGGGCCGACGATCGGATGCGACGCGCGCAGCTTCGCCATCGCGTCGACCACCGCCGGCACTTGCTCCGGGCGATCCAGCGCGATGTACGTCTGCCCGGCGAGGCCGGCGAGGCCGCGACCGAACGTGACGTCGGACAGCTTGAGCCACGAGCGCGAGGCGATCGCGTCTGGCGCCTGGGAGCGGAGCTTCGGCAGGTCGTACTCGAACGGATCGTCGGCGAGGTAGCGCGCGGTCACCACGATCGCGCCGATCGATAGCGTGCCGGCGACGGCGAGCGCGAGGGCAGGGCGGCGGAACCCGAACAGCCCGACGACGGCGCGGCCGAACAGCCTGGACGGCTCCTTGGTGACGGTGCGGCCGAACCGCAGCAGCATCAGCGGCAGCATCACGTACGAGCACACCCAGCACACCAGCATGCCGGCACCGCCGATCAGCGCGAAGTCGGCGAAGCCGCGAAACGCCGTCGCGGCGAGCGCGCCGTAGGCGATCGCGGCACCGAGCGACGCGACCAGCGTCGGGCGCAGCGTGGCGGCGAGGGCGATCGAGAGCGCCTGCTCGACCGGGTGCTTGCGGCGCTCCTCGAGGTAGCGCGCGACGAGCAGGATGCCGTAGTTGACGCCGTTGCCCGCGATGATCGCGCCGAGGAAGGCGGTCGCCGCGTTGAGGTGACCGACGGTGAACGCCGCGACGCCGAACGCGACGATGGTGGCGCCGAGGATGTTCGCGCCCAGTATCAGCAGGATCTTCACGCTGCGCAGGTGGAGCAGCAGCACGAGGCCGACGAGCAGCATCGTGATCAAGCTCGACAGCACCATGCCGCGCGTCAGGGCGCCGTGCTCGGCGACGGTGACCGCCGGACCACCCGCGAAGCCGATCATCACCGACGGGTGGTCGTGGCGGATCGTGCCGGCGAGCGCCTCGAGCTGGTTCATCAACGCGAGGTCCTTCTCGACGTCGGTGCCGCGGAACGCGGTCTTGATGACGAGCACCTGCGTGCGGCCGTCGGTCGAGATGCTCGAGCGCTTCGCGAGCTGGTTCTCACCGGCCTGTTGCTTCGTGCGCAGCTCGTCGAGCGCCTTGGTGTCACGCGGGGCGTCGTCGAGATCGATCAGCATCGGGTTCGCGCGCTGCTTCGCCGCGGCGACCTCGGCCTCGAGCGTCTTGCGCGCGAGCGCGAGATCGTCGAGCTCGACGTAGAGGTGGCGGTGCTTGCCGACGAACGCGCGCAGCTCGGAGTCATCGCCTTCGACCTGCTGCACGAGCTCGGGGCCGATCGCCTGGACGCCGGCGAGCGCTTGCTTGCCGGCCGCTTCACGGCTCGCGGGATCGGGCGCGACGACGAGCATCAGCATCGTGTCCTGCGCGGGCATCCGCTGCGCGAGCCGCTCGGCATCCTTGACGCTCGGCGCGTCGGCCGGCAGCAGGTACGCGAAGTCGGCGCGCAGCGGCAGGCGGAACACGGTCAGGTACGCGGACAGCGCCACCGTCAGCACCGCCCCGGCAGCAATCCATCGCGACCTACGGCCGAGCCAAGCAATGTATCGAGCACCACGCGTCATTGGTCCAACCAAAGGCAAGGGGTATGCCGCGCCGCAGCGCAGGCACGACCTGGCAATTCAGGGCCGTTAGGTGGGTAATCCGATGAATCTCCGACGCTCGGGAGGTGAGGGTTGGGGGACACTCGGCACGTGCTCGTCGAGGTAACCGCCCGCCGATTCACGATCCCGCACGAGTGCCCGTGCTGTGGTGCGGTGCCCGACACCGAGCTGCCGATCTCGCTCACCGCCGGTCGCCCACTCGCCGCGGACACCGCGCGATCGATCCTGGTGCCGTATTGTCAGCGCTGCGTCGGCCACGCCCAGCGGTGGGATGCCTCGGGCGTCGCGTCCGCCGGCATCATGCTCGCGGGGCTGGTCGCCGGCATCGCGTTCGCGCTCTCGGTGCACGTGATCGTCGGCGTCGCCGCCGCGGTCGTCGTGGCTCCCCTCGCGTACGCTGCCCGCCAGGTTCGGCGAGGCAAGGCGAAGGCCGCGTGCGGCGAGTCGTGCGTCGGTCCCGGTCGCGCGTTGACGTATCTCGGGTGGTCCGGAACGACGACGGCGTTCGACTTTGACTCGCACGCGTACACCGCGCGGTTCGCCGAAGCGAATCCCTCGCTCGTCACCTCCCCGAGCCCGCAGCTCGGAAAGCTGCTCGAGGGTCATCGCGTCGCGCGGCTCGCCGTGCCTACGCCGGCGGCGACCGTCGTGGTGCCGCCGCCCGCCACGCTCGCCGACTGGATCGCGAAGCTCGAGGCCTCGATCGGGGCAGTCTCACGACGCGTCACGCTCGCTCGCGCACTCGATGCGCTGTCGGATCTCGCCGAGCGCCAGCTCGTGATCCTGAAGGCGAAGGACCTCGAGATGGCGCCGATCCTTGCCGACCTCGAAGGTCTCGACACTCCACAGGGGAAGCAGCGCCTGCAGCGCGCGATCGACGACATCCGCGCCGACAACATCCCCGAGGCGCTCCAGGTCGCGATCCTGTTCGATCTCGAAGGCCGCCTTCGCTAGCGCAGCGAAAAGGGGACGGGCCGAACGGCCCTTTTGGGAGCCGAAAACGAAACAAGCCGCATTGCTGCGGCCCGTCCGTATCGTCAGGCGGTCGACGTTCGACCGATGGTGCCTAGAGCGACTCGAGGTACTCGACGAGGTCGGTCAGCTGCGTCTGCGAGAGGGCCGACGTCGCGCCGTGGAGGTCGCCGCCACCACAGGTGGTGAAGCGATCCATCAGCGTCTTCGCACAGCCATCGTGCATGAACGGAGCGCGAGCCGCGACACCCGTGAGGTCCGGGACCTTGAACTTGCCGCCGGTGCCGACGTTCACCAACTGGTTGTTGGTGAAGATGCCGGTGGTGCCGGTGTGGCAGGTCGCGCAACCCGACTGCTCGAACAGCACCGAGCCGCGAGCGGCTGCGTCGCTGTTGACGACGCCAGCGGGCGGGGCCGGGATGCGGTTCATCCACGGGCCGAGCGCGGCCTTCTCGTTCTCCGAGAGGAAGCCACCGGCCATACGCGTCGAGAACACGTCGTCCATCAGCTTCGGCAGCGAGGCTTCGTCGCCGGTCCAGTGGTACGGCGCGCGGTCGAGGATGTTGCCCGCGATGCTCTGCGTACGGCGCGAGCCGAACTGCGCAAAGTTCCAGGTCAGACCATCATCGCGACCTTCCGGGTGACACGAGGCGCACGCGAGGCCGATGGCCGTCTGCTGGTGGAATACGTTGCGACCCGGGTCGAACGCGGCCTTGCCGGCGAGGGCGATGCGGCGCTGACCGAGCTTGCTGCCACCGGGGCGCACGACGAGGGCCGGCGCTTCCGGGTAGAAGATCACGAGGTCGCCAGCGTTGGTCCACGCCACCGAGGTGGGGGCGCCGAGGCGGTCACCGTCGTGGTCCTCACCCTGGTCGTCGTCATCGCAGCGACCATCGAGGTTGTCGTCCTTGCACGGGCACTCTTCGCCAGCGAAGTCCGGCGTCGGGGTCGGCATCCCGGTGTTGGGATCGACGGGCGGTTCGCCACCGCCGCCACCGTTGCAACCACCGCAGTCGTCACCATCGCACTCGGGCGGCTTCGGCGGCTCGCACGGCTCGTTCTCTTCCCCATCCGACTCCTCGAGCGAGGAGCGGTTGGTGACGACGATGTTCCGCGAACCGGCCATCACCAGCGCGATCTTATCGTTGGTCGGGCTGACCGCGATATCGACGGGCAGCGCGCCCTTGCCGATGCGGCGCACCGCGCGGGGCTGCTCGCCCGGCGCGACGATCGTGAGTGCATCCTCGACGGGACCGCCACCACACTGACCGCCATACCCGCCGGTCTGCTCGGTATCCAGCGTGTCCTTGGTCTTGCGCTGGTGGGTCATCACCAGGCGGCCGTCCTTGAGCGGGATCGTGCGCCACGCCGTGGAGGCGGCGGCGTCGATGATGCCCGACTGACCCGAGCCATCCGGCGGCAGGCCATCCGCGCCACCGAGGAAGCCGTTGTCGAAGCGACGAACGCTCGGCGGGAACGCGCGGTTGACGATGTTGCCACCGGCGTCGATCGTGAGGATCTCGGCGGTGCGGAACTTGGTGACCACCAGGTTCGCGCCCTGGACGATCACGTCGCGGAGGTCGCGCTCGAGGCGGAGCGACCGAACCGGCGCGTTGCCTTCGCCGAACGAGACGAGCTCGCCACCGGCGCACGCGACGTGCAGCAAGTTCTGGGTGGAGTCGAACGCGATGCCGCGGGGCTCGGTGCAAGCGAAGCGCTTGTTGACCTGCTTGCCCGTGGCGTCGAGCGTGATGACGGCGCCGCCGCGGCGGAGCGCGACGTGGACGAAGCCCTGCGCGTCTTCGACCAGGCGACCCGGCTCGTCACCGGGATCGAGGGCGAGCTCCTGGAGGGCGATGCCCGAGGCGAGATCCATCGTGACGATGCGATCGCGGTCAGGGTCCGCGACGACGGCGCGAGCGCCATCCGCGGAGATCATCATCGTGCCGCCGGTGATGGGCTGGCCAAACGGTTCCGGGGTGGTGCCGTGCTCCGAGCAGGCGCCGGCGACGAGAAGGGTGAACGGCAGGAGAGTCTTCATGAGCGACAAGTGGCCACCTCCAATAGGATGGGCTGTTGCGATGCGTGGTAACTCCGGGAATAGCAATGGGTGGGCCGATATTGGCCCCATTGATCTCGGGCACTTGGCATCTTCAGATCGAAAAAACCAGCCGCGTGGGCAGGTCGATCGCCACAGATTTCTGAGATCGAGACCGCTGCTAAGTGGGTTCGCCCACACCGGATTTCGTACTCATTCGACGACGACCTTGATGCCCGTCGACCGTCCGAAGGTCTCCGGTGCGTACATCTCCTCGGCCTTCGCCGGCGCCGCGATGAACGTGCCCGGCGTGGTCGCGCGGACCGTGTACACGTAGCGGTGGGTGCCCGCGGCGAGCGCCATCGTGAACGCCTCGGCGCGGTTGTCGCGCAGGTTTTGATGGTCCCAGTAATCGGAGTCCACCGTCGCCGCACGCTCCGCGGTCGCGAGCGCGGTGTTGACTGCTTCGAAGCCGGCGGGCATCGGATCGACCAGCGCGACGCCATGCCGAGTCGTCGTGTTGGTGGTCGCGATCGTCACCACGACCTTCGCGCCCAGCTTGATCTTGTACGAACCGTCGGCGTGCTTGATCACGTCGCTCGGATCGTCCGCCGCCGTGTACGTTCGCCGCACGATGAACCCGGCATCGAGCGCCGGGAGATCGACCTGCTTCGGTGCATAGACGATCCCGACGCGGTAGTAGAGCCGGCCGGCGCTGCCATCGCGCGCGAACACCAGATCGTGCGCCGTGCCCGGCGTCAGCGAGCTCCAACCAGCCTGCGCGACGCCGTGCGCGGTCGAGCGACCGACGAAGGACTGCTCCGCGTAGCTCGCGGTGCCGAGCCACAGCTTGCCGACGTAGTTCGGCGTGGCCTTCTCGTACGTATCGAAGAACCGCCGCATCGCCTGTAGCGCGATCAGATTCTCCTGCGTCGACCGCCAGCGTCCAAACTTGCGACTGTCGAGCACGCCGCGCGCGAGCTTCTGGATCAAGGCGTGATCCGGAACCTCCTTGATCAAGGCCTCGAGCACGAGCGCGTTGGTCTTGCCGCTCGACGGGAGCAACAGCCGCTCCGCCTCGACGTATGCCGCCGTCACCGTCGCCGCCGCGGCGGTCTCGTGGATCACCGAGAACAGGTCGTTCGTCAGCTTGGTGCGGATCGCCTTCGCTCGCTCGAACTTCGCGAGGATCGCGAGGACACGCGCCTTCGCGTCGACCGGATACGCCTTGATCGCCATCGCGAGCGCGTGGAGCTGCTCGGCGCGCGGCCGCATGTCCTGCCCGACGCTCGCGAGGTTCGCCAGCGTCTGCGCGGCGAGCGAGACGAGATAGGTATCTTCGTCCGGCGTCACCTTGCGATCGGGCGAGCGCATCCGGCGCGCGAGGTTGTCGAACGTCATCATCATCTCTCTGTTCGCGAACGCGGTCGCCCGCTGGACCACGGGCCCGGTCGCCTTGCTCGCACCGAGTGCGGAGACCACCTGCATCGACACCGTCAGATCGGAGCCCATGCCGCCGAAGTAGCCCCAGCCCCCGTCGGCGTTCTGCGTCTTGCCGAGCGCGATCACGTCTCTCGCACGCTGCGCCTCGAGCTCGGTGCGTGTCGGTCGACCCGGCGTCGCGAACGCGTCGAGGATGTCGTACATCGCCGACGTCGCGAGCATCCGGCCGGAGCGCTGCTCGGCACACTCGTACGGGTACGCTTGCAGGTACCAGTACGCGTCGATCAGCGACTGCAGCTGGGTCGAGGCGATCTCGACCTCGATGCCGCCGACCTCGGGGAACACGTCCTTCGGGATCAGGAGCTTCTCGCGCTGCGGCTCGCCGTCGACGATGCCATACGTCGCGAAGGCCTCCGTGGTCGCCGGCTCGTAGATCGGGAGCTCGACGTTCGAGGCGTCCGCGAACGCGCCCGACGTCGTGATCGTCTGGACCACCGCCTTGCCGCGGCCCTGCGTCGCGAAGTCGAAGCGGACCTCCGCGCGCTGACCCGCGGGGATCGTGACGCGCTTGCCGGCCGGTCCCTTGCCGAGCAAGTTCGCGGCGCGCACGGCGACCTGCACGGTGCGCGGCTTGGTGTCGAGGTTCTGGACCACGACGGGCAGCGAGAACTGATCGCCTTGCGTCAGGAAGCGCGGCGCGATGGTGCGCGCGTTGACCTTGCGCTGCGTGATGATCGTGTTCTCGCCCTTGCCGAAGAAGTTCGTCGAGGCCGTCGCCAGCGCGACGATGCGGAACCGCGTCAGGCTGTCGGGCATCTTCACGGTGATCTCGACGTGGCCGTGCTTGTCGGTGCGCAGCGTCGGCGAGAACACGGCGGTGGGCCGGAAGTCCTTGCGCGCCGTCACCACGCTGCTGCCGTAGCCACTGCCCGATCCCGAACCGTAGCCGACCGTGCCGTAGTTGCCGGTGCCGATCGTACCCCAGCCCATGCCGCCACCATCGAGCACGAGGCGCGTGAAGCCCGGCTTGCCGCCGAGCTCGTCGCCGGAGTCGTGGACGAGCCCCAACGTGTTCCAGCCCCAGGTCCCGGAACCGACGTCGCGATAGAACGGCAGCAGCGGATCGGCGTGCTGCCCGGCGGACAGCGACAGGATCGCCTCGTCGACGACGATCAGCGCGACCTCGGCCCCGGCGACCGGCTTGCTGTCGTGGTTGACGTCGATCTCGAACGTGGCCTCGTCACCAGGTTGCACCAGCTTCGCGCGTGGGCGCGCACGCACGTCGAGCCGCGCACTCTCGAGGTCGACCTTGAGATCGAGCTCGGCCGACACGACCTCCGGCAGCGGTCCGCTACCCTTCTGCGAGCGGCGCCTACCGTAGCGATCGACCTGGACGAACACGTTCTTGAGGTGGTTGATCGTGATCGGCAGCTCGACGATCGTCGACGCCGTCGCGAGCTCGATGCGTCGCTGCTCGATCACGCCCTGGCGGGCGAACGTCAGCGTCGCCGCGGCCGGGAACAGCTTCGACTTGATCTCGAGCTTCGCGGTGTCGCCGGGTTGGTAGAGCTTCTTGTCAGGGATGAGCTGGAGATCCCGCGTGTCGTCGAAGCCCGACCACGGAAGGGCCATCGCGGCGACGTTCTGGCGGCCACGCGCGTCGGCGACCTTCGCCGTCCCGATGTACGCATGGTCGACATGGAGCTTGAACGCGCAGTCGACGGGCGTCGCCGAGCTCGTCAACTTGCACGTGGTGGTGTCGACGAGCTTCGCGTCGTCGCGATACTGCTCCGAGCCGAGCACGGCCTCGATCGCGACCTCGATGGGGATGCCCGCGACCGCGTTGCCGTCGATGTCGGTGACGATCGCCTGGAGCACACCGAGCTCCTTGGGCTTCATCCGCAAGCCGACGTAGTACGCCGACGGGTGGACGAGGATCGGGCGAGAGCTCGCACGGATGCTCATCCGATCGACGTCGGTCACCGTCGCATCGACGCTGAGCACGCTCGGGTGATGCTGGGGGAGCGCGGCGATCCCCCAGGTCATGCTCGCGGTCGACACGCCGGACAGCGAACCGGTCTGAGTCGCGGTGGTCTCCTGCGTCTTGCGATAGCGCCAGGACGCGCGCTGCGAGCGGCTGGTCGGTGGTGAGAAGTCGTAGGCCGACCACCCCGGCGGCGCGTAGCGCGTGGTGCTCAGCGTCGCGTTCCAGTCGATCGGGGCACCGCCGAGCCCGCCGCCTGCGTAGTAGCGCGCGGAGGTGATCATCTCGATGCTCTCGCCGACGATCAACGGGATCGAGCCGCGGTGCGAGACATCGTCGTCGAGCGCGACCGAGTACGCCGGCGTGCGGAACTCCTGCACGGCGATCGGATGGCGGATCGAATCGTTGCGGGTCGTGAACGTGAAGCTCGCCTGGCCGAGGTTGGCGTTCTTCGGCAGCGCGACCTCGACGTGGAAGCCGCCCTGATCGGTCAGTGGCAGCGTGCCGCTCGCGAGCTTCGAGCCCCGCGAATCGACGAGCGAGTACGCGATCGTCTCGCCGGGCTTCGGCAACACGAGATCGGGGTTCGGACCGTTGTGGGTCCAGCGCACCCAACCTTTGACGTAGACCGCTTCACCGGGCTTGTAGGTGAAGCGATCGTCGGTCACGTACCACAGCGCGTCGTTCACGCGCTGCGTCTTCTCGTAGCGGTCGAACGCCGCGAAGGCGGAGTCCGCGCCGGCGCTCAGGCGCAGCAACGCGCGCGGCCGTTCGACGTTGGGCTTGGGAGCGACCTGCGGCAGCAACTCGAGTGCGAGCTTGCCCGCGGCATCGCTGGTGGCGTGGGATTGCTCGCCCTTGCCGTCGACGATCAACGTCGCGTCGACCCCCGCACGCGGCGCGAGGAAGTGGGTGTTCGGCGACAGCTCGTGAACGAACGCGCTGATCTTCTCGGCGTCGATGCGCGCCGACGCCCCCATGTGCGTGACCTGGATCCACGCGGCGACGCGATCGATCCGCGGGTTGCCGGGCGACGACACGGCGTTCGCGATCGCGATCACGTGGCCGAAGCCATCCTTCAGGGCGGGGCGCAGATCCGCACGCAGCGTGCTGGTGTACCGGCCGCCGACCGGGTGGGTCTCGTCGAAGATCTTCGTGCCGGGCGGCGATAGCTTCGGGTCGGCCTCGAAGGCGGTGTACGCGAAGTAGTCCTTCGGAGTCACCTGATAGAGCTGGACCCGCACCGACGTCACCGACGACGCGTGCACCACCCACTGCGGGATCTCGAAGCGCGGGTCGAGGACGTGGAGCCCCGACGGTGCTTGCAGCGATTGATAGAACTGCTCGGGGCCGGTGAACAACGACAGCGCGCGCGCGCCGACGAGCGGTTGCCCGTAGATGTCCTCGAGCCCGTCGCCGACCGCGATCTGATAGGTGCGCCCGACCACCTTCGGCGTCGGGATCCCGACGCTGTTGCCACTCACCGAGTGATCCGCGAACTCGAGGCCGGCGATCTGGAACTTGTGCGCGCGGTACGTCTTCGCGGCGACCGCGTTCGACAGCTGTACGCTGAACCAGCCATCCGCGGGGCAGCGCATGCCGGACATCCGCGGCTTCGGCTCCTCGTAGACGTTGGGGTTCTGCTGGCAGGAGATGCCGCGCAGCGTGAACGGCGCGACGACGTCGACGGTGGCACGCGTGATCTCGGTCGAGCGCCGCAGGCCCTCGGCCGACGGCGCGCCCTTGTCGAGGGCGATCGCGACCTCGGTGTCGGCCGGCCACGCGCCGCTCGCGGGTGCGAGGATCACGTGACGCTTCGGCAGCAACTCCGGTTTCTTGGTGTCCCACGGCTTGCTCGGATCGCGCGCCCACAGCGCCTTCGCGTCCTCGAGCGAGATCACCTTGAAGCCCAGGGGCCGCTTGCTCGCGGTGATGCGCAGCTTCGCCACCAGCTTGTCGGCGTCGCCATCGTGATCGAACAGCACGGCGATCGGCGAATCGGGACGGATGTCGTCGCGCGGGTACGTGCCGGAGAGCTGGATCGGTGGCGTCGAGAACGTCTGCGTCGCCGCGGCGGCGAGCTTGGCGCCGCTGAGGGCCTCGACGCCGGGTTGGACGGTGACCTCGAACTCGGTTGCCTGCGGCAAGCGGGGCGCGGCGGCGGTGAACTGGACGACGCGGGTATCGATCCAGCGCCAGGTGCCGCGCACCGCGGGGCGGATGTCGATCTTCGGCAGCGCGACGGTCCCGACGGCCGCGACCGCCACCATCGGCTCGGAGAACCGCACGCGGATCTCCGACTCGGCGCGAACCTCGTCGCGCGGCGTGATCTGCGGCGCCTGGAGCGGCGTCAGGACCTTGCGCATCGCGATCGGCGCATCGGTGGCGGCCTTGCCGGTCGGCACGACGAACGCGATCGGGTTCGCGCCTCCCGACGACGACGGTGCGGCGCTCGGCGGACGCACGATCGGGGCGTGCGCATTGAACGCCGAGACATCGGGCAGCGGCTCCATCCGCGCGTGCAGCGCAGTGGTCTCGGCGTCGGTGAGGTTGGCGACCTCGACCTTGCCGCTCGCGATCTTCGGATCGGCGGTGCGCATCGTCACGCGACCCGCGGCCTCGTTCTCGATCGGGATCTGCGGGCGGCCCGTCGGCGTGCTCGCGGCTGCGATCGCCGCCGGCGCGTTGACCTTCGGCGACGCGACCGGGACCGTGCCGACCGGTGCGCGACACCCCCCCGCTCCGATCGAAGCCGCCAGCCAGACGCAGAGCAGGGAGCGAAACGGGGAGCGTTTCATCAGGCCCTAGACAGCCCGAGAGGGGGAACGGTTCCGGATACTTGTGCGTGACCTCAAGTCTCGGTGCATGCTCGGCTCATGCGGTGGCTGCTCGCCCTGATCGTGCTCCTGTCGGTCGCCGAGACGGCCGACGCGCGCCGGCTCGTGATCTCGGAGCCTCCGATGGTGCGCCGCTGCCCGAAGTTCCGCGCCTGGAACCAGGTGATGACGTGCCTGAACCAGCACTACAACGCGAAGCTCGCGAAGGAGCTGAAGGGCGCGAAGCTCGTCACCCTGTTCACGAAGAACACCCCCTCGGTCGACAGCGGCGTGCTGCTCTACGTCGAACGGGCAGGGCAGTGGCAACTCGGCGGGCGGTTCGAGACCTACGGAGGCGAGTACACGGTGCTCGGCCTGACCACGATCACGATCGGCAGGCGCAGCGGCTATCGGCTCGACATCGGTCAGGTCACGCCGGTGTCGGTGATGGTCGATGCGCTCGCGGCGGTGATGGGCACGCATCGGATCCATCGCGCGATGTTCTGCAGCGGTGATTCGTACGCGTGTCCCGAGGCGACCGTGTCCTGCGACGTCACCGTCGAAGGGAATGCGTGGCACGTGTTCCGCGGCACGCTGAGCTTCGAGGAGAACATCGTCAACATCGCCGGTGATCGAGAGCACACCGGCCCGTACTGCAACATCAATCCTAAGGTCTACCTGGGCTGGGTGACGAAGTAGGGAGCAGCAGCCGGCCATCAGCACCGTCGCGGCACCGCGGCGAGCACGATGACCAGCGCCGACGGACCGCCGAGGTCCATGGCGAGCCGGTGGCAACCGCTCGACCGCGGCGTCGCGACTGATCTTGCGCGAGCATCACTTCACCCATCCCGCCGCGGCCGAGCGCTTCGCCGAACACACATCGTCGTCGGATCGTCCGCGATGATCGATCCGGCACGTCCGGATCCGGTCAACGGGTCTCGCGGGTTGGCGGACGAACCAACGCCGTCGTCCTGCGACGGTCGTCGATCTGCGGCACCCCTGCGGGTGGTGTGATCAGCGTGTAACTACTTGCCTACCGGGAAACCTCGGTCGCGCATCAGCGCGTTGGTATCGACATCGCGGCCGCGGAACTTGCGGAACGCCTCGTCCGGCGGGATCGAGTTGCCGATGCTGAGGATCATCGTCTCGAACTTCTTCGCCGTGGCCTTGTCGTAGAGGCTACCCGCCTCCTTGAACGCCTCGGCCGCGTCGGCCGTCAGCGTGTCGGCCCACAGGTACGAGTAGTAGCCGGCCGAGTAGCCGTCGTCGGCGAAGATGTGGAGGAACTGCGTCGGGCGGTGACGCATCACGATCTCCTTCGGCGCACCGATCTCCTTGAAGATCGACTTCTCGAAGTCACTCGGCTCGATGCCCTTGCCGACAGCCGCCGTGTGGATCCGCATGTCGTAGATCGCGGACATCAAGTACTCGACGGTGGTGAAGCCCTGGTTGAAGTTCTTTGCCTTCTGGATCTTCGCGACCAGGTCTTTCGGGATGGCCTTCTTCGTCTTGTAATGGATCGCGAACTTGTTGAGCACCTCCGGCGTGCCCAGCCAGTGCTCGTTGATCTGCGACGGGAACTCGACGAAGTCGCGCAGCGTGTTGGTGCCGGCCAAGGTCGGGTAGCGAATGTTCGACAGCAAGCCGTGCAGGGCGTGTCCGAACTCGTGGAACAGCGTCTCCGCATCGTCCCAGCTGATCAGCACGGCCTCGCCCGGCTTGCCCTTCACGTAGTTGCAGTTGTTGGACACGATCGGCGTGAGCACGCCCTTGAAGCTCTCCTGCGTGCGGTACTCGCTCATCCACGCGCCCGAGCGCTTGCCGTCGCGCGCGTACGGATCGAAGTACCAGACGCCGACGCGCTTGCCTCCGCGCGTGACTTCGTAGACGCGCATGTCGGGGTGGTAGACGGGGACGCCCTTGACCTGCGTGAACGTGAGGCCGTAGAGCTGACCCGCGGCCCAGAACATCGCCTCGCGGATGTTCTCGAGCTGGAGGTATCCCTTCACCTCGTTCTGATCGAGGTCGTACTTCGCCTTGCGGACCTTTTCTGCGTAGAACCGGTAATCAAACGGCTCGAGCTTGATGCCCGCCTTCTCGCCGTCGGCGAGCTTCTGCATGTCGGCGACTTCCTCTTTGACGCGCGCGATCGCCGCCGGCCAGACCTTCATCATCAGCGCGAGGGCCGCCGCGGGCGTCTTCGCCATGTTGTCGTCGACGATCCAGTGGGCGTGCGACGGAAAGCCGAAGAGCTTCGCGCGCTCGGCACGCAAGGAGAGGATCTGCGTGATCGTCGCCTGGTTCGCCGTCTTGCCGGACTCGCCGCGGCCGACGAACATCTGCCAGACCTTCTTACGGAGATCGCGGTTGGTACTGTAGGTCAAGAACGGATCCACCGACGAGCGGCTGTTGCGGATGACCCACTTGCCCATCTGCTTGGTGGCCTCGCCGTTCGCGGCGGCCGCGGCCTTGAGCGACTCGGGCAGCCCGGCGAGGTCCGCTTCCTTGTCGATCACGACCATCTGCGACTCTTCGTCGGCCAGCACGTTCTGGCGGAACGTGGTGTAGAGCGCCGCGAGCTTGCCGTTGATCTCCTTGACGCGCTCCTTGTCCTTCTTGCCGAGCGCGGCACCGCGGCGGGCGAACGACCGGTAGTGCGTCTCGAGCAGGCGCGCCTGATCGGACTCGAGCTTTGGCTTGCCGTCGTACACCGCCTTGATCCGGGCGAACAACGCCTCGTTCTGGATCACTTCATCGCCGTACGCGGCGAGGCGGGGTGCGAGCTCGGTCTCGAGCGCCTGCATCGCCTTGTCGTTCATCGTGCCGGTCAGCGTGCCCATCAAGCTCGCGGCGCGACCGAACGGGCGACCCGCGTCTTCGTACGCCGCGATCGTGTTCGCGAACGTGGCGGCTTCCTTGGTCTCCGCGATGGCCTTGAGCTCCGCGCGATGCAGATCCATGCCGAGTAGCAGCGCCGGCTTGATGTTCGCGGTCTTGATCTTGTCCCACGGCGGCACGCCGCCATACGGACCGGTGAACGGCGCGAGGAGGGGGTTCTTCATCCAGTCCGGATCCTTCGCGAACGCGAGCTGCTTGCGAAACATCACGAGCACGGCCGAGGCGGCCGACGAAGCAAGGAACGTCCGACGTTGCATGCGCGGAACATAGCCAACGCCTCGCGCGAGTCCATCAGATTCACGCTCGTCGCCGAGGCAGCTGAGGCATCTGACGCATGCCTCGGACGCCTGCGACGCCTGCGACTACGTCGGTGGCCACCGGGTAGTCCCCGATCGTCGTCGCGCCGGCGAGGGTGCTCGCCGCTCGGGCTTCCCAGGCTCGGGTCGCCGCGGGCTGCTGCGCGAGTGGAAGTGCCCTCATAGCGTCTTCAACGAGACGTACGTGATCTTGTTCGCCTGGACGATCACCTGGCCCGCACCGACGACGGTGCCGCCGGTCGCGCTCACCGTGACCATCCCCGGATCGACGTTCGGGAAGACCACGTCGTGACCCGTAGATCCCGCGGCCCACGTCGTGGTCGCGTTCGCCTGCGCCTCGCCGTGGTTGCCGGTGATCGCGATGGTGCGATTGGCGCCATCGACGTGGACGAACACGTGGCCCTTCGCCGCATCGGGCGTGAAGCCGATCATCACCTGACGTGCAGCGGTGAAGTTGCGCGCGCTGAAGAAGCCGCCGGCGCGCAGCATCGCCGCGTTCGCCACCGCGATGCCGCCGAGCGAGTACGGCGAGGGCGGATTCGTGCACGCCGAGTTGTCGGCGGTCACCGAGATGTCGACGAGCGCGTCGCCGTCGATGCACATGTCGAAGCGGCCGTTCGGCGCGGTGCTGTCCATCGCGCCATCGCCCTGGACCTGGAACGACGCCTCGAAGATCCCGCAGAACGTCTCGTCGTTGTCCCAGTCGACGTACTCGCCGGTGAACCGCAGCTGATCGCCGCACGAACCGTTGTCGATGTCCACCACGGGCGTGGCGTCCGACGGGGTGTCGCCATCATCGCCACAGGCACTACAGGCCACCAGCAGCGAGGCAAGCACAGCGAGGCGAAGCATGTCCGGACGCTAGCAGAAACGCTGCGCTCGCGACCGTGATGGACGGCATGCAGGCAGGCAACTTCCGCAGCGCCGAGGTCGAGCTCGCGTGTCGCGATCTGGCGGACGCTGGCTCGCGGTCGGCGAGGTCGGGACGGCGAAGACGCACGTCGGTGGGTTCGTGACCAAGCGGGTCGAGTAGCTGCTATAGAGCTGGCGATGCCGTCGATCTCGCAGCTGTCTTACGACGATCGCTTCGTGCGGCAACTCCCCGCCGATCCACGGACCGACCTCGCGCTGCGCCAGGTCGATGCGTGCTTCTCGCGGGTCAAGCCGACGCTGGTCAGCAAGCCCGAGCTGCTCGTCCTGATCCCCGAGGTCGCGAAGCTCCTCGAGCTCGAGCCGTCGCCCGAGCTCGTCGAGGTGCTCGCCGGCAATCGCGTCGTCGACGGGATGAAGCCGTACTCGGCGTGCTACGGCGGCCACCAGTTCGGCAACTGGGCCGGCCAGCTCGGCGACGGACGCGCGATCACGCTCGGCGAGGTGATCGGCGCTCCCAACGAGTTCGGCACCACCTGGGAGATCCAGCTCAAGGGCGCCGGCCCGACGCCGTACTCGCGGCGCGCGGACGGGCGAGCCGTGCTGCGCTCGTCGCTGCGCGAGGTGGTGTGCAGCGAGGCGATGTATCACCTCGGCGTCCCCACCACGCGTGCGCTGTCGCTGGTCGGCACGGGCGACGACGTGATGCGCGATCTGCTGTACGACGGCCATCCCGCCAACGAACCGGGCGCGATCGCGTGCCGGGTGGCCCCCACGTTCTTGCGGTTCGGCAACTTCGAGATCCACGCGTCGCGCGACAAGGTCGAGACCCTGCGCACGCTGGTCGACTACACGATCGATCGCTACTACCCGCAGCACCGCGGCAACCTCGTCGGCTTCTTCGACGAGGTGATGCGGCGCACCGCGTGGATGGTGTGCGAGTGGATGCGCGTCGGCTTCGTCCACGGCGTGATGAACACCGACAACATGTCGATCCTCGGACTGACGATCGACTACGGCCCGTACGGCTGGATCGAGCCGTTCGATCTCGACTGGACGCCAAACACCACCGACGCGTCGAACAAGCGCTATCGGTTCGGGCAGCAGCCGCGGATCGCGCACTGGAACTGCGTGCAGCTCGCCCGCGCGCTGGCGCCGCTGCTCTCCGAGCCGAAGGCGCTGGGACCGACGGTCGAGCGCTTCGTCCCCGAATTCGATACCCAGTTCAAGCACATGATGCTGCGCAAGCTCGGCCTCGTCGCGCATCGCGACTTCGCGGCGCGCGACGACGAGCTGCTCGGCGCGCTCGGCAAGGTGCTGACGTCCGTCGAGATCGACATGACGCTGTTCTATCGCCGGCTCGCAGAGGTCCCGCGCGAGGGTGGCGACGCGTTCGCGATCGTCGAGGACGCGTACTACGAGACGCCCGAGTTCGCGCATCGCATCCTGCTGGCCGACTGGATCTCGAGCTATCGCGAACGGATCGCGCTCGACAAGCTCGACGACGCCGAGCGCCGTATTCGGATGAACGCGATCAATCCGATCTACGTGCCGCGCAACTACCTGCTGCAGGAGGTGATCGACGCGACCGAGGCCGGCGATCGCACGCAGCTCGCCGAGATCATCGACGTGCTGAGGCAGCCGTACGTCGAGCAAGCAGGACGCGAGCGCTACGCGGCGAAGCGGCCCGAGTGGGCGCGCGTCAAGCCGGGCTGCTCGATGCTGTCCTGCTCGTC
>JANNBP010000556.1:0-11570 GCA_031385555.1 Deltaproteobacteria bacterium | reverse complement strand
GCTGTGTCGAGGCGCGGACTTGTCTTCACTGTAGCGAGTACCAGCCACGCCTTTCTAGGAACCGATTATCATTTCCGGACCACGCGCCATCACGCGGCGCTGGACGGAACCCGATCGCGAGCTCGGTCAGGGCTTCGCTGCGCTGCCAACGTCAGCACCCACGCTCTTGCTGGGACGCGGCGCGAACTTGCCATCACGGAAGCGAGTACCACCCACGCCTTTCGAGGCACCGCATTTTTTCCGGATCACGCGCCATCACGCGGCGCTGGACGGAACCCGATCGCGAGCTCGGTCAGGGCTTCGCTGCGCTGCCGGCGTCAGCACCCACGCTCTTGCTGGGACGCGGCGCGAACTTGCCGTCACGGAAGCGACTACCACCCCACGCCTTGTTGCGCGACTCGAGCGCGGCTTCGATCTCGTCGGCCGAGATGTCGCCGTCCTTGTTCGTGTCGAGGCTCTCCGGCTCGAGGCGCTTGAAGTTGCTCTTCGCGATCTCGTCGGCGGTGACCTTGCCGTTGTTGTCGGCATCGGCCTGCTTGCGCATGTCTTCCGCGCGCTTGTGCCGCGCGAGCTTGCGCTCTTCCTGGCTGATCTTGCCGTCGCCGTCGGTATCGAACTGCGCGATCCGCGCGCGCCGCCGATCCTGGATCGCTTCACCTGCGGGTTCACCCGCGGTGCCGTCCTCGAGCGCCGAGGGATGGTTGCGACGCGTGCCGAGATCGATCTTGCCCGTGCGCGGCGCTGCGCCGGGCGTGGCCTTGTCGGCGGACGCCGCGGACGTGTCATCCTTCTTCGCGACTTCGTCGACGCCCGCGTTCTTGCAGCCGGCGGCGAGGACACAGACGAGGGCAAGGTTCTTCCACATCGCTGTTTGGTTAGAGCAAGGCTCGCGCCACGGCGCAAGGGAATATCCCGCCAGCCGCCGCCGGCCTGCGAAAACCGCATGGGCTGGGTGCGTGGTCTCGACGACAATCGTCGCTGCTCGTCGCTGATGCACGCCGTGATCACCGCCGCCGTTGGTGTCGAGGTGCTCGAGACCGAGAGGCGACTGCCACGACGGGTGCCATCGAGTCACTCCGCGCGCCGACTCACTCGTGGGTTTCGTGCGCGTCCGAGCCGCCGCCGGTCTCGTGGGGCTCGGTGGGCTTCGCCGTTTCGGGCTGGTCGAGCTCTCTTGCATCGAACTTGCCGTCGAGATCGAGCGTCTTGACCTCGAGCTTGCGCGTCTTCCCCCCGTCGTGGACCTCGCAGGTCACCACCTCGTTGACCTTCGAGATCCACTTGCTGCACGTGGCGGTGGCGGTGGCAGCCCATCCGAATCGAGCAACGCCGCTCTTGACGATCGTTGGTGGGTGAATGACCGCGCCGTCGGTGGTCGACAGCACGTCGCCGCCGTCGCGCTGCTCCATGTTGACCACGAACTTCTCGCCGCTGTCGGCGACCACCACGCACGTGAACTTGTCACCGGCTTTCACCGGGCGATTGGCCGGGCAGTCGATACTCTTCGTCTTGATGCCGGCGGGCTCGAGCATCTGGCGGACGTTCTCCGCCAGCTTCTTGTCGTCGAGGTTCGGGGTGGACTTCGAACACGCTGCGAGCGTGTGCAGGACCAGGTACGCGAAGAGAAAACGTCTCACTTCGCCGAATCCTAACCCACGACCGTCGGGCTCTTCGAGGTTCCGCACGGCTACGCGCGAGACGTATCGAGCACGCGCACGACCTGGATCCCGACGACCATCAACAACGCATGCGCAGCGACCAGCAGGCTCGGCTCTGGAGCGATCGCCCCGATGGTCGCGGCAGCACCGAGAAGCAGGACCAGATGACTGGCAGTGAACTTCATAGGACCTCTCGAGCTTCATCATGGGTCGGTCGATGACGCGGTGCAACATGAAACTGAAATTCTCATCAGTTTCCACGAGGCCGGATCCCAAGTCGCTGCCAGCACTCAACATGTCCTCGAGACGCCTGGCGAACGAGTCGGTATCTATCAGCAGTCCACCACGGAACGAACAGGAACTCGGAGCTGCTCGTAGTACCGACGAAGCTGGCAACGCAACGTGGAGGGAAGCGGGACCCAGCGAGATGGAGCTGCGACAGGCATGAGGGCGCCTCGTCCGAAAGCATGATCGCCGTGGTGGCGATCCCAGACGCGAGCGACTCCTCTATGAATCAGCCCATACCCTCCTCCTCCACCTCCTCTTCCTCCTCCATCCTCGCAACATGGATGCTCGCCGTGACGGCGATCACCAGCGTGGGCTGTCTCGGAGCGCTCCAACACAGCAACGAAACCCGTCACACCGCGGCGCGGAGCCAGCGGATCGAGGCGGCGTGCGCGGCCAAGGATCTGGACGCGCTCGATTGGAAAAAGCACTACGAGCCGGACCAGAAGAACCGGGAGCGGATGCAGGCGTGCTTCCTCGGGATCAAGACCGAGCGGCTGGTGGCCCTCGAGTGTCCTGCATTCACCCAGGCGTTCGAGTGGATCGAGGCGATGGATGGATCGGTCAAGGTCAGCAAGCGCAATCCGTTGTCGGACTTCGCTAGCGACCTGACCGATCAATCGGCCGCTCAGGTCGATGCAGTTCGCCTGCCGATCCTGGAGAAGGCGGTGGCGTGTCGTGCGGGCGGGGTCCTGTTCTCGGACCTCCGCGTCGGGTTGGGCGATCAAGGATGGGATCGGGCGTTCGATGCTGCCGAGCACAAGGGCTTGCACCTGTATCCCCTGCTGCTGTCGTACGTCCGCGGCGCCCATACCCGCCTGAAGACCGAACACATCGTCGGGTGGCTCGCCCGGACGCAGGGCGCGAAACAATGCGGCGAGCTCGCCGAGGTGACCCGCAACGACGAGAACCTGCGCGCGGATATGCTGTACTTCTTCGTCCAGAAGGGCTGCAAGAGCGCGGCCCACAGCGTCGCCGCCGAGTTGCTCGCAAGCCCGGCCGCCGGGTACCGGGCACGCGGGTGCATGGCGCTGCGCGACCTAGGCGATCGTTCGGAGATGTCCCGGATGCGGTTGCTCGCCTCACGCGATACCGCGCGTGCACTCGAGAGCGGATCTACCGGTTTCTGGTTGGTCACGTTCGTGACCTATCCGGTCCGCGAGGCGTGCCAGGACGCGCTCAACCAGCTCGAGCTCAAGGCGTCCGCGAAGCGTTGACGATCTCTCACAGTCGCGTGGTCTCTGCTTTCGATAACAACCATTTGTAAGACTGGTGCCAGGAGCTCTGATCACAGCTAGTTAACGGGAGAGTTCGAGTCTCCGATCGGCGGGCACCTCGGTGTGCCTTCTTGATCCTTTCACTGGCCGCTCTATGGTGGCCGCGGTGAGCGCCATCCTCGAAACGTTTCCGCTCGGGTTCCCGTGGGCCACCATGGACCCGTTCCTGTTCTGCGTTCATCACGACGACAACTACCCGCCGGGCAATGACGAGCTCGGTCCGGCGGCGTCCCTCGCGGGCCGCGATCTCGGCATGGACTTCACGGTGCGCAGCGAGAAGCCCGGCGAGCCGGGGTGGCGCATGTATCACGGCGAGAAGGTGCCGGGGTTTCCCGGCCATCCGCATCGCGGCTTCGAGACCGTGACGATCGTGCGCCGCGGGTTGATCGATCACTCGGATTCGCTCGGCGCGGCCGCGCGGTTCGGGCGCGGTGTCGTCCAGTGGCTGACCGACGGCTATGGCATCGTGCACTCCGAGATGTTTCCGCTGCTCGACAAGGGCGAGCGGAATCCCCTCGAGCTGTTTCAGATCTGGCTGAACCTGCCGGCCGCGCACAAGATGGTCGACCCGCACTTCTCCATGTTGTGGGCGAACGACATCCCGGTGATCCGTGAAGGCGGCGCCGAGATCACCGTCGTCGCGGGCTCGATCGCGGAGTCGAAGGCGTTGCCGCCACCGCCGAAGTCGTGGGCGTCGACGGCGGATGCCGACGTCGCGATCTGGACGATCAAGCTCGCACCCGGTGCGACGTGGACGCTCCCGGCCACGCACGACGAGAGCAATCGCGTGCTCTACGTGTTTGCCGGGGCGATGCGCGTCGAGGATCGGGCGATCACGAGCCCGACCGGCGTGGCGCTCGAGGCGTCGAAGCAGGTCGCGTTGACGAACACCGGCGACACGCTCGCCGAGGCGCTGGTGCTCCAGGGTCGTCCGATCGGCGAGCCCGTCGTCCAGCACGGCCCGTTCGTGATGACGACGCGCCAGGAGATCCAGCAGGCGTTCGCCGACTACCAGCGCACCAAGTTCGGTGGCTGGCCGTGGCCGAGCGAGGCACCGACCCATGCGCGCGAGGAGGGCAGGTTCGCCCGCCACGCGGATGGCCGCATCGAGAAGGTGCCTGGTTAGGGGGTTCGTTTCGCGCGAGCTCGGTCACGCGTCCCGGTTTGGAGCAGCCGTCGCCGTTGGAACCTCCCGAGGTTCGCCTGGACGCCGTTCGAGGCGTCTCGCTCAGTCCTTCTTGATCGCGGTCGCCGTCGGCAGCGGCGCGGGCTTCTCACCCGGCGCCGGCGCGTTCGAGTGGTAGTTGTCCGTTGGCTTGTAGCGCTTCGCGTACAGCCGGAACGCGAGCGCCGTGATCAGCGCGAACAGCGCGAAGAAGAACATCAGGAACGCGTTGACGCCGAGCCCGGTGCTCGCGATCGAGTCGGTGACCGCCGAGCTCTTGACGCTGTGGTTCGCGAGTAGCACCCACAAGCCACCGACGGTGACCGTCAGGTTGAAGAAGCTCATGATCACGCCCTTCATCGACAGCGGCGCCTGGCTGTACGCGAACTCCAGCCCGGTCGCGGAGACCAGCACCTCGGCGAGCGTGAGCAGGATGTACGGGACGATCTGCCAGTAGATCCAGAGCTCGGACTGCGTGAGCATGCCGGTCTTCAGCTGACCCGCGAGTGGATAGATCACGACGACCTTCGGATCTCCGTCGATGATCATCTGCAGGATGCCGGCGACCACCCACGCGAGGCCGGCGAGCGCCATGCCCACCGTCATCTTGCCGAGCGCGGTCAGCGGCCAGCCGCGCTTGCGCAGCCACGGGAACACCACGAGGTTGTTGAGCGGGATCAGGATCATCACCAGCCCCGGGTTGACCGTCTGCATCTGCGACGACTCGAACCACGTGGGCTGCGACATCTGGTTGCCCTGCAGCACCCAGGTGGACGCCTTCTGATCGAACAGCGACCAGAACGGCGTGATCAGCGCGAACACGATCAGGATGCGCAGCACCGAGCGAACGCCATCGACGGCGTCGTCGGGATGCGCACCGCGCGCACCCTCGAGCTGGCGCGACACCGCGATGCTGCCGAGCACCAAGAACACGACGAGCGCGATGCACAGCATCTCGACCGGCGAGAACGTGCCCATCGGTGGGATCGGGTGGCCGGCCACCCAGCTGATCGACAGCGTGACGCACGCGACCGTGACGAGCATCGCGATCGCGAACAGCACCTTGCCGGTGCCAGCCGACTGGATCGCCGTCTTGCAGACGCGCCCGAACGAGTGCGGGTTCTTCGGCGAGGGTGGCACGCGCACGTAACGCCCACGGCCCGCCCAGAAGATGATCGTCGCGAGCAGCATCAGCACACCGGGGATGCCGAACGCGACGCGCGGTCCGAAGTCGCGCAGGAAGATCGGCATCAACAGCGACGCGAAGAACGAGCCGAAGTTGATGCTCCAGTAGAACGCGTCGAACACCGCCTTCGCGCGGTGCTTGTTGGTCTGATCGAACTGGTCGCCGACGAACGATGCGACCAGGGGCTTGATCCCACCGGATCCCAGCGCGATCAGGAACAGTCCGGCGTAGAAGCCCTCGCGACTGTCGACGAACATCGCCAGGCAGCCCTGACCCACCGAGTAGATCAGGCTGAACCACAGGATGGTGTTGTACTTGCCGAAGAACCGGTCGGACAGCCACCCACCGAGGAGCGGGAAGAAGTAGACGCCCATCACGAACGTGTGGAAGACGTCCTTCGCGGCGAGCTCGCGCATGTCCTTGTCGGGGACGTACTGGAGCAACATCGTCGAGATCAGGAACTTCGTCAGGATGTTGCGCATCCCGTAGAAGCTGAAGCGCTCGCACGCCTCGTTGCCGATGATGAAGGGAATCTGTTTCGGAAGAGGGGCTTTACGTTCGTCTGACATGCAACCTGGGAATCGTCGGTTAGTCTTGATCAACGATGGTCAAGTCGTTGCTCTTCCTAGTGCTTGCTGCGTGTACCACAGCCAGCGGCGACTCGAAGACGAAGAACGATCCGCACGATCCGTACGACGTCGTGGCCAAGGTGCCGGGGCGCACGCCATCGTTCACCGATGCCGCGTACACGGCGCACCTCCGTGCGCTCGAGACCAAGCTGGCGAAGCACGGGCTGAGTCACTTGAACATCCGGGTCGAGGATCCGTTCGTCGTCGTCGGTGACGGCACGGTCGCGCAGCTCGAGCGCACGTCGAAGACCGTGCGATGGGCCGCCGACAAGCTCGAGCAAGACTTCTTCGCGAAGCGCCCGGCGAAGATCCTCGACATCTATCTGTTCCAGACCGCCGCGACGTACGAGGCAGGCGTCGAGGCGTTGACCGACGAGAAGCCGTCGACGCCGTACGGCTTCTACTCGCCGACGCAGGGCGCGATGTTCATGAATATCGCCACCGGTGGCGGCACGCTGGTTCACGAGATCGTGCACCCGTATGTCGAGGCCGATTTTCCGTCGGCACCGACGTGGCTCAACGAAGGTCTCGGCTCGCTGTTCGAGCAGAGCTCGGAGCGCGATGGCCACATCGTCGGGCTCACGAACTGGCGCCTCGCCGGGATCCAGAAGGCGATCCGTCGCAACGACGTGCCGGCGCTCGAGACCCTCACGGCGATGACGCAGAAGCAGTTCTACGACTCGGCGACGAGCTACGGCCACGCGCGATACCTGATGTACTACCTGCAGGAGCAAGGGTTGCTGCGCCGGTTCTACGCCGCCTTCCGTGCGGCGCGCGCGAAGGATCCGAGCGGCTACGCCACGCTGGTCGGCATCCTCGGCAACGCCGACATGCGCGCGTTTCAACGCACGTGGGAGAAGTATGTCGGCGCACTGTCGTTCCCGTAGCCTGCTGGATCTAGCGAGCTTTCCAGGCGGCGAGGACGCGAGCTTCCTTGTCGCGGGCGATGCCCGAGCCGCGGATCGCCTTGCGCTTGTTGTCCTCGGAGCGCGTCAGCATGGCCGCCGAGCCGAAGGGATCGGTGTTCGCGACCCACAGCTCGAGATCCGGTGACGCGACCCAGGCGAGCGTGTCGCGTGCGGTGTCGACGAGCGGGCGGAAGGTCAGCCCGGCCTCGACCGCACGCTTGTTCGATCGCCTGCCGAAGCCCGCGTTGTCCGCGGTGACCGGCAACCAACCCGGCAGCTCGCTCCACGGCGCGACCTCGTGCTTGGCGAGGAAGTCGGCGGGGACCCACGTCACGGTCGCCTTGTTGCCGGCGGCCTGCGTGCACGCCTCGAGCATCCCCTTCATCGTCAACGTGACCGTCGGGTGGTTGGACGGGCCGAACGCGTTGAACGTGCCGACGGTGCCGCGCTCGATCAACGCGATGATCCACGCGGCAAGGTCGCGCGCGTCGAGCAGCTGGATCGGCGTGCTGCCATCGCCTGGCGCGAGCACCTCGCCACCGTCGGCGAGTCGATCCGGCCAGTACGTGAAGCGTCCCGTCGGATCGAGCGGCCCTGCCATCAATCCGGCGCGCAGGGTCGCGACGCGACCGGGCATGCCGGCTTCACACGTTGCCTCGCACGCCGCCTTGAGCCCCCCATAGTCCTTGGAGACGTCCTCGCTCGCGGGGTCGTCGAGCGTGCGGAGCGCGGCGGTCTCGTCGGCACCTGGCTGATCGTCGCCGGCGTAGACCGACGTCGTCGAGACAAACACGTAGTGCTTGATCCTCGGGGCGAGCAGCTCGACCGACTGCCTGACGATCCGCGGCACGTAGCCCGAGGTGTCGACGACAGCGTCCCACTCGCGACCCGCGAGCGCGTCGAGCTTGCCGTCGCGATCGCCCTGCAGCTTCTCGACGTCGGGGAACAGCTTCGGATGCGTCTTGCCGCGGTTGAACAGCGTGACGGTGTGGCCCTTCGCGCGCGCGGCGTCGACGACGTGCGGCCCGAGGAAGCCGGTCCCGCCGAGGATCAGGATGCGCTTGGGTCCGGCCTTCACGGGGGTGGTCGACACGGGTGGCGTGATCGTACTCGGCTTGTCCTTGCACCCGGCGGCGACGAGTCCGGCGAGCCCACCGACGAGCAGCTCTCGGCGATCTAGCATGGGCGTTAGCGTGCGCGTCCTCGTGCGCGCCGTCCAGTCGAAGGCGGCCACGACAGGGCCTTGCTGCTTGTTCATGGCAACCTGTCGGCATGAGCAAGGCCTTCACGAAAGAAGACGACGACGCGCCGGCGCCACCGCCTCGTCGACGTGGGGTGCCGGTTCCGACCGACGTGCCGAACTACGTCACGGCCGCGGGCGAACGCGTGTTGCGCGCCGAGCTGGCGACGGCGGAAGGCGATCGCGCGCACGAGATCGCCGAGCACCTCGGCACCGCGATCGTGATGGAGCCGCCTGCGGATCGGTCTCGCGTCGGGTTCGGCGCGAAGGTCACCGTCGAGGACGATCGCGGGAAGCGCGTGACGTATCGGATCGTCGGTGCGATCGAGGCCGACGCGAAGGCAGGTGCGGTCTACTTCCAGACGCCGATCGCCGAGGGGCTGCACGATGCGCAGGTCGGCGACTCGGTGACGCTGCCGCGCGGGGACGTCGAGGTCGTCGCGATCGACTACTGAGTCGAAGCCGAGCCAGTGACAGGCTCCGCTTGCCGACGAGTCGCATGACGGTCGGGCCCGACTGCGACGACGTGATTGCGGTGACCTCTACTGAGGCGTTTGCGAACCGAAGCCCGTCATCTGCACGTTCGTCGTGATCTCGGTGCCGCTACCACCCGATGGCGGCGGACCCATCGGAGCAGCCTGCGGCGGCGGGCAGGACCCGCACTTCTTCTTTCCGCAACCACCGGTGACGGCGGACAGGTCGGTCAGCGAGATCGCATCGAACGTGGGCGTGGTGGGCATGGTGATTCGCGAAGGTTGCAGCGCGTATGCCACGCGGATCGCGGCGGAGTTCGCGCGGTTACCCCGGCGATCACGACGCCCGCACGCCTCCCACGGGATGCAACCTGGGTGGGTGCCCTGCTACGCTGGCGGCGGTGATCACGCCGAACATGACCGCACGCGGAAAGCAGCTCGGCCTGCTGTTCGGGCTGTTGATCGTGCTCGCGATCCCCAAGCACGTCGAGTGCGGCTATCCCGACGGCAAGTGCGATCACAAGGGCTCGTTCAATCGAACCTGCAAGACGTACGAGGTCGAGCCGTTCGGCTTCTACCTGATCGAGAAGCTCGCGAAGTCCGATGTCGGGTTCGCGTATTCGTCCGGTGACGACTGCCGGTGAGGCGGCTGCTCCTGCTGGTGGTCGCCTGCAAGCGCGAACCGGAACCACCGCCACCGCCACCGCCCTCACCGTGCACGCGGCCCGAGCCGATGCATGCGGGGGAAGCGACGCACTACGCTGCCGACGGCACCGGCAAGTGCAGCTTCGAGAAACCGGCGACGGGACCAGTGCTCGTCGCCGCGGCGTCGCCCGCCGACTACGCGAGGGTCGCGAGCTGTGGAACCTGCGTCGTGGTCGTCGGCCCCGACGACGCAGAGATCCTCGTGCGGGTCGTCGATCGCTGCCCGGCGTGCAAGCCCGGCGATCTGGATCTGTCTCGCGATGCCTTCGAGCTGCTCGCGCCGCTCGCGAAGGGACGCATCCCGATCCGGTGGTTGCCGGTGCCGTGCGAGGTCGAGGGCACGCTCGCGTACCACTTCAAACCCGGCAGCAACGCGCAGTGGGCCGCGATCCAGGTCCGCAACCATCGCTATCCGATCGCCGCGCTCGACGTCAAGACCAACGGCGAGCTCGTGCCCCTCGAGCGCACCGACTACAACTTCTTCGTCGGCAAGGCGCTCGGTCCCGGGCCGTACACGCTGCGCGTCACCGATGCGAGAGGGCAGACGCACGTCGACGACGGCGTGATCGGACCCGATCACATCGGCTCGGCGCAGCTCCCGTGGTGTCCCTGAGCCCAGCGTTCGCCTGCGTCGAGCGTTCGACCAGGCGAAGGATGGTCGTGGGGTGGCGAGCCGGGGCCCCCACTTACGATCGAATCAGTTCGTGTCGCCGGCGATCACGAGCGACAGGTCCTCGAGGCGGAACACGTTCGCCCACTTCCACAGCTCACCCGGCGCACTCGCGCGAAGCTCGGCGTGAACGCGAGCCGCCGTTCCCGATACAGACAGCTCGACGGGGATCGGCGGCAAGTCCGGCGAGCCGAGCGGCGACGTCACGCCGTGATTGACCAGCGACCACTCGAGCAGCAGCTCGAGCTTCGCGTTACCGTGCGCCTCGTCGGGGCTCGTCCACGCGCCGGCGACCTCGACGCGCTCGACGAGCGACAACCGGATGTCGGTGAGCTCGAGTGGATAGCCGAGCACCGCCTCCGGGATCTCGATCGGACCGAGATCGATCACGAGATCCTCGAGTGCGAGCACCTCGCCCTCCGTCGACAGCAAGAGGGTGCCGTGCTCGACCTTCAGATCGGCCAGACCCGGCACCCAGCCATCGCTGGTCTTGCGTGACGCGGTGATCGCACCGGCACTGTCGGGGAGCGAGATGTCGAGCATCGTGGACTCGGCGAGACGCTCTTGAACCGAGGTGGCGCCGGGTGCCTGGACGTCCGCACCACACGCAGCGAAGACGAGAAGTGAAGCTAGATAGGTACGCATATGACGCAGCGCGAATGCGAACCGTGGGCCACTGGTTCGACCACCGCAACTAGCTTGAATAAATAATGCAACATCGATAACGCAGTGTGCCAAGTCGACTCGATCGGCTGCTCGTGTTGCCACTATTGAACGCAATCCGATATGTCCGGCCAGATGCCGGACGGACACGTGTTGTCGCAGCTGCGATGTCCGCTGTACGGACTGTGAGCGAAGAGCGAGTGCAGACGACGCCTCGCCTCGTTCATCCTCACGGGATGAAGGCTCTGATCGGATCGATCGCGATCCATGCCGCCTGCGGGCTCGCGCTGATCGCGGTGCGTGCATCGGACTCGCAGCCGGTCGATCCCACGGCGCGGCTCGAGCTCGTCGATTCGCCACCCCTCGAGCTCGTGCAGTTCGTCGACGTGATCGAGAGCGACCGTGGGAGTGACGGTGGTGGAGCGCAGGGGCGCGCGGCAACGCGTCCCGCGCCACAACAGGTCGCGCGTGTCGATCGCAGCCCGCGTCGCGTGCGGACGGTCCCGACGGAGAAGTCGATCTCGGACTCCCTCGCCGAGCTCGCGAGTGCCTCGCAGGAGATCGTCGGTGGTGACGGTGGTGACGGTGGTGACGGTGGTGATGGTGGTGGACGTGGCGGTGGACACGGCGGTGGCCTCGGCCATGGCGTTGGTACCGGGCTCGGCGATCGTGCGAGTACGGGCGAGTCGTTGCCGCCGGTGCCCGCCGCAC
>JANNBP010000532.1:0-11000 GCA_031385555.1 Deltaproteobacteria bacterium | reverse complement strand
GGATGCCACCGATCAGCTCCTCGATCGCCTTCGGCTGATCGCCCGCCGGCTGGAACTTCGAGACCAGCTTGAAGGTCTGCTCCGTCGCCTTTGGCAGATCTCGCGGTGCATCTTCCGCGCGCTTCGCCTTCTTGCTGCGATACGTGGTCGGCACGAACGGCACTCTAGCTCGATTCAACGGCACGGCCGCCGACCCCGAACAGGCGGGGAGAGATGGGCCAACCAGATCCACCAAGGAGTGGGTTTCGTCTTCATGGGAAGACCTTGGACCCAGCAGGTGACAGCCTTCTGTCAGCTTTGTGTGCTACGGGTTCAAGCATGCGAAAGAAGTCCCGATTGTTCGCGATCGCGGAGGCCTTGCGCGCGCGCCGCACCGGCGTGACCGCACAGCAGCTCGCCGATCGCTTCGGCGTGACGCTGCGGACGATCTATCGCGACCTCGAATCGCTGCAGGACGCCGGGATGCCGATCAAGGCCGATCGCGGCCGCGGTGGCGGGTACGCGCTCGACATGCACTACCAGTTGCCGCCGATCAACTTCACCGCACGTGAAGCGGCGCTGCTCGTCGCGCTGTGCCGGCTCGCCACCGAGCAACGCTTGATGCCGTTTCCCTCGATGATCGAGAAGGCCGCCGACAAGGTTCGCGCTGCACTCACCACGTCGGCACAGCGCGAGCTGTTGCAGCTCGTCAGTCAGCTCCAGCTGATCGGCGTCCCATCCCTGCCGATTCCTGCCGCGGTCCGCGATGCGATCGAGACTGCGTGGTTCGAGTCGCGCGCGCTGCGGATCGTCTACTTGAAGTCGAAGTGGCAGCTCAGTCCGCGCCACGTGCGGATCCGGAACCTGGTGTTCGATCGCCAGGTCACGCTGCTCAACTGCGTCGATCTCGAGACGGGTGAAGACCGGCAGTTCCGCCTCGACAAGATCCAGTCCGCGACGGTGCTCGATTCGAACCCGAGCTAGACGAGCTCGACGTCACAGGCCGCGCGCAGCACCGCCACGTGCGCCGCGATCTGCTCCGGCGGACCCTGCACGAACAGCGCGCGGCGTTCGCCATTCGCGACCGCGTCGATCAGATCCTTCGCTTGCTTGAGCGCGGTGCCCGTCACCTCGCGCACCGCCTTGATGGCATCGATCCGGCGACCGGTGTCGACGCGCGTGATCCATAGCTGCTGCTCTCGATACCCGAGCGCCACGCGCAGCGGCGTTTTCAGGTAGCCGCCCGGAACCTCGCCGACGTGGGGCATCACGACCACGCGCGCGCCGGTGGCGTCGAACTTCGCGGCGATGTCGTGCGCCTCGTCGAACGTCAGGTCGAGCACCACCCGCCGCGGCATCGCCGCCTCGACGAGATCTTTCGAATCCTTTAGCCCGAGGCCGGTGACCTCGCGAACGGTCTTGATCACCGAGATCTTGTTGCTCCCCGTTTCGACCAGCACCACGTCGCAGCGGCGCGTCACCGAGGCGAGCCACGTCGGGTCGATGTGCGGCGTCAGCTCGAGAATCCGAGCCGGCCCGGCGTACAGCAAGGCCTCGAGCCGGAGGTATTCGCCACGGGGATCGCCGCGCTCCTCGAGCCAGTCCGCGTAGACCGCGCGCGCATCGGCGTCGTTGGTGTTCGCCGCGATCGCCGCGAGGAAGGTCTTCTCGTGGTCGTCGGTCATTAGATCCTTTGAATCTCGAGATCGAACGCGGGACGCAGCCTCGCGATCGCCGCGAAGATCGCCTCGATCGCGGCGGTCTCGAGCACGGTGGTTCGCTCGCCACGACCGACCGCCTCGAGGAGAGCGAGCGCTTCCTGGAGCGAGCATCCGGTGACCTCGCGCAGCGAGGCGACCGCGCCGATCTGGCCATCGGCGACGAAGCGGGTGAGGACCAGCCGCGATCTCGCAGCGGTCGTGGGCTGCGCGATGCCGTGGCGGGAATGCGGCATCACGATCACGTGCGCACCGGTGTTCTCGAAGCGAGCGGCAACATCGCGCGCCTCTTCGTACGGAATCTCGTCGCGGATCCGCCGAGGCATCGGCGAGTCGACCAGTGCCTTCGCGTCCGCGAGGCCGAACCCGGTGAGCTCGCGCACGACCCTGATCGCGTGGATCTTCATCGGACCCGGATCGATCATCACCACGTCGCACAGGCGGGCCACCGCGGCGAGCCACACGGGATCGAGCTGCGCGAGTAGCTCGCCGAAACGCGACGGACCGCGATGAAGCTGCGCCTCGAGCCGGAGAAACTCGCCGCGCGGATCGCCGCGCTCGTCGAGCCAGTCCGCGTACACCGCGCGGGCCTCCGCATCGTTGGTGTTCGCCGCGATCGCCGCGAGCAACGACTCCTCGGTCACGCGAGCCTCCGATACAGCATGCGCCAGATCGGCAGGCCCGTCGCTTCGGCATTCTCCTCGCGCCACGACCGCACACCGTACGGATTTCCGGCGCGCCAGAACGACCACTCGCCGGCGACGTTCTCGAAGCGCTCGTCGGAGTCGAAGGTCTCCATCGAATCGATCGCGAGATCCCAGACGTCCGTCTGCACGAACAGGTCTCCCCCCGGACGCAGGACGTCGGCGATCCGATCCGCGAGCGTGTCGTCGACCATCCGGCGATGGTGATGCTTTCGCTTGAACCACGGATCCGGAAAGTTCACGTAGATGCGCTCGACGCTGCCGGGCGCGAAGATCAAACCCAGGTGGTGCTGCGCGTGACAGAACACGACATGCACCGGCGCACCACTCGCCCGCGCGCGCCTGTTGACCTCGAGCGTCCACTCCTCGCGGATCTCGATGCCGACATAGAGCCGGGAGGGATCCACGGCCGCACGCTCGAACAAGAACTGCGCGTCGGCGCACCCGATCTCGACCTCGACGAGCCGGTGGTCGATCGGCGGCAGCTCGCCCTTGAACTGCTCGAAGTGGATCTGGTTCGGGTTGACGTGCTGCCGGATCCGCATGCGTCACCAGCGCGCGTCGAGTGCCACGTAGCCGAACTGCCGGACGTTGAGCGGTGACTCGAGCTGCTCGAGCTCCGCGCGATTCACCCAGCGGAACGCACCGAACTCCTCGTTCGGAACCACCTCGGCCTCGGCCGCCACCTCGGCGACGAACACGAAGTTCAGGTGCAGCCCCTTCGAGCCCGCTTGATGTTCCTCGTAGCCGATCAAGCCACGGGGCACGCCGTCGAGGGCCCCGTGCACGGCAGGAAAGTTCGCCGTCAGTCCGGTCTCTTCACGCAGCTCGCGGATCGCGGCTTCGAGCGGTGTCTCGCCTGCCTCGAGCTCGCCGCCGATCGGCAGCCAGGTCGCAAGCCGGCGATGCTCGATCACCAGCACGCGATCACCTCGGCGCGCGTAGACGGCCACGCTGAATGCTCGACGCGCTTCCATTGGGCCGAGGAGATACCTCGAAAGCTACGGCGGCGCGAGCACCTCGAACGCGATCGCATTCGAGGCTCGGTCGTTGACGGTCACCACGATCTCCGACGAGCCGATCGCGGCCTGCGAGGGAATCTCGATCACCGCACGGTCGTCGTCGTATTCGATCACCATCGCGAGGGTCGCCGGGAGCTCGAGGCCGATCTGGATCTCGCCGCCGGCGGCCTCGCAGTCCCCGGCGCACAACAGCTCGCCGGTGAGCGTCACGCGTGCGCCACGCGGTGCGGCCTCGGGTGTCACCGACGTCAGGCGTGGTCCGCGATCATCGGTGCACCCGACGAGGAGCACGAGCACGACGCATCGCATGGGCGTAGCGTCGCTGCCTCGTCAGTTGTTCGCAAGCGCGATGCTCGCGCGGCTGAGGTCGCGGCCGTCGGGAACGACGGCTTGCGGGAGCGCCTCACCGGGCGCGGGGTCGTGAGCGTGCGCTTCCTGCCGATCAGGCGAACGCGAAACGAGCGTTGCGAAGGGACCAACGTCCGATCAACAGCATGGGAATCTCCAGGGAGAGAGTCGTCAGAGGGCGGCTCGTTCGTCGTTATGCCACTGCAACGCCAGCGATCACGTGGCGTTAGCTGATCGAACCACATGCGGCTCGCGTCCTCGCACGTTCGCACGTCCATTCGTTGCGCACTGCGCAACGAACACGTAGGGTCCGGCCGTCTCGTATGGTCAGCATCGGTACCGTCGATCTTCCCGACCGCATGGAGCGCGAGCGCTACTTCAAGGACCTCGCGTATCTCGAGCTCTCGATGCTCTACGCAGGTCCGGTGAAGCCGTCGTCGATCGCGAAGTGGAAAGCGTCGGTCCCGCCGAAGTCGATCGGGCTCGTCGCGCCGTGGGTGTTGACGGACAAGACGCCACCCACCGCATCGCGCCTGTGGGATCACGACGCCACCGTCGGGCCGTTCCGTGACAGCGGTCCGGCCAAGCGTGCCCTCGCCGCGTATCAAACCGCGTTGAAAGAGCTCGATGCCGCATGCGCGGTGTTTCGCTCGCCGAACCTGTTCGCACCGTCGGCAGCGAACCGCGACACCTTGAAGAAGTTCTTCTCGGAGGTGGTCGCGCCCGAGACGCTGGACGTTCCGGTGGTGTGGATTCCGGACGGCTTGTGGGAGCCGCTCACGGCACTGACCTTCGCCGGTGAGCTCGGCGTCACCTGCGCGTTCGACCCGATGGTTCGCGAACCAGGCCTGCCGCCCGAGATCTACTTCGATCTCGACCTGACAAGCCTGTATTGCCGGATCTCCGGCCTAGGTCGCGCAGGCGCGATCCGGTCGGAGCATCAAGAAGATCTCGCCATGCTGATCGAAAGCTACGGTTCCATCCCCGTCACCGTAGCTTTCGATTCCCCCCAGCGATGGAAAGACGCTCGTACGCTCAAGCAGCTGCTGAGCGAGTCTGAATCCTCCGAGTCCCCCGACCCAGAAGAAGACGACGACAGCTCAGAAGACTAGAAGACTAGAAGACTAGAAGACGAACGTCGCCGTCGGAATCGGCAGCTCTCCGGTCTTCTTCGGTAGTTCGATGATGTTCCGGGAAGAACGCCGCTCGACCATCTGAATGATGGGCTCGGACTTCCTGGTTGACGGCACTGCGACCGTCTTCTTCGTGCGATTTCCGTTGCCGTTGCCCTTACGCGCCGCAGGGCGCGCCGTCATCACCTTGGATCGCATTCAATTTCCCCCGAGCTCTGAGTGTGTTGAGCCTACTGATCCACCAAATCGACTGTCAATGTAGGCATACGATTCCTTTACTTCTGGACAGGTCTTCGCCTATAAGATCGTCGCGCTTCCTCTGGAGTTACGGAGATTTATGGACGCTAAGGCGGAGATCGAGGTGGTTGTACTGACCGAGGCATTTCTCACTGCCACGGTCGATCTGATGGCGCTCGTCGTGCTCGGTGATCCGAGCAAGGACGCCGTGTTCAAATCAGCAGACCAAGCGCTCGGTGGCGTGCTCGCCGAGGTGGCGAAGTCGGAACATTTCGAAGGCAAGTCCGGCCAAACGATCAGCGTTCATACGCATGGTCGGCTCTCCGCGAAGCGCTTCTTGGTGCTCGGTGGTGGATCGCGCAGCGAGCTCACGAACGCGGGGATCCGCGATCTCGCTGCGAGCGTCGCGCAGGCCGCGAACAAGGTCGGCGCCGCCGTCGTCGCCGTCCTCGTACCGAACCTCGGTGCGAATCGCGAAGCCGCCCTCGTGCAGCTCGTCGCGGAAGGCGTCGTGCTCGGCACGTACAAGTTCGGTCGCTACTTCACCGGTGAGGATCACAAGCGTCCTACCGCGCTCAAGAAGTTCGGAATCGTCGTCGATGCGAAGGGCAGCAAGCTCGCCGCGGGTCGCGCGAAGGCCTTGGCCGCAGCGATCCATCGCGGCAAGACGATCGGTGCCGCGGTCAATCACGCGCGCGATCTGATCAATGAGCCCGCCGCCGAGGTCACGCCCACCGCACTCGCTGCCGACGCGCAGGCGATCGCGAAGCGACACAAGGGCACGCTGTCCGTCACCGTCCTCGACAAGAAGAAGTGCGCCGAGCTCGGGATGGGCATGTTCCTCGCCGTCGGACAGGGCAGCGATCAGGAGCCCAAGTTCATCCACATGATCTACAAGCCGGCGAAGAAGCCGAAGAAGAAGATCTGCTTCATCGGCAAGGGCATCACGTTCGACTCGGGTGGGTACTCACTCAAGCCGTCGCAGGCGATGGAGGACATGAAGGTCGATATGTCAGGTGCTGCGGCCGTGATCTCGTCGATGGACGCGATCGCCACGCTCGGCTCTGACTTCGAGATCCACGCCGTCGCCGCGTGCTGCGAAAATCTGGTCAGCGGTCGCGCGTACAAGCTCGGTGACGTCCTCAAGTCGATGGACGGCACCACGGTCGAGATCAACAACACCGATGCAGAAGGTCGGCTGACGCTCGGTGACGCGATCACGTACGCGCGCGACAAGATCCAGCCCGACGAGATGTTCGACTTCGCCACGTTGACCGGCGCCTGCATGGTGGCGCTCGGCCCGTACACCGCCGGTGTGATGTCCGATCACGAAGCGCTGGTGAAGGGCTGGATGGCAGCTGCAGAACGCACAGGGGAGGACATGTGGCGGCTCCCGCTCAACGGCCGTTTGCGCGAGCAGCTCAAGAGCCAGGTCGCGGACATGCGCAACACCGGCGACCGGTTCGGCGGCGCCATCACCGCGGGGTTGTTCCTCAAAACGTTCGCGAAGGACACGCCGTGGGTGCATGTCGACATCGCGGGCCCCGCCTCGTTGGCGAGCTCGCGTCCGTCGCAGCCCAAGGGTGGCACTGGGTTCGCGGTGGCGTCGATTGTCGAGTACGCCACGAAGGTGTGAACGTCGGGGCAAAACGCCCGGCCGAGGAGTGGTCTCTGTGTAGGTGGTCCTCCGAGTTTTGATAACAATCTCGTGAGGTTAGATATTCGGGTAGTTTGACAGTCAACACCTCGGCTGTTAGCCTTCGAAATCGAGGTTTGATGTTGAAGCAGCAATTCTCTGTCGGGGACAAGGCTGTTTATCCGGTTCACGGAGTAGCCGAAGTGGTCGCACTGGAGAGCCGGGACATCGGCGGTAACAAGACCAACGTCTACATCCTGAAGGTGCTCGACACCGGGATGAAGATCATGGTCCCGACCAGCAACGCAGGCTCGGTCGGCCTGCGCGATCTGATCCCCTCCAAGCAGGTCAAGGACGTCTACTCGATCCTGAAGTCTCGCGACATCCCGCGCGATACGCAGACGTGGAATCGCCGGTATCGCGAGTACATGGAGAAGATCAAGACGGGCTCGGTGTTCGAGATCGCCGAGGTCCTGCGCGATCTCTGCGTGCTCCGCCTGACCAAGGACCTGTCGTTCGGCGAGCGCAAGATGCTCGACAACGCGCGCGGCCTGCTCGTCAAGGAGCTCGCGATCGCGAAGGGGGTCGGCGAGGACAAGATCGCCGCCGAGATCGATACGTTCTTCGCGGTCGCTGCTGCCTGAGCTCGAGATCTGAGAGATCTGAGAGGTGCGACGGTTGCCCGAGGCTCCGAACGTTGCTCGGTCAGCCTCAACACCAAGGCTATGTCGCGCGTGGGCGTCGACTTCAACGTCACGTTCCTGAAGATCGTCGACCCACGAGGCACCTTTTTCCATCGTGTCGACATGCGCTTCGCGTTGCTGATCCTCGGGCTGGCCGCGTGTACCGGGCACGGCGAGTCCCCCACCACGTGCGATGTGGATCTCGAGATCACAGGCTCGCCGGGAACCTTCAGCTCGCAGGTGATCTCGACCTCCGAGAGTGCGCACGAGACGCGCTGCTTGCTGCTGGATACCATCGGGGCACGCCGTCGCGTCGCGCTGCAGATCGCAGACGGGTTCGAGTTGCTCCACTACGAGTTGGTGAGTCCCGCCGCAGAACCGCTCGGCTCGGGAGATGGCCAGGTCGTGCTCGAGTTGCCTCCCGACCTCCTCGTGCACCTGATCGTCGAGCTGGCGCCGATCTCGCCGGCGATCAGCTCCTCCGCGACGGTGTCGTTCGCGTTCGCAGAGCGTCAGTAGCGGAGGAAGACGCTGCCCCACGTGAGGCCGGCGCCGAACGCGACGAGCGCCACCATGTCACCCGGTTTGATCTTGCCGAGCTCGATCGCCTCGTGCATGCAGATCGGGATCGTCGCCGCGGTGGTGTTGCCGTACTTCTGGATGTTGTTGTGAATCTTGTTGTCAGGCAGACCGATCATCTTCGCGACCATCTGATTGATCCGGAGGTTGGCCTGGTGCGGGATCACCATGTCGATGTCCGCGAGCGTGAGCTTGTTCGCGACCATGCCTTCCATCAACGCCTCGGGCATCTTCGTGACCGCGTGCTTGAACACCTTCTTGCCGTTCATCACGGGGAAGTGCTTGCGCTCGGCCATCGCTTCGGCGGTGATGCGTGGGTCGTGCGCGCTCGCCGGATACTCGGTCCACAGGATCTCGGCTTCGCTGCCATCCGCGTGGATGTGTGACGACAGCACGATGTGCTTGTCATCGGTGGCACGCCCGAGCACCGCAGCGCCGGCGCCATCACCAAAGAGGACGGTGACGTCGCGACCGGCGGTCGAGATGTCGAGGCCGGTCGAGTGAACCTCGGAGCCGATCACGAGGACGTGCTTCATCATCCCCGATCGGATGTACTGGTCAGCGATCGACAACCCGTAAATGAACCCCGTGCACTGCTGTCGGATGTCGAGGCACGGGATGTTCTTGATCCCGAGGTTGCGTTGGACGAACACCGCGGTGCCGGGAAAGAAGTAGTCCGGTGACAGCGTCGCGTAGATGATCAGATCGATATCCTTGGGCTCGAGGCCTGCCTTCTGGATCGCTTCCTGACTCGCGGCCGTCGCGAGACTGGCGCCGGTCTCGCCGTCCGAGACCCAGCGACGCTCCTCGATCCCACTGCGCTCGACGATCCACTCGTGCGACGTCTCCATCAACTTCGAGAGGTCATCGTTGGTGACGACCTTCTTGGGGACGCTCATGCCGATGCCCAGGATGCGACTGCGATGCATGCGACCTGGCTACCACGATCAGTTGCGCGGCCGAACGGGCTTCCGGAGATTCGATCCGTCCGGCAGCTGACTCGGCGCGTCAGGCGAGTAAATTGGCGACATGAACATCCTGCTGGTTCGTCACGGGGAGACCGCATGGAATCGCGAAGGTCGGTACCAGGGACGTACCGATGTCCCGTTGTCCCCCGACGGAGAGATGCAGGTGCGCTTGCTCGGCGAGCGCTTGCGCGAGATCGAGATCGCCGTCGCGATCAGCTCGCCGCTGTCACGCGCACGCGAGACGGCCGCAGCGATCCTCGCCGGCAGGCCGCTCGAGCTGGAGGTGGACGATGGCTTGCTCGAGATCTCCCACGGTCAGTGGGAGGGCAAGCTCGCGAGTGAGGTCGCTCTCGATCACGCCGAGCTGTTCGGGGTGTGGCGCAGCGCGCCCGGGCGTAACTCGCCTGCCGGTCCTGGCGCCGAGACGCTCGGAGACGTCGAGGTGCGTGCGTGGGCGGTGCTCGAGCGTACGTGGATGCGGCTCGACGGCGAGCAGACGATGCTGATCACCGCGCACGATGCAGTGATCCGCGTGATCTTGTGTCGGGTCCTCGGCCTCCCGCTCGAGCGCGTGTGGCGGTTTCGTCAGGCACCAGCGGCGCTCAACGTGTTGTCGGGAGCCGCGCTCGACGAGCTACAGCTGGTGCGGTTGAACGACTCGGAGCACAGCCAGCCACTGCTGAGCACGTCGCAACACCGCGCGTTGTGAGCTCATTGCAACCTCGGTTGCCCCAGCCCCGAGGAGTCTCGACGGGGTCGCGCATCGAGCACCGACTGGAGCGGCAGGTGAACCTCGGCCTGCGCCTCGAACGCTGGTCGTGCGAGGAGATATCCCTGGAACAGCTCGATGCCGAGGTCCATGAGCGCTCGCAGCTCTTCGATCGTCTCGACGCCCTCTGCGATCGGCGCGATCCCGAGGTCGCGACAGACACTGAGGATCCCCTTCACGATCGCTTGACGCGCGTACGATCGATCGATCGACCGCACGAGCTCCATGTCGAGCTTGAGGTAGTCCGTCTGCAGCTCGGCGAGCAGGTTCAGCCCTGCGTACCCTGCCCCGAAATCGTCGATCGCGGTACGAAAGCCACGTGCGCGGTAGTGCGCGATGATGCTGCGTACGTGCTTGATGTCCGTGATGCGCTCGCCCTCGGTGAACTCGAACAAGATCCGTTCGACCGGGAAGTTGCACGCCGCGGCGGCCTCGAGCGTCGTGCGGATGCACCGCTCGGGCTCGTACACGGCGTTGGGCATGAAGTTGATGCTCAGTAGCGATTGCACGCCGAGCTTGGCCCCGAGCTGTACGGCTTTGACGCGGCACCGTTGATCGAACGCGTAGCGGTTCTCGTCGGTGACCTGGTCGAGGATGTGTGGGGCTCCTTCACCCTGAAGGCCTCGCACGAGCGCCTCCTGCGCGATGACCTGCCGCGTCGACATGTTGACGATCGGTTGCAGGGCCATGGTGAAATCAAACCCGAGGTCGACTCCCGCACCGCATCCACCGCACCCGCTCGTGATCGGCAGCCTGGACATGGTGGGGTTCGACGTCATCTCCTCGTGGAGTGTTACGGCCGCCCTCCGAAAATCATGAGGTCAACGAGCCGTTCGTCTGCTGTAGGTCTCGGACCGACGCGAGTGCACGCCGAACCTGGCGCTCGACAGGGCGGTCGACGACAAGCTCCAGCTCGTGCATCTCGACGACCGCGAGCACTCGCAGTCGAGGATCGTCCACAAGGGGGCGAGCGGGCGGTCCCGATGGCGACCCATCGCCGATCGATCTCGGCGAGATCCCGTCGCGGTCGAGCGTCAGCTATCGAGGTTGTGTTCGCGCGGGGGCGCGTGATCGCCGTGCCTGGCGCCTCCAGTGTGAGCTCCAGCGTGATGGTCTTCCTCTCGTGGGGGCGCGTGATCGCCGTGCCTAGCGTCTCCAGTGTGATGGTCTTCTTCGCATAGGGCACGTGATCGCCGTGCCTAGCGTCTCCAGTGTGAGCTCCAG
>JANNBP010000530.1:0-7881 GCA_031385555.1 Deltaproteobacteria bacterium | reverse complement strand
CCGTTTTTTTTTTTCGTTCTACAACCGAGATCTACTCTATTCCTTTCTCTCTTAGCCTCCACGACGATCTTACTATCTGTCTGGTCTCTGTCTGGTCACGACGGTTCGAGCGGCCCGTCGCATCAGGTCGCATTTTGTAGATTTCTCCGGGTCTGGTCTCTGTCTGGTCTCTGTCTGGTCTCTGTCTGGTCACGACCGGTCAGATCCGCGAGCGCCGCGCGGCGACGCGGGTCGCTTTCGAGCGGCCCGTCGTATTTTGTAGATTTCTCCGGGTCTGGTCTGGTCTCTGTCTGGTCACGACGGGTACGACGAAGACCGGTCAGGTCTGGATGCACTACTGCCTGCAGTCGGGAGACTTCGACTGCAACAAGGCAACCTGCGCGTCGATCTGCCGACGCAGAAGCTTGCGAATCGAGCTCCCACACTGCCGATCCCAAACTCGGGCGCCTTCGAGCGGCCCGTCGTATATTGTGCGTCACCGATCGCAGTGGATCGTTCGACGCGTACGGGCGCCCCGCGAGTTAGGTTCCAGCATGCATCCAGAGTGAAAGTCCTCTCGTGCAGGCCAGCGTGAGCGGCCTTCCGGAGAGGAAAGCGTCGGCATCGCGAGGTTGCCCTGCCGCTCGAACTCGGAGCGATGAGATCGGGCCGATGGCGAGTCGCGATCCATACGCGCCGTGCCTGGAACTACCAGCCCCTATGCCGATCAGCTAACGTGATCGCTGATGGTCCCCGGGATCGAGCAGCGCCACGTCGTCGCCCCCGACGGTACGCGCATCGGTTACCAGGTTCGCGGCCCCGAGGGTGCCCCGTGCGTGGTGCTCGCGAACGGCCTCGGCGGCACCTACCTCGCATTCAAGTACCTCTACGACGTCCTGCACGACTACAAGGTCGTCTGCTGGGACTACCGCGGTCTCTATAGTTCGTCCGCACCGAAGGATCCTCGCGCCAACACGATGGCGCACCACATCGACGACTTGATGGCGATCCTCGCCGCCGAGGGAGTCGAGCCGTTCGTCCTCGTCGGCTGGTCGATGGGTGTCCAGGTCGGCTTCGAGACGATCAAACAACATCGCGCGCGGGTCCGTGGGCTGTGCGCGATCAACGGCACCTACGGCAAGACGTTCAAGACCGTGATGGGGAGCCGGTTCGTCAGCGCGACCATCCCGATGCTGCTCAAGCTGATCCGCGCGCAGGCCTCACTCGTCGGTCGCGCCACCAAGGTCGTCGCCGGGTCCGATGCGCTGATCTCGGCGATGAAGCGCGTCGGCCTGGTCAGCGAGACCATCGACATCGAGATCTTTCGCCAGGTCGCCGGCGGCTTCCAGCACGTGGACTGGGTGATCTACTCGGACCTGCTGCAGCGCCTCGACGAGCACGACGCGGGGGACGTGCTGCCGACGATCGATGTCCCGGTGTCGATCATCACCGGCGATCGCGATCTGATGACGCCGCCGGCGACCGCCGAGCACATCCATCGCCTCGTCCCCGGCTCGCGGCTCGTCGTGATCAAAGGTGGCTCGCACTACACGCCCGTCGAGTACCCGGCGATCCTCGTCGACGAGCTCGGACGCTTCCTCGATCGCGTCCCCGGATGGGAGCGGCACGCATGAGCCCGCAGTGCCCGCAGTGCGGGGCCGACATCCTCGACATCGACATCAAGTGCGGTGGCTGCGGGGCCGCGCTCGCCGCGACCGGCGCCCACAAGATGATCGGGCAGGTGATGCTCGGCCAGTACGAGCTCGTCGACGTCCTCGGCCAGGGCGGCATGAGCGTGGTGTTCAAGGGCAAGCACAAGCTGACCGACCAGGAGGTCGCGCTGAAGATCTTGCCGCCCGAGCTCGCCGCGCACAGCCAGGTCAAGTCGCGGTTCCTCGACGAAGCGAAGGCGCTCGCCGCGCTCGACCACGCGAACATCGTCCACCTCTACAACTTCGGTCAGGAGAACGGGTTCTTCGTGCTCGCGATGCAGTTCGTCGCGGGGCAGACCTGGGAGCGGATGATCCTCGAGGCCAAGCGGCTCGACTGGAGGCTGTCGTGCAAGATCGCGTGTGACGTCTTGCGCGCGCTCGAGTACGCGCACGGCCGGGGCATCGTCCACCGCGACATGAAGCCGTCGAACGTGCTGGTGCGCAAGGACGACGGCGCAGCTACCGTGATGGATTTCGGCATCGCGAAGATGACGACGTCGACGCGGTTGACCGCGACGGGGCAGACGATGGGCACGGTCCGCTACATGTCGCCGGAACAGGTCCGCGGGCAGGAGGTCGATCTCAAGACCGATCTCTACTCGCTCGGCGCCACGCTCTACGAATCACTGACCGGCGAGACCCCGTTCGACGGCAACACGCACTTCGAGATCATGACGAAGCACCTCGCGGAGCCACCGCAGCGGCCGTCGTCGCTCGGCATCGAGGTCCCGATGACCGTCGAGGACGCGTTGATGCGCAGCCTCGCGAAGAAGGTCGACGATCGGTTCGCGAACGCGCGCGAGATGCGGAAGATCCTCGAGCAGGCGCTGCGCGAGGCGGATCCCGGACTGGTGGATACGCAGCGAGTCAGCGGTGACGCGCTCTCCGATCTTCGCGCCCTGAACAAGGCGCGCAAAGCAGCGGTCACCACGCCCGAACCGAAGGCGCCGACCTCGCGCCGCGTCGCGACCGCGAGCGATCTCGCCGACGAGCTCGAGGGTTCGACCGGATCGATACGCAGACGACGACCGGTGTGGCCGTGGATCGCGGTCGGCGCGCTGGTCGCTGGTGGTGCCGTCGCCGCGCTCCTGCTCCTGCGCGATCGAGGGGCGCCAAGACCGATCGATCCCTTCACCGATCTCGGGTTGACACCACCCACGACCATCGGCTCGCTCGTCGTCGTCACCGACGGTACCGTGCAGGCAACGCAGGTGGCAGAGGCGTATCGCGCCGAGCGCGAGCGGGTGCTGAAGCAGGTCAGCATCGGTCTCGCGAACCGGAAGGTCCCACCGGCGAGGATCGTCGAGAAGCCCTACGAGCTCTACGCCATCCCGCAGGCCGCGCTGTGCATCAAGAACGCGTATGTCGGGGACGAATGGATGCCCAAGGACTGCAACTCGGCACCGTACGCGTACACCGCCGGCTGGCGAAACAGCACGAAGGCCGATCGCCTGCTGCTGGTGTCGAGCGATCTGCCCAAGGCGGTCAAGGCCGCCGTCGCAGACGCGGTGTGTCTGTCAGGGGAGGAATCGGGGGAGCGCAGCGTGCTGATCTGCGATCTCGCGAGCGGTACCCAGCCGATCGAGCCGAGCAAAGCCAGCGATCCGAAGGTGTCACCCAAAGCCGAGCCGAACCCACCAAAGCCGGTGATCGTTCCGAAGGGACGCAAGTGAAAAGCCCGCCTTGCGTTGACAACCTCGCGAAGACGCACGAATAATCGGCGCGGAGCCCCGCTGTGCGGGGGAGGGATAAATGTCTCGCACCGTCATCACCGCGGTTGTCGGCGTCGTCATCGCAGTGCTGACGGCGATCGCGTTCTTCGTGTCCAACATCTCCATCAATAAGGATGTGCGGACGCGAGCCGATGCTCGACTCAACCGGGCGTATCAAGTCGTCCAGCGTCTCAACCAGCTCGCGAACAGTGACGTCCAGAACAAGGCAGAGCGGCTCGCCGCGAAGGCCGAGTTCGTGCGGTCGGTCAAGGCGAAGAGCTCGAACTCGCTGAGCGAGAGCGCGTCGCAAGCTCGGCTCGGCTTTCAGAAGTTCATGGCCGAGGAGCGGGGCGGTGCACCCCCCGATCGCATGGTGTTGATCGATGGCAACGGCGAGGTTGTCGCCGAGCACGAGGTCCCCTCGGTCGTGCCCAAGCAGTGGAGGAACGACAACGCGGCCGAGAAGGACCCGACGAAGATCCCCACCACGATCGCGGCGGTCAACGTCGTGCTCAACAAGCGGATGCTGATCGCGGATACCTGGAACGACGGCAAGCAGGTGATGCGGATCGGCGTCGCGCCCGTGATCGATCCCGAAGCGCCGAACATCAAGGATCCGGAGAACCCGGTGATCATCGGCGCGATCCTGGTCGCGTATGCGCAGACTGGTAAGAGCGCCCGAGATGATCGCCTCCTGCTCGGCACCGAGATCGCGTACTTCGACAACAAGCGCGTCGTCGCGTCGAGCTTCAGTCGTGGCGGCAACGAAGAAGACACCGCGAAGGCGGCGCAGCTGACGGAGCTGTTCACGAGCGGCACGCTCGGCGACAGCGCGTCGAAGCAGAGGATCACGATCGAGGGCGGCGACTACTTCGCGGTGCCGGTCAAGCTCGCGCGCTCGTCGACCAAACCCCTGCCGGACCAGTATCCGGCGGGGACGGCCGGCGCGCTCGTGCTGTCGGGTGCCGGCGAGGAAGATCCTGGGATCTCCGAGAAGATCGAGGGTGGGCTCGCCACCAAGCTGATCCTGCTGACCGGCGGCGGTGCGCTGCTGCTCGCGCTGCTCGGCATCTATCTCACGCACCGCCGGATGATCATGCAGGTGGATCAGATCGAGGGTGGTGTCACCGACATCATCAACGGCAACCTCGATCGCACGTTCCGCTCGGTCGGCGGCGAGCTCGATGGGCTCGCGAACGGCCTCAACGTCATGCTCGCGCGCGTCCTCGGACGCCCCGAGCCCGGCGAGGAGGAGTTCGACGAGGATGGCAATCCGATCATCCCTGGGCGCGTCGACTTCGAGGAAGGCGAAGACAAGCCCGTGGCCGATCCGGATCTGGCGGCGCTCGCACAGGAGTCCGAGCCCGACTACTACAAGCGTGTCTACACCGACTACCTCGTGCAGCGGAAAGCCGCGGGTGCGCCGGATGATGTGTCGTTCGAGAACTTCATCGCGAAGCTCAAGGTCAACGAAGGCAAGCTGCGCGCACAGTACAACTGTCGCGCGGTGCGGTTCCGCGTCGTCACCAAGGACGGCAAGGTCACGCTCAAGCCCGTTCCGATCTTCGCGTGATCCTCGATCGATGATCCAGACGGGTCTCGCTCGCCTCGTCGCCGACGGTGCCTCGATCCTCGAGGGGCGCCGCATCGGGTTGCTGTGCAATCCAACCGCGATCGACGGCGAGTTTCGCCACGCGGTGGAGTTGCTCGCGACGCGCCCGGATCTGAAGCTGACGGCGCTGTTCGGGCCCGAGCACGGGGTGCGCGGCGACGCGCAGGACATGATCTCGGTCGACCCCGCGCGCGATCGGTCGGGGCTCCCGGTGCACTCGCTGTACGGCCATACCGTCGAGTCGTTGTCGCCGACGCCGGCGATGCTCGAGGACATCGACGTCCTGGTCTTCGACGTCCAGGATGTCGGCAGCCGCTACTACACGTTCGTGTGGACGATGGTGCTCGCGATGCGCGCGTGCGCGAAGGCGGGGAAAGCGTTCTGCGTCCTGGACCGGCCGAACCCGCTCGGCGGCGTGCACGTCGAGGGCGGTGCGATCACGCCGGGGTTCGAATCGTTCGTCGGGTTGGTCTCGTGCCCCAATCGCCACGGCATGACCGCCGGCGAGATCGCGCGATGGCGGCATGGCGTCGAAGGGCTCGACCTCGAGCTCGCGGTGATCAGCATGCGCGGCTGGGCGCGCGAGATGCTGTTCGACCACACCGGGCTGCCGTGGGTGATGCCGTCGCCGAACATGCCGACGGTCGAGACCGCGCTGGTCTATCCGGGCGGCTGTCTCGTCGAGGGCACCGAGCTGTCGGAGGGGCGGGGCACCACGCGGCCGTTCGAGCTGTCGGGCGCACCGTGGCTCGATCCGTACAAGCTCGCCGCAGAGATGACGGCGATGAACCTGCCGGGTTGTACGCTGCGCCCGCTGTACTTCAGTCCGACGTTTCACAAGCACGCGAAGCAGGCCTGCGGTGGCGTCCAGATCCACCTCACCAACGCGGATCAGTTCCGGCCATATCGCACGAGCGCCGCGTTCCTCAAGGCCGCGTACGATCAACGCCCGGAGCCGGCCACGTTCTGGCGCACGCGTGCGTACGAGTTCGTCGACACCATCCCCGCGATCGACCTGCTCGCAGGCAATGCGCAGCTCCGCGAAGGCATCGAGGCCGGCGCGTCGATCGACGACCTCGCGGCTCGCTGGCCGCGCGACGAGGGGGCCTTTCAGGAGGAGCGGGAAGCGTTCCTGCTGTACAAATGACGCGCATCGCGCTGTTCGGGGGCAGCTTCAACCCGCCGCATATCGCCCACGCGCTGGTCGCGCTCTACGTTCGCGAGACCCAGCCCGTGGACGAGGTCTGGTTCGTGCCGGTCTACGCGCACGCGTTCGGCAAGGAGCTGGCGCCGTACGAGGACCGGATCGCGATGTGCGAGCTCGTCGCGCAGGCGCTCGGACCCGGCATCCGCGTCAGCCGCGCCGAGCAGGAGCTCGCGCACGAGCCGGGCTTCACGGTCAGCCGCACGCTCGACCTGTTGGTGCACCTGGAAGCGCAGGATCCGACTCGCACGTTTCGCAACGTGATCGGCGCGGACATCCTCGGCGAGACCCACAAGTGGCACCGCTGGAACGAGGTCGTCGCGAAGGCCCCGCTGATCGCGATCGGCCGCTCCGGCCACGTCGCCCCGCCGGGCTCGACCCTGACCGGCGTGACGATGCCCGAAATCTCCGCCACACGGGTCCGCGAGCTCCTCCACGCCGGCGACATGGGGGGAGTAAGTCAGCTGTTACCGCGTCACGTGTTGGGGTATATCGCCGAGCGCGGGCTCTACCGCCCGCTCGATCCGCCATGACCGCTCGCAATCCCACGGCATTTATTATCGGCGCCGGCCCGGTCGCGACCGCGGTCGCCGGCTCGCTACGGCTCGGTGGCGTTCCCGTCCTCGGCCTGTGGGCGCGCCGCGCCGCTCAGGCACGCCACGCCGGTTCGACCGCGGGTGTTGCAGCCTTTTCGTCGGCCCCGCCCGATCTCCTGCTCGAGAGCGACGTCGTGATCCTCGCGGTCCGCGATGCGGTGATCGGCGAGGTCGCGCAGCTGCTCGTCGGGACCAGCCTCGTCAACAAGCGCCACGTGCTGCTGCACTGCGCGGGTGCGGTGGCGGCGAAGGACGCGCTGGGGGTCGTCGCCGACAAGGTCGCCGGGATCGGCACGCTGCATCCGCTGTCCGCGATCGCCGATGGCAAGGACGCCATGCGCGCGCTCAAGGGCACCGTGTTCGGCATCGAGGGTGACGAGGTCGGTCGCGCGATGGCCACGCGCCTGGTGAATTCGATCGGTGGCGTCGTGTTGCCGCTCGACGGCACGCAGATGGCCTCGTACCACGCGGCGGCGGCGCTCGCGTCGAACTACATCGTCGCGGTCCTCGATGCGGCGGCAGCCGTGCTGTCGGCGGCAGGGATCCCGGCGGATCGTGCAGCGCTCGCCCTGGTGCCGCTGGCCGAGGGGGCGCTCAAGAACGTCTCCGCGCACGGCACGACGGCAGGGCTGACGGGGCCGGTTCGACGTGGCGACGCGCCGACGATTCAACGCCATCTCGAAGCGCTGCGCGGGCGGCCCGAGCTTGCCGAGATCTATCGAGCGCTTGCACGCCGCGCGGTCGAGATCGCGGCCCGGATCGACGGACGTGACGCGCCGGATCGCGCAGGTCTTGACGCGATCCGCGCACTCCTCGGCTGATCGCAAACGCGTTTCCCAGCGACATTGTTTGCCCGCTCGTAATCGGGCTCGGCTAGCATCGGCTCCGATGACCGCTCGAAGCTTTGTCGCATCGCTGGTGATGATGTTCGTGATCGGTGGAGCCGCCGCGGCGGACCCGAAGATCGAGAAAGAGAAATCCAACCCGGCGTTCGCGGGTCGGATCATGCTCAGCGACAAGTACTACCCGCGCTCGGCAAAGAGCCTGGCCGGTTTCAACGCACAGG
>JANNBP010000528.1:0-24509 GCA_031385555.1 Deltaproteobacteria bacterium | reverse complement strand
CGCCTGCGCCTGCGCCTGCGCCTGCGCCTGCGCCTGCGCCTGCGCCTGCGCCTGCGCCTGCGGTTTCGCGACAGGCGTCGCCGCACCGTCGAGTTGCTTGATGAGCGTCTTCGGCGCTTGCGCGCGATAGCTCTCGTCGAGCCACGCCTCGAGCATGTCCACGTCGGGCTCGACCCCTTCGAAGTTCGCCACCACCCAGCCACTCTTGCCGAGCCCGTACCTGGCGGGCTCGCAGAACGGGAGCAATAACGCGACCGCGCTGCTCTTCGGCAGCTTGCAGGAAATCGTTAGCGGTTCACCTTCGAGGCTGAGGTAAGCAAACGTCTTGTCCTTGACCGCGAGGTCGAGGTGCCCGGGCCAGGGACTCTTCGTATGAGATCCCGGATACGCGAGGCCGAAGGTGCGGAGCTCCTTCAACACTGCGTCGGTGGATGTCGTCGGCTTGCGCGCCATGCGCCATCCTACACACCACACCGCACACGATCGCGATCGTGTCGCCAGCTACAAAACTCCAGCTCCTTGATAAGAGTCGCGAAATGACGACTCATGGAGATATGCCCAGCGCCTCGATAGGCGGCATCGCCGGACGGATCGGCGACGAACCGTGGGGAACCACCCTCTCCGCGATTGCCCAACGCAAGCTCACCGGACAGCTCCAGCTCCGTGGAGACGACGCCAGGTTGTACCGGGTCGCCTTCGTCGACGGCGTCGTCGTCGGCGCCAGCTCCCCACTCGCCGTCGATTCGATCGTTCGCGTCGCGCTCACCAGTCACCTGATCTCGTCGAGTCAGGTCGCCACCGTCGCCAAGCGCGTCGCCGCATCACCGCATCGCGACGAGATCGATTGCGTCGTCGAGAGTGTCGGGCTCACGGTCGAGCACGCGATCAAGTTGCGCCGTCGCGCGGTGCTCCAGCGAGCCGCGCGCACGTTCTCGGTCGATCGCGGTGACTACCGGCTCGATCTCGAGATCACGCTGCCGATCGTCAAGGGGATCGAGGTCGACATCCGCACGATCCTCGCGCTCGGCATTCGTATGAACCTCTCCGAGTCGCGCCTGCTCGGCGATCTGCGCAAGCTCGGCAGCCGGTTCCGGCTCGAGCGGTCCGCCGAGCTCGCCGTCTACGACTTCGGTGCGGATCTCGCGCCGGTGGTCGAGGAGCTCCGCGACGGTGCGTCGATCGCCGAGATCGACGCGCGCCATCGCGAGGTCGAGCCGCGCGTCGTCCAGTCGATGGTCTACGCGCTGGTCGCCGGTGGCGCCTGTCAGGTCTCCGACGCCGTGCCGACCCCAGCCACGACCGCGCCGACCACGAGCTACCGCAAGCCGGCGACCATCGAAGACATCTCGACCCGGACGCGCACCACCGAGTGGAACCCGTCGCGCCAGCGCACCGCCCAACCGATTCCGTCCCGCCCGAGCACCCCAGTCATCTCGCGAACGATGACGCCGCCACCGCGTGTCGCCGGCGGTACCGCAGCGCCGCGAACCATCACCTCCGAGGTGCCCGGCCCACGGACGATCACGCCGCGCCGCATGCAGGCGCAGGGTTCGCGTCCGCCGAGCGAGCTGCCCACGCTGTCGCGCACGTTCACGCCGACGCCACCGCAACCAGGTCCTCGCGGTACCGGTTCGACGCCTCCGCAGACGCGTGCGCATTCAGGCTCGAAGCCGCCGCCGATCCTCGCCGACGAGGCGTTTCAACGCGGCATCATGGCGCTGCGTCGCGATGACGTGATGGACGCGGTGGTCGAGCTGATCCGCGCCACCGAGCTGTCGCCGTTGGACGTCGACTACGCGGCGATGCTGGCGTGGGCGAAGTTCTGTGCGGCGCCCGACAAGAACCTGATCGCGGCCGACACCCGGAAGATCCTCGAGCGCGCGATCCGCAAGTCGGAGAAGCCGATGATGGCGCGGTTCTATCTCGGCCGCGTCGAGCGCATCCTCGGTCGCGTTCGCGAGGCGCTGCTCCACTTCAAGCAGGTGCTCGACGTCGAGCCCGGTCACGCCGATGCAGCCGCCGAGGTGCGCATGCTCGAGCCGCGGATGGCCGGCCGGCGCTAGCACCCGCGAACGGTGACCTCGTCACCGTCGCAGCTTTCCAAAATAACCAACACCAAGGGCCGCGTCGCGTCGTGCGCCAACCGCGCGGGACATCGCGCACCGCGGTGACAGGGTCGAGTATCGTTAGTCGATGCGCTGGCTGATCGTGCTCTGCCTGGTCGCCAGAACGGCACACGCCGAGGATGAGGGCGCGGTCGCCGTGTATCGCCCACCGCCACCCTCGACGGAGCCGGCCGCCGCGATGACGAGCTACTTCCGCGGCGAGGTGATCGGCGGCTTCACGCTGATTGGGATGGGCGTCGTCGGCCTCAGCACCGGCGGCGTGATGCTCGCGACGTAGGACAGCGACACGGTGAAGTGCGCGGCGTATCCGACCCTCGGCTTCGGTGTGGCGCACTTCGCGGCCGGCGTGTTCGTCACGCTGTCGTCGGTGAAACGCATTCGCGGGTTCGCCCGTGACATTCAACGCGATCCGGAATCGTGGATCGGCCGCGAGAAGAAGCGGATGCGCGGCGTGTCGACGCAGTTCCTCGTGCTCAAGGTCGTCGAAGGGGTCGGCATCGCGAGTGGGATCGGGATGGCGGTGTACGGGCACGAGACGGATCGCAAGACGCTGACCGGCGTCGGCATCGCGCTCGCCGGCGAGATGGCCGCGACCTTGATCTTCGATGTGGTCGCAGCGAGACGCGCGTCGCGCTATCGGCGCGCGCTCGGCCGCATCGCGTTCTAACGAGGGCGCGCTCAGGGGGCCGCGTGGATGCGAACGTCCGGACCTCCTGCGAGCAACGGCTTGAGCGCGATGCCGACATCGTTGTTGAACAGCCGGCTCTTGAGATAGTCGGCCGCGTGCGCCGTCGTGTCGAAGCCGTGCAGCACGACCACGTCCTCATCGCGCACGAGCAGTTGCTTGGAGATGGCCCCAGGCACGGTGTCGATGAACGGCGCGGCGATTCCGCTCATGAAGTCCGCGAGTTCGTCAACGCACCGTCCGGCTCGGGGACGCAGCTCCCCGTAGGTCCCGGCAACACTTGTCTACCGGGTCGTGTGGCACAAGGAGTACAAGCGCGGGAAGCAATTCGCCTCGCTCCTCCGAGCGTATGAGCCTGGCAAGTTGTCGAACGTACGACGCGTGGTTGAGTAACTCCGGATCGCGCCGACAGTAGAGCGGGCTTCTTCGATCCACTCACCCTGGCTTGGGCCAGAACCGCCAGCGAGCTCCTCGAAGCGTGACGAGTACTGCGAGGAGCGCCAATCTCGTCGACCGGCCGCCACCCTCGAACTCGGCGATCGCTCCGTGTTTCGTCAGCGCTGCGAGCGCGAGCTCGGTGGCCGACGGCCGCGACTCGGGAGTCTTCCGCGCCCGCGCGACCTCGGCGATCGCTCCGTGCTTCGTCAGCGCTGCGAGCGCGAGCTCGGTGACCGACGGCCGCTACTCGGGAGTCTTCCGCGTCCGCGCGACCTCGGCCTCCGTGACTCCGAACCGCTCGCACGCTTCGGTGATTCGCCAGCTCGAGGTCCTGCAGGGCGGTGGCGAGGTCGCCGATCGAGACGCCCGGGACGTGCGAGAGCTTCGCGGCTCGCAGTGCGTCGGGTGACACCGGTCGGGCACCGCGCGGCTGCACGAAATGGTCGTAACACGCACGGGTATCTGTGATTGCGGAGAGGACGTGCGCGAGGACGGAGAATTCCGTAGAGATCGCGGCAGAAGCGCCGTGCGTTGCACGATTCGCCCGATCCCAAGTGCTAAGACCGCGACCAAACCATGGCGGACCCGACTCCTGATCGCCGCACGCTCGGCGAACGCGCTGCGCGGCAACTCTCCAACACCACGAAGACGCCCCCGCAATGGGTTGGCATCACACCGCGCTGGCTCGTCCAGCTGTTGCCGTGGACTCCGGTCGAGGCCGGCGTCTACCGCGTCAACCGCGTGATCGACGACAAGCTCAACGAGAACTGCAATCCGGACGACAACGAGGAGCGCACGCTCGACCTCGTCGACTACCAGGAGAAGCCGCGCGAGTACGTGCTCAACGTCTGCACCAAGACGATCGAGGTCCACACGCGGATCTCGGATCTGTTCCGTTCTCCGATGGATCAGGTCAAGGAGCAGTTGACGGTCGCGGTCGAGAAGATGAAGGAGAAGCAGGAAGACGAGCTGATCAATAACGGTTCGTACGGGCTGCTCAACAACGTCCACGACTCGATGCGCGTCAAGCCGCGCGGTGGCGCCCCGACGCCGGATGACATGGACGAGCTGCTCGCACGCGTCTGGAAGGAGCCGAGCTTCTTCCTGGCGCACCCGCGCACGATCGCCGCGTTCGGTCGCGAGTGCACCCGCCGCGGCGTTCCACCGCCGACGGTGACGCTGTTCGGCACGCCGATGATCACGTGGCGTGGCGTTCCCCTGGTGCCGAGCGACAAGCTCCACATCAGCGGCAAGAAGTCCGACATCCTGCTGATGCGCACCGGCGAGAAGAAGCGCGGCGTGGTCGGCTTGTTCCAGCCGGGCATCCCGGGCGAGGTGTCGCCGTCGCTCTCGATCCGCTTCATGGGGATCAGCCAGAAGGGCGCGGCGGGCTATTTGATCAGCCTGTACTGCTCCGCGGCGACGCTCGTCGAGGACGCGATCGGCGTCCTCGAGGGTGTCGAGGTCGATCGCTACCACGACTACGGTCCGTAACTAGATGTCCTCCTCCGACGAGCGTTCCGGATACTTGCCTCCACACGAGCTGCGCGCGCTGTTCGCGCAGCTCGGCGATCGAGGCGAGATCGGCGGCGTGCCGCACAACCCCGGTCCGAGCCTCGTGCAAGCGACGCCCGGGCTCGCGGGTGCTGCGCTCGCACCGCCGGGCGTGGCGTTCGCGGCGGATGATCCGAACACGATCGGCATGATGCTCGCGCGGATGGCCAACGAGATGGGCGGGTCGGCGGTGCCGATGCCGACGCCCGAATCGCTGACCACCGGGCGCGGCATGAGCTCGCCGGCGTCGCCGGGTACGGCACCGCAGCTCGCGGCGCACGCTCCGGGCGCACCTGGATTTCCACTCGACGCGATCAGTCCGCAGCTGTTCGCGATGAGCGGCAGGCCAGCGCAGGAATCGCCGGCGGTTCCCCCGCCGTCGGGCTCGCCGGCTGTCCCGTCAGCCGCGGCGTCTCCGTCGGTGGCGGGTGGTCCCTCGGGATCGCCAGCGCCGGAGTCGTTCGCGCCGAGCGGCACGGCCGCGCAGCCCGTGGCGTCTCCGTCGGTGGCGATCGGGGGTGGCACGAACCGCAACGGCTCGCCCTCGGAGATGCGCCCGCCAGATTTCTCGAACCTGCTTGCCGCGAGCCACCAGGACAGCTTCTCGGTTCCCTTGCTCTCGAATTCACCTGCGACAAGCTCGCATGTCGGGAGCCAACCGGCGATCGGTTCGCACGTGCCCGGCGCGCAGCCGACGATCGGTGCGCAGGGCTCGTCGGCACCGTCCAGCGTGTTCGACGGGGCCTCGAGCGATCGGGCCGCCCTCGATCGCGCCCCGAACCTGCCGACCTCGTCGCTCGGTACCGCAGCGCCTGGGCGTCCCGGCGGGTTCGGGATGCCCGCGAGCAATGCCGCGTCGCCGGGTGGTTTCCCCGGTGCACCCGCGTCGGTGATGCCGACGGCGCCGTCGATTCCGTTCGGTCACAACCTCGAGCACCTCGGCAACACGGGGCTCGGTCGCTTCGGTGTGGTGCCGCCCGTCGGTGGTACCGCGATCTCGTCGCCGGGCTCGCTGCCACGAGCGACCCTCCCCAACGCCCACGAGTTGCAAGGCTTCGCCGGCGAGACCGTGCACTCGCTACCGCCGTCGTCGCAGCTGACCACGACGAGCTCACCGGTCCAGCAGCACACGACGAACCCGTCGCCCCACGCGGGCGCCGCGGAAGGCGCCGCACCTCCGTCGCCCGGGCTCGGCCGGTCGCCGGCGGAAGCCACGAACCTCGACGCCTGGCAGCCGTTCGAGACGTCGAACCACGGGCGCGTCGGCCGGCTCTCGCTGATCGGCGATGACGTCGACGTCGACCCGTTCTTGTCGCCCGACTATCAGCTGCCGCTCACCGACGGCGTCTCGATCGATGCGCTGCCCGGCTTCACGCCGCAGGGCAGCCAGCACGCGCAGGCGCCGGCGATCAGCGGCGGCGAATCGCGGTCGCACGGCGAGCGCGCGATCCGGCAGACCTACCAGCCGTTCGATCCGTACGTCGTCCGCAAGGACTTCCCGATCCTCGAGGAGCGCATCCACGGCAAGCGCCTGGTCTGGCTCGACAACGGCGCGACCACGCAGAAGCCGCGCGCCGTGATCGATCGGATCAGCCACTACTACGAGCACGAGAACAGCAACGTCCACCGCGCGGCGCACACGCTCGCCGGGCGCGCGACCGATGCGTTCGAGAGCGGCCGCGAGAGCACGCGGAAGTTCCTCAACGCGCCGTCTGCGAGCGACATTATTTTTGTGCGTGGTGCGACCGAGGGCATCAACCTGATCGCCAACACGTGGGGGGTAAAGAACATCGGCGCAGGCGACGAGATCGTGCTCACCCACCTCGAGCACCACGCCAACATCGTGCCGTGGCAGATGCTGTGCGCGCGGGTCGGCGCGAAGTTGCGGGTCGCGCCCGTCGACGATCGCGGTGACGTGATCCTGGCGGACTACGAGAAGCTCCTCAATCCGCGCACCAAGCTCGTCGCGTTCACTCAGGTCTCCAACGCGCTCGGCACGATCACGCCGGCGCGCGAGATGATCGAGATCGCACATCGCCGCGGCATCTGCACGCTGCTCGACGGCGCGCAGGCGGTCTCGCACATGCCGGTCGACGTCCAGCAGCTCGGCTGCGACTTCTACGTGTTCAGCGGCCACAAGGTGTTCGCGCCCACGGGCATCGGCGCGATCTACGGGCGCAAGGAGCTCCTCGACGACATGCCGCCGTGGCAGGGCGGCGGCAACATGATCGCCGACGTCACGTTCGAGAAGACCGTGTTCCAGCCGCCACCGTGGCGGTTCGAGGCGGGCACCGGCAACATCGCCGATGTGGCGGGCCTCGGCGCAGCACTCGACTACGTGATGCGGATCGGCATGACCGTGATCGATCGCTACGAGCACGACCTGCTGGGCTACGCGACCGAGAAGCTCGTCCGCGTCCCGGGGCTCACGATCGTCGGCACGGCGGTGAACAAGGCCGGTGTGCTGTCGTTCGTGCTCGATGGTCAGCGCACCGAGGATGTCGGCGCCGCCCTCGACAAGGAGGGCATCGCGGTCCGCAGCGGTCACCACTGCGCGCAGCCGATCCTCCGGCGGTTCGGGCTCGAGGCCTCGGTCCGCGCGTCGCTCGCGTTCTACAACGTGTGCGAGGACATCGATGCGCTCGTCGATGCGGTCACCCGGCTCCAGGCCCATCGGCGATCGGTCAGCCGTCCCGCGTGATCTCGGCGGGTTGATCCGGGCGTTCCGGATTCCGCTGAAACAGGGTCATTGCCAACGAGGACGACTTCCGTTATAACGGATACCAGTCATGGTCTACACCATCGACACCGCCGAGACCGTCGACCTGATCGGTCGCGAGGCGTGCGACGTGATCGACGTTCGCGACCCGACCGAGTTCGAGAGCGGGCACATCGAGCACGCGCGGAACATCCCGCTCGAGACCTTGCGCGAGGATCCCGAGAAGTTCCTCGCTCACGGCAAGCCCCTGGTCTTCATCTGCAAGAAGGGCGTGCGCAGCCTCGCCGCGGCCAAGCTCGCCGAGCGGTTCGGGTACGAGCGGGTCTACAACCTCGACGGTGGCATGCTCGAGTGGATCCGCGTCGGACTGCCGACGACCGTCGCACGCGCCGCTGCTTAGATCTTCGCAGCGCGCGCGAGGAGCTCGTCATCGCCGAGCCGTGTCGCGATGGCGCGAGCGCGTTCGATCGCAGTGGCGTCGCCGGTGATCCGCGCGAGCATCAGGAGACCCATCGCACGTAGCCGTGTGTAACCACCGTCACCGGCGTGCTCGATCGCGCGATGGGTGAGGGCGGCCGCCTCGTCGGTGCGGCCCATCTTGTAGAAGCCGTACGCAAGCCCGGCATCTCGTCGGTAGCTCGAGAAGGGATGCAGATCCTCGCAAGGCAGTGCTTGATAGAGCGAGAGTGCATGCCCGTACTCTCCGCGCCGGTTGAGCTGATAGGCGCGCTGGTCGACGACGCGAGCAAGGAAGCACCCACGATCGAGCTGGCTGATCGTCTCCGAACCAAGCAGTCCGGTGGCTCGAACAAGTAAGCGTTCGACGGTCACATCCTCGGGAGTCTCGGAGGAATCACTCGCGAGGAACGCACCGAGCAGTGCGAGCTCGACGCGCGCGGTGTCGTACTCGACGCCGAGTGTGACGATCGTGTCGGATGCACGAGTCACGTGCGCCCGCGCATCGTCGAGCCGGCGTGTGCGCGTCGCGCAGGTCGCGAATCCGAGCTGAACCCAGAGTCGCGCGCGCGACATGTTGAACGGCGGACGGTCCCAGAGCCGCAGCTGATCGAGGCACAACCCGACGGGCAGATCGTTGAACGGGCTGTGATAGAGACCGAGCCAGCGCACGCGATCCTCGACGGTCTTCGGCATCCCGAACACCCGCACGAGCCGCTGGCCCCACGCACCGCCATCGCGTTGACCGCGGGTTCGCAGCCGGCGCAACGCGCGCTCCACCGACGCGACATCGAGCTCGGTCTTCGCCTTGTCGGCGTGCTCGACCAGCTTCCAGGCGACCTGCGCGAGCGTGCCGTGCTCGACGACGAGCTGTTCGAGCAGGTCGGCCCAGGTGATTCCGGCGGTGCGGTCGAGACTTGTCATGGGTGTCCGGAAAGCCGTCCGGGTCGGTTCGGTCAGGTGTCGCTACAACGAGGACGCTATGACGATTCGTGAATCCAACTTGTATCTCGTCGTCGATCTCGAGGCGACCTGCGACGACCGCAATGCCATCCCACGCGGCGAGAACGAGACGATCGAGATCGGGGCGGTGCTCGTCGATGGAGGGAGCCTCTCGCCGATCGCCGAGCAGATGATCTTCGTGCGGCCTGTCGTGCATCCCGACCTGACGCCGTTCTGCACGGAGTTGACGACGATCACGCAGGACATGGTCGACCACGCGATGGGGTTTCCCGAGGCACTTGCCCGGTTGGTCGCGTTCGGCACCCGCGCACTGTTCTGTTCGTGGGGCAACTACGACCGCAACCAGCTCGCCGCCGATGCGCGCCGCCACGGCATCCCGATGCCGTTCCCGGATCACTGGAACCTCAAGGACGGCTATGCGATGCGCGCCGGCTCGCGCAAGGGGCTCGGGACGATGGCGGCGCTGCATCGTCTCGGCATCCAGCCCGAGGGTACACACCACCGCGGCATCGACGACGCGCGAAACATCGCGAAGATGCTCCCCTACATCCTCGGGCGGGCGACGCCCGGGGAGGGGCGGGCTCGGCGGCGCGTGTGAGCTGTTCATGCGAGCGGTTCGCGCGGGCGGCCTGCGATCCCGCCCGGGGCCTTCGGCGATCAGAGTCAAGGTTCACGACCACGACCTCGACCACGTTCACACCGACGAACGCGGTCAACTGCAACGCCACCCACCGCGATGCGTGAGACCTCTTTGGGCGAGGTCGCGCACGGCGAGGAGCGCGTTCCAATTCCCTCCACCGGTGATCGACGCCACCGATTCGGGCGTTGGCCTCGACGACACGGCGCACCCTGGACGCGTCTACGTCGGGCTCACCACGGCCGGGCGGTCCGCCACTTGAGGCGCGACGCACGCAGCCATCGCTACGCTCAGTAGCGCGGTGGCGGTACCGCCGCGCCGGGCTGCTTCGGGCCGATCGCCGGCGGCGGGGCAGGCGGCTGAGAGCGGCTGACCGTGACCTTCTTGATCACGACCGGCGGCTGCGGTTTGTCGCCGGCGTCGCGCGGTGCATTGCCGATCTTCGCGATCAACTCGAGCTCGCGACACTGACCGAACACGGTGTGGCGGTTATCGAGGTGCGTCGAGCGAATCTCGTTGATGAAGAACTGGCTGCCGTTGGTGCGCGGACCGGCGTTCGCCATCGCCATCGAGCCGGGGACGTTGCGCAGATCGCTGATCTCGTCGGCGAACTGGTACCCCGGACCGCCGGTGCCGGCGCCGAGTGGATCGCCGCCCTGGACCATGAAGCCGGGGATCACGCGGTGAAAGATCAGGCCGTCGTAGAACGGGCGCTTCGCCGTCTTGGTGGTTTTCGGATCGACGAACGCCTTCTGACCGGTCGCGAGCCCGACGAAGTTCGCCACGGTCGCGGGTGCCTTGTCCTCGAACAGCGTGCAGTGGAGCGTGCCGAGCGAGGTGTCGATCGTGGCGACCAGCAACGGGCCGGTGCCCTTCACCGCCTTGAGGTACATCGCGAGATCCGCGGCGACGGGTGGGCGAATCTCTTGCTCGATCCCGAGCTCGACGCGGCGATTGGTGCGGCGACCCTCGTCGTTGTTGTTCGCGCTCAGCGGCGCCTCGGGGCCACGGCCTCGCGCCGTGATCCTGCGGGCGGGGACGCCCTTCTTGACGAGGTACGCCTTGATCGCGTCGGCGCGCGCCTGGGTGAGCTTCTTGAGGTACGCGCCGGACCGATCTCCATCCGGAGCGGTGTCGTCGCTGTGGACGTCGAGGACGACATCGGACCTGCCCTCCTTGACCAGCGCTTTGGCGATCTCGTCGAGCATTGGGAGGCCGTCCTTCTTGAAGACGGTCTCGCCGATCTCGAACAGCGCGTCGACGGAGATCGCCGACTGCTGGTCGACCTCCACGCGCGTCTGACCGACGGTGACAGTGGGGGCGGCGATGGCCGAACCCCCGAAGAGGAGAGCGGAAACGACAACGACCCGGCGAAGCATGGCGCGACTGTAGCGCAGGGTCTGGCAGGATCACGTGGCATCAGATGGCGGTACGAAGGCCCACATCCAGCGCCCACCGTGGGTTACCCCAATCTCTGTTCGCTACTGGGCTTTCGGTTTGATACGGTGAGGAGATGCGCACCTGTTCAGGGCCTCGCCGGTGAAGACCATCGGTGTTCATCTCTGGGCAGACCAGGCGCGTGGGCAGAAGCAAAACCACGCGACGATGATGCGTCCGGCGGCGGTGCCGATCCTCGAGCCGAGGGGGCTGCGCGAGCTGTTCGTAGGCGCCTATGCGAGGTTCGCCGATCGCTGTCGCGAGGCGGAGGAGCCGGGGCTGGCGGTGCTGGCCGTCGAGGAGCGCACCGGTCGCGCCGCGGGGCTCGTGCGGTTGTCCGCGCGGGTCGAGCGCCATGTCGCGGCGATCGTCGGTCGCCACGACGAGTGCGATCTGTACCTGACCGGCTCGCAGTCGCTCGCCCTGCGCCACCTCGCCATCGTGCTCGACCCGGTCACCAGCTGGAAAGCCGGCGACAAGACGGTCCGGTTCCGCGTCCTCGATCTGCGCACCACCGACGGCTTCCGCGACGAGGAGGGCCGGCCGCTGCGCGGGCTCAAGTGTGAGGGCCCCGCGGTGCTGCGCTGTGCCGGCTACGCGATCTTCGTGCTGCCGCTCGGCGATCCGACGGACTGGCCGCCGAGCGCGGAGGATGCGTGGGCGTGTCTCCCGGAGCGCGTCTACTTCGACGAGGTCGACAGCTTTCCGCAGGGCTCGATGCCTCGGATGATGGCGATCCGGACGTCACCAGGCATCCCGATCGAGAACATGCAGCGCAAGACGTCGACGATCACGCGCACGCATGGTCCTCGCGATAGCGCGATCAGCATGCTGGCGAGCGACGGCGATCTGGCGGGCACGCTCGAGCTGATCGGCCCGAACGTTCGCGAAAAAATCCGGATCGGGCATCGCGCGCTCGGCGAGGGCGTGTTGCTCGGTCGCTACGCGCGGTGCGACGGCGCGGGTGGGCTCGCCGAAGACGCCACCCTGTCGCGTGTCCACGCACTCCTCCTACAAGTCGATGACACGCTGTTGCTCATCGATACCGCGTCGAGCAACGGCACCTGGGAGAACGGCGAACGCCCCAGGGCGCGCGTGTTCGTCCTCGATTTCAATACCGAGCTGATCCTCGGCAAGACCACCCGCGCTCGCTGGCGCTGGGTCGGTTGATCAGCCTGCGCGCAAGAAGATCAGCAGCCCAGCGATCGCGGCGAGACCGAGGATGATCGCGCCGAGCCAGAGGAGTAGAGGCAGGTAGCCGAGGTCGGTGCCCTTGCCCGCGCAGCGCGTGCACACCGCGAAGGTGCCGGCGCCCTCGACCAGCTCGCTGCAGTCGGCGCAGACCAACTTGCGACAACGCGCACACGGTCCGGCAGCGACCGCCCGGCAGATCGCGCAGCGGGGTGCCGGCGGGTCTCCAGACGACATCAGCGACGGCATGTGAGGAGCATGTCACGGCCGCGGTTGCAGACCCTCCCGACCTGTGGGAAGACCGCGCATGCTCAAGATCGACCGCCAGGCATTCCTGGCTCTCGCGATGGGGATGCATCTCGGTGCGTGCTACGTGTCCGCGCCACCGCCTCCGCCGCAGCAGCCGCGCCAGCCGATGGGGCCGACCAACGAGATGTCGCCCGTCGGTGAGGGCAACGCGATGGCGCCCGCCGACGAGTGCGTGGGCTGGACGCCGACCGGCGAGTGCAACCGGTGGGAGCCGCGCAACGAGGGCGCCTACGCACCGGTTCAAGAATGCGTGGCGTGGACCCCGACCGGCGAGTGCACCCGCTGGGAGCCGCGCCAGGAGTACTGAGTCACGGGCATGACGTTCGACGCGCGATTCGCGGTGGCTCGTGCGCGGCTACTCACGATCGCGACGACCGGGACCAACGGCAAGACGACGACGACCTCGATGGTGGCCGCGATCGTCGGTGCCTCCGGAGAGCTGCCGGTGCGGCTCACCACGGTGGGTGCATGGGTCGGCGTCGACAAGATTCCGGCGCCGACGCCGACGGAGGAGTTCCTGATCACCGTCGAGACGGCGGTCGAGCGGGGCGCGAAGACCCTGGCGCTCGAGGTCACGTCGAAGGCGCTCGGCGAAGGGCTCGCGCGACGCTGGCCCGCGCAGATCGCCGTGTTCACCAACCTGACGCGCGACCATCTCGACATGCACGGCAGCCCGGAGGCGTACCTCGCCGCGAAGGCGCAGCTGTTCATGACCCTCGAGGCGGGCGGGACGGCGGTGCTCAACGCGGATGATGCGTCGAGCGCGTTGATCCGCGAGGTGATCGCGCCGGGCGTCCACGTGGTGACGTATTCGGTGACGGGCGACGCGACGCTCGCGGCGACGGCGGTCGAGCTCGCGCCGGGGAAGACCACGATCAAGTTCGCGCCGTCGGCGGTCGCGGATGCGCTCGGGGGGGTGATCGAGCTCGGGGTCTCCGGTGGCGTGCACGCGCAGAACGCGCTCGGTGCTGCGCTCGCGGCGCATGCGGCGGGGTATTCGGCAGCGGCGATCCGGGCGGGACTCGAGAGCTTCCGCGGCGTCGCCGGTCGGTTCGAGATGGTGTCGCGCGATCCGCTGATCGTGGTCGACTACGCGCACACGCCGGATGGGTTGGTCGGCACGCTGACCACCGCGCGCGAGCTATGTCGCGGGACGCTCTACTGCGTGTTCGGCTGCGGTGGCGATCGCGACAAGGGCAAGCGGCCGCAGATGGGGGCGATCGTCGACGAGCGCGCCGACGTCGCGGTGCTGACGACGGATAACCCGCGGTTCGAGGAGCCCGCCGCGATCGCGCGCGACGTCGAGGCCGGATCGCAGGGGAGGGCGCGCTGGATCGTCGAGCTGGATCGCGCGAAGGCGATCGCGCTCGCGATCGCGGACGCACGTCCGGGCGATGTCGTGGTGATCGCCGGCAAGGGGCACGAGCTCGTCCAAGAGATCCGCGGCGTCGAGCATCCGTTCTCGGATGTCGAGGTCGCGCGGGCGGCGATCGCGCGATGACTGCGAGACGTTCTCGATCGATGAAGTGTCTCGCCGTGGTTGCCCTGGCTGCGTGTAGCGGGGATCCGAAGCCGCCGGTCGAGGCACCGACTCCGACCCCGGTCGTGGCGCGTCCCGCGGTGGCCGCCTTGCCCTCGGATGCAGAGCTCGGGGAGCTCGCGATCGTGCCTCGACCGAGGCGCGACCTCGGATCGTGGATCCCGCAGGGCACGTCCCCGATCCTCGTCGAAGGCGCGCTGCGCGAGGGCAAAGGGCCCGCGCCGAGCTGGCTCGCGATCGACGCCGCAGGCACGGAGACGACGCTGACCTATGGCGCGACCACGCAGATCTCGTACGGCTGCGACAACGGTCAGCTGACGGTGAGCAAGCTCGACGGTGACGGCGCGAAGCTCTTGCCCGGGCTCCTGTGGCTACGACCGACGTCGCATGCCGATTGGGCTCCGAAGCCGGTGAAGCTCGTCGAGGTGCCCGCGAAAGCCGCTCGCCGCGAGTACCGTTTCGGGGACGGCCGCATCGAGGTGCTGCGCCAGCAACCCAAGCGCGGCGTCGTCAACATCGACTGGAAGCGCGCGCGGCACGTCCTGGAGTTCGCGCGGTCCGACATGGAGGGCGCCGACAACAAGACACCGATGGACCTGTCGAACCCCGGCGTCGCGCAGCCGGTGCCCGAGGCGGCGTGGTCGTTCGCCGGCGGCGACGCGGCGCTGATCGTGTTTCGCGTGCCGGGCTACGAAGGGGTGCAGTTCAAGACCGTCGTGATCGGGTTCGAGACCGCGCGCGAGGTCGAGAGCATGGTCCCGTACCTCTACCAGTGCGCGTTCTAGCTGCGGGTCTCGACGACGGCGTTCGGCGCGAGCGCGATCCGCGTGCCGCCGCCACCGGGCGCGCGCTCCAGTAAGCGAGGCCCGGCGAGGCCGACGTCGACGAGGTCCTTGCGACACCGCGAGATCAGCATGTTGATCTCCTGGCGTGACACCTCGGGTTTCCGTGGCCACACGATCGCGCGAACCGTGTCATCGGGGATGAACTCGCCAGCCTGGTAGCCGGTGGGGCGGAGCAGGGCGACCAGCAGATCGAAGCGGCGATCCGCGAGGTACACCGCGTGCTCGCGACCACCGACGGTGAACAGCACGCGCCCGCCACGCGGCAGCATCTCGATCTCGACCTTGGTCGGTAGCGGCGTGGTGCTGCCGACGGCGGTGGTGGCGACCCGACCGGGGGCGGCGGTGATCGCGAAGGTGTCGCCGCGAAACGTGATCGTGTCGCCGACGACGAGGGGCTCGAGGGTCTCCGCGGGCAGGGCCTGGCCGGAGCGCACGGCATCACCTTCGCGCACCTCGACGAACAGCTCGCCCTGGGCGAGATGAAACGCGAGCGCCGAGGCGGGCCACGCCTTGATGATCAGGTCGTCGGTGTCGCCGCTGCCCAGCGTGAAGGGCGTGTGCGAGATCCGGAAGCTGTTCGCATTGCGCTCGAGCAGGAACGCGGCAGGCGCATCGCGCTGGGGTGCGGGGATCGAGATCTCGAGGTGGAGCTCGAGGCCGGGGATGCGGAGCACGTCGCCGTCGGCGAGGGCGCTCGGCGCGCTGTACTCCTTGCCGTTGAGCTCGATCGGCGCGCGACCGAGCGGCACCACCTCCGCACCCTCGGACGTCAGCCGGACGAGGGCGTGGCGGCGACTGATCTGCGGATCCGTCGCGACGATGTCGCAGTCGCCCTGCCGGCCGATCAGGATGCCGTTCGCGCCGACGCGTCGCGACGGGCCATTCGCCACCACCACGTTGCAGCGCAGCCTCGGCGGCTCGGAACCCATCGCGGGAAGCTTCGCATGACGGGGTCACGCTCCACCCCCTCCAACCGCGGAGAATCATTCTGCGTCTGGCGACAAGCGTGCAAGCCCATCGTGTCCGAATACCGGACAGAATCACCCTCGAATCGGGGACAGGATCTACCCCTCCAACCGACGGTGATCGTGAGGCGTTTGGCGCCGAACGTAAAATCGGCGGTAGCCCCTCGTAGGATCGGTCGCATGGGCGATTTTACGTTCGCCCGTAGAACGCTCGCGATCTCCGCTGGTTGCGGGGGTAGATCCTGTCCCCGATCAACGAGCGAGTCAGTCGACGCGGACGACGTCGACGGTCTGGATCGGGCCGTCGTTGTCGATCACGAGGAAGTGGCGATCGATGCCGTCGCCCTTCATCGGCTCGGCGCCGCCGCCGCCGGAGACGAACGCGGGGATGCCGGCGTTCTCGAACTCGATCAGCGTGTGGATGTGGCCGTACAGCGTGAGGTCGACGCGGCCCTCGGCGAGCTTCTCGAGCAGGCGGTGGGCGTCGCGATAGCTGCGGAACGCGCCGTAGCGGAGGCCGACCGGATCGATCGGAGGGATGTGCGTGAGGAAGACGTGTGGCTGATCCTTCGCCTGGTCGAGCCAGCCGTCGAGCCATTCCTCGACGATCGGATCGATGCCGGCGTCGCCGGAGTCGGCGAACGTGAAGGCGGTGCCCTTGAACGTGAAGTGAAACGACGCGCGGCCGTAGCGATCGTAGAACTGCTGCGCAGGCCCCCACAGCTCGTGGTTGCCGAGCGTCGTGTAGTACGGGATCTGGAGCACGGTGAGCTGCCGATCGAACAGGTCGTACTCGTCGATCTCGCCGCGCTCGGTGATGTCACCCATCGCGGCGACGAACCGTGCGTTCGGGACCTCGTTGATCCGGGCGAACACCTGGTCGACGATCGGCAGCGCGGTCTGGATGTCGGCCATCGCGACGTAGCGGAACGGCGCGACGGTGTCGGCATCCGGCGGCGCGACGCGGAGCCTGTGCGTGCCGGCGGTCAGCGAGATCTGGAAGGTCGCCGTGGTCGGTGCGTCGCCCGGCTGACGCCCGAACACGGCGCCGTCGACGGTGAGCACCGCATCGGCGAGCGAGTTGCGCGCGAGGATCGTCCAGTCGCCCGCATCGGTGGTGAAGGAGAGGTCGATCACCGGCGCGCCGGACCACAGGTCGAGCTTGCCATCGGACAGTTCGCGCACCACGGCGAGACCCTCGGTGACGTCGACCTTCGCGAACTCGATCTCGGCGTGGCCGACGGTGAGCTCGTCGAGCGCGCGGCCTTCGCCGGGTCTCGTGCAGCTCACGAGACAGATCAGGAGGAGCGACTTCATCGGTCCCCCGTGGGCGTCGAGAGTTTCGGGACGCCACCGCGGTAGCGCAGCCCGAACGTGGTGAGCCAGGCGGTGCCGACGTTGACCTCGAGGTGGGTCGCCCAGTGGCGATCGAACATCCAGTCGAGCGAGGCGTTCATGCTGCCGACGAAGCCGGCAGCGCGACCCGCGGCGATCCCTCCGACCATCGACTCTCGACGGTGATCGTAGAACAGCTGCACCTCGCCGCGGTTGCCGAGGTAGAGGCCCCAGCCGAAGGTGCCGAGCAGCAGGCTGGTGTTGTCGCGATCGCCGGTGTAGTACGCGCGCTCGACGCCGAGGCCCGTCGACATCTGGACGAACGAGCCGCGCAACGCGGGATCGACGCGGAACAGATCGAGCCGGCCGATCACCTCGATCTCGCCGGTCGCGAGCTTCACGCGATCGCCATCGTCTTGATGGCCGCGGAGGCCGGCGCGTGCGATCAGCCGCGAGCCATCGTCGACGACGTCGCCGGTCGGTGCAGCACCGAAGATCCGGACGCGCGCATCGAGCTCGCCGGTCCGGATCTCGTTCTCCGCATCGCTCGTCAGCGAGGCGCCGAGCGTGAGGCGACCGAGCGCGACGTCCCCGCCGAGCCGACCGAGCCCGGCCTGGCGATACGGATCGGAGAGGTAGAGCATCGCGAGCTCGAGCGACCACGGTGCGGCGGTGCGCGCCTGGCCGGTCGGCGAGATGCCGGCGGCGACCGCGATGTCGGCCCACCACGAGGTCGCGAACATGCCGGCGCCGACGAGCAGCACGGGCGTCAGCGTCATCGTCGGTGGATAGCCGCCGCTGAGCCCGATCGGTCCGCCACCGGCGAGCATGCCGCCGAGGCCGATCGCTTCGATCAGCGCGAGCCGCTTTGCGGTCTTCTTCCGGCCGACCAGATAGCTGCCAGTGCCATGCACCGCCAGACCCACCGTCAGTGCCGCGAGGACGGCGCCCGAGCGGCGCAGCGTACTGGGCGTGCATTCGTTTGGGATTCTCTTGCGGTGTCGGACGCCGTCACCGTCCTCGCAGGTTCGTCTTGGCTGCGGCAGCAGGTCATTGGTGCGACGCGATTCACCGAACGCGGGGCGAGCGGCGAGCAGGTTCGCGACCAGACACAGGCCGGACCAATGCATGGGCGAGAAGCCTACTTGATTCGACGGGTTGCAGGGTCGATCGGCACCTAGACCATCGGGCGGCCCAGCGCGTTTCACCACAGACCACATGCGCAAGCTCTTGCTCGCTCTGCTCCCCGTCGCCTGCTCCATCTCCAGCGCCGATCCCCAGCCCCAGCAACAGAAGATCGCCGCCCCGAGCAACGAGCCGATCATCGAGAAGGGCACCGGCTGCGCCTATCAAGGTGCCGAGCTCGCGACCGATGGCGGCGGTTCGAAGCGCCGGGTGAAGACCGCGGTGAAGGACAGCGACGACGACATGCCGCGCAAGACCAAGCGCCGCGATGCCGACGAGGAATCGGACGCGCGCCCGGCCAAGAAGGGCAAGTCCACGAAGGCCGACTACGATGACGACGGCGACTCCGACAAGGCGTACGAGAAGGCGCCGCCGCGCACCGCCGTCGCGCCCAAGCCCGACGCGAGGCCGTCGCCGTCGCCTTCGGTCGCGAGCCGTGGTGGTGGCGCCGTCGGTGGAGCGCCGCCGCCGCCGCCCGCGCGGATCGCGTCGGAGCGCCCCGCGCCGATGCCGATGGAGCAACCCAGCGGCGTGCGCGCTGGCGAGTGGGACGACAACGCGAACTACCGCGACTACGTGAAGTGGCTGTCGAACAGCAACACGAAGGGCAAGCTCGATATCACCGGTCGCCAGTTCCTGGTCGTCACCGACAGCGCCGGCAAGCCGCTGCCGAACGTGCCGGTCACCGTCACCGGCGGCCAGACCTCGACCAAGTTGATCACGATGGCCTCGGGTCGCGCGATCTTGTTCCCGACGGCGTTCGGTCTCCGTGGTGACCTCACCGCGTCCGCGACGTTCAACGGCAAGACGGTGAGCGCGAAGGTCGGCACCGCCGTCGACGGCGTGGTCAAGCTCGAGATCCCGACGCAGCGTCCGGCGATCGCGAAGCGCCAGGTCGATCTCGCGTTCGTCCTCGATACCACCGGCTCGATGTCGGAGGAGATCGACGCGGTCAAGCAGACGATCAAGGCGGTCTCGGATCAGCTCTCCAATGCGCAGACGGATGTCCGCATCGGCCTCGTCGAGTACAAGGATCGCAGCGACTGCCTCCTCACCCGCACGTTCCCGTTCTCGAGCGACCTCCGCGGGTTCTCGAACAGCGTCCGCAACATCAGCGCCTCGGGCGGCGGCGACATGCCAGAGGACATGCACAAGGGCCTCGACGCGGCGCTCGACAAGCTGGCGTGGCGCGGCGAAGCCACGCGCATGGTGGTCGTGATCGCCGATGCGCCGCCGCAGTTCTACGCGCAGTCGAACGACTACGCGAACTCGGCGAAGCGTGCCGCGGCGCGCGGGATCAAGCTCTACACCGTCGCGGCGTCGGGGATGGATAACCTCGGCCAGGTCGTGATGCGCCAGATGTCGCAGTTCACCGGCGCCTCCAACATGTTCGTGCTCCGCGGTGGTGCGGGTCCGCAGTCGGTCGGCGGTGGGGATCCGAAGTCGTCGTGCGGCGGCACGCATCAGGACTACTCGAGCGGCAAGCTCGACCAGCTGATCATGCGCAAGGTCCGCCAGGAGCTCGCGTCGATCGATGCCGACCCGATGAAGATTCCGGGCAAGGGCACCGACGAGAACGCGAAGCCGTGCGAGCAGCGGCTCGTGCTCGCGAACTAGGGTTTGCGGAGCGCGCGCGTCCGCCGGATGCGCTCCTGGTCGTCGATGCATTCGTAGCGCAGCTCGTGCGCACCGTCGGGCCACGTGCGACCCGTGTCGGTGATCCAGCGGAAGCCAGCGCTCGGACAGGACCGGAGGCCGCACCCGCAGCCTCGTGCGGAGGCGGTGCGGTCGGTGGAGGTCGGGCCGACCTGGCACGTCCACTCCTCGGTGGCGGCGCATGTGCCGGTCGGCGGCGACTTGGTGGGCGGCGTGACCTCGAGGACGGTGAGCGTGACGCACAACTCGGTGCTTCGTGCGAGTGGGACGCGAAGGCCCTGTGCAACCTCGGATCGAACGATCGCCTGGACGTCACCACGAGCGTTGTCGACGAGGTGCTCGATGGCTTGCCCGGCCTCGCCCATGCCATAGCGAAACACGAGCTCGCCTGTCGTGCCGGCGAGCTTGCTCGGTCGGGTGTGCTCGCGGTCCTCGAACAGCCGGTAGCCGACCCGGTAGGTCGTGCCTCGCGCGATCGGCGTGATCGGGGTCGGGTTGGGTGTGAGGTCGGGAGGGGAGAAGACCGTGACCGAGAACATCGAGCCCGGGAGGCTGCGGCTGTGTTGGACCCGCGGAGGCGCACAGCCGGGGCGGGTGGTCCGACGGTCGCGTAGCGAGATCGACTTCGGTTGGGCGACGTTCCAGGTGCAGTGTTCGACGCGATCGGGCCCCGCGTGCCCGGAGTGAATCTCGAACCTGCACGTCTCGCCATCGCGCGATCGGACGTCGAGGCTCCACGCGATGCCGCTCGCGAACGCGCCGGCGACGCAGGTCTGCTCGTCGAGCACGAGGGTGTCGTTGGCGACGGGGATGACCTTGGTCGGGACCGACGGCGGCCTGGGCGGCTCGCACACGTAGCTGGCTGTGGGCTCGCGTTTCACGGGCACGGGCACGGGCAACGGTACCGGCGGCGGATCCGGAAGCGGGTCGCCTCGGTCACACGCGAGCACCAACACGCACGGCCACACTCGCATCACGGGCATCGTGACACGAGCTAGACCGCGACGCGCTCGAGCTCGGGCTCCGCGCTACGCCACCACGCGCGACGCGGCAAGCCACGCGCCGGCTCGAACGGCGCGCCGAGCTGCGGCATCAAGAGCTCGATCTTCTGCTCGTACAGCCGCTCCACCGGGTAGTCCCAGGCGTGGAGCGCGAGGTTGAAGGTGCCCCAGTGCACGGGCATGAACGGCCCGCCGCCGAGCAGGCGCAGCGCCTCGAGCGCGTTGTCGGGGCCGAGGTGGACGTGATCCCACGACGGGTGGAAACCACCGACCTCGAGCATCACGAGATCGAACGGTGCAAATCGCTCGCGGACCTGTTCGAACTCGGGCGTCAGCGCGGTGTCACCGGAGAAGAACACGCGGTGGTTCGCGGACACGATCACGAACGACGCCCACAGCGTCTTGTTGCGCTTGCCGACGCGGCCGCTGAAGTGTTGCGAGGGCGTGGCGGTGATGGTCAGGCCACGGATCTCGATCGACTCCCACCAGTCGAGCTCGATCACGCGCTCCGGCGGGATACCCCACGCCTCGAGGTACATGCCGACTCCGAGCGGCACGATGAAGGGAGTCGTGCGCGAGGCGAGGGCTTCGATCGTGTGGTGGTCGAGGTGATCGAAGTGATCGTGCGAGATCACGATCGCGTCGAGCTCCGGCACGTCGGTGACCGGAATCGGCACCGGCTGGAACCGCCTGGGCGCCACGACACCGAACGGCGAGATCCGTTCGCTCCACACCGGATCGGTGAGCACGCGGGCTCCGCCCTGCTCGAGCAGCACCGTCGAGTGGCCGAGCCACGTGGTGCGCAGACCGGACTCGATCGGGCGAGCCCATCCCGGGCGCGGATCGATCGCGGCGAGCGGCCTCGGTGGCCGGCGAAGGGCCTTGCCGAACATGTACTCCTTCGCGACCCCGAGCCGCATGCCGGGCTTCGGCCCGATCGACGTTCGACGGGTGTTGCGAAACACGCCCTCGGCGAACCGGGGAGAGGCGAGGGATCGTTCCTTGCGTCGACCGGTGGCTCGTTGGCGACTATCCATCGTCGTCGAGGCTAGCCACCCGCGCACGATGCCGCAATGCGCAAAACGTTTCTCAGCCGACTCTTGCCGCGTCGGTCGCGAGCACGGTGCGGACTTTCTCGAGGAGATCCGCGCGCTGGAACGGCTTGGGGATGAACTGGGACTGCCCGATCGGGGCGTGCTGGTGGTACCCGGACATGAACAGCACTCTCTGCGTGGGGTTGATCGCGAGGATCTCGCGGGCGAGGTCGCGGCCCGACAGGCCGGGCATCACGATGTCGGTGAGCAGCAGATCGATCGTGCCCTCATGCTCGCGTGCGAAGGCGAGCGCGTTGTGGCCGGAGCTCGCCGACAGCACGGCGTAGCCCGCGGATCGCAGGATTCGCTCCGTCGCACGGCGCACGTTGTCGTCATCGTCGACGACGAGGATCGTGGCGGAGGTGGTCGACGAATCGAGCACCGGCCGTTGCTCGCTCGGCTGCTCCGTCGCGGGGATCAGGAGGTAGAACGTGGTGCCCTCGCCGGGCGCGGAATCGACGCGGATCTCTCCTCCTGCCTGCTGGACGACGCCGTGAACGGTGGCGAGGCCGAGCCCGGTGCCCTTGTTGCGGGCCTTGGTCGTGAAGTACGGCTCGAAGATCCGCGACAGCACGTCGGGCGCCATGCCGCTGCCGGAGTCCGTGATCTCGATGCCGACGTACCGGCCGGGTGCGAGCCCGCGGGTGGCCTCGTCGAGGTCGAGTGCTTCGAGGGCGAGCCGCACGGTGCCGGTGCCGACGATCGCATCGCGGGCGTTGACGATCAGGTTCATCAGGATCTGCTCGAGCTGCGAGCTGTCCATCAGGATGCGAGGGATGCGGGCGCCGATCGAGATGTCCATCTCGATCTGCGGACCGACGGTGCGGCGCAGCAGCGGATCCATCGCGTGGACGACGTGCGCGACCTCGATCACCTTCGGCTTGACCAGCTCGCGACGCGAGAACGTCAGGAGCTGGCGCGTCAGCTCCGCGGCGCTGGTGGCGGCGTGCGTGATCTGATGCGCGTCGTCGCGCTGATCCGGATCTTCGAGCGAGTCCTCGAGCATGTTCGCGTACGTCAGGATGACGTGGAGGAGGTTGTTGAAGTCGTGCGCGACGCCGCCTGCGAGCTGGCCGACGAGTGCGACGCGGTCGCGATGCGCGACCTGGTTCTGACGCTCGCGCTCCTCGGTGCGATCGGCGATCACGATCACCGTCTCGCGGCCGTCGATCATCGCGTTCGCGGTGATCGCCAGGATGCGATCGGAGTCGGTGGTCACCGTCGTGCACAGGTCGGAGCCGAGCAGATCGCTGGCGGCGATGCCGGCGACCGCGTCGATCGCCTCACCGGCGCGGAAGTGGCCGAGCTCGGCGCGTGCGGTGATCCACGGGTTGGCGAGCACGCAGCGGCGCTTGTCGTCGAGCACCAGCACGCCGAGTGGGAGATCTCGGACCACGCGGTCGAGCCGGCGCCACTCGTCGCCGATCACGGAGTGGACGTGGCGCACCAGCATCGCGTTCTTGATCGCGAGCGACGTGGGGCCGGCGATCGCCTCGAGGAGCTCGAGGTCGCGGGGGCTGAGCTCGCGGTCGCCGTCGAGCATGATCACGCCGAGCCACTCGGTGTCGGCGGCTTGGTACGAGAGGGGCACCGCGATCGCGGAGCCTTCGTCGGTGCGAAGGCAGGGGCGGTGCGTCAGCATCACCTGACCCGGCAGGCTGCTCGACATGGCACAGGGCTGACCCTCGCGATCTCTCGCGACGGTCAACAGCGGTGCCTGGGAGTGTGGGTCGTAGATCACGGCGGCGCCGCGATCCGCGTGCAGCAACTCGAAGCAGGTGATCAGCACGCGATCGAGCAAGCGCTCGAGATCGTGCTCGACGCCGATGGCTCGACCGAGCTCGACGATCGCGCGCAGCCGGAGTAACTCCTCGTGCTCCGCCGTGGCTCCGGCTGGAACCTCGAACCGCTTCGCCACCTGCCCGGTCACCACATCCATACCTGAGGCGTTGAATCGACCGATTCCCAGAGGCTTGGTGGCCTAGCAGCGTCGGTTCACCGTGAGTCGTGGCTGGGAGCTCGGGTAGGACACCGTGCGCGAAGCTACGCCGTGATCCGAAGATCACCGGCGACGACCGTCGCGTCGATCCGGTTCGCCCGCAGGTCGATCCGCGTGAGGGCGGGGAGGCGTGCCTCGGAGACGTGCTTCGCACCGATGGAGCCGAGCCCCGTCTTCTGGAGGTCCAGGTGGCGGAGTGCGGGCAGGTGCATGGCCTTGCCGGCCAGCGTGGCGCCGACCTCGTTCCCCAGCTTGTTGTTGGTCAGCGCGAGCTTGACCAGCTTGGTGGGGGAGGCATCGAGCAGGTGGCCCACGCCGACCGCGGTCAGTCCACAGCTGCCGAGGTAGAGCACCTCGAGGTGGCCCAGGTGCTT
>JANNBP010000499.1:0-52704 GCA_031385555.1 Deltaproteobacteria bacterium | reverse complement strand
AACCGTAGCGACGGGAGCGTGCCGCGACTATGGTCGTGTACGTCGTGAACCTCGATGACGAAGCGAAGGCGGAGCTGTCCGAGCTCGCAGCGATCCATCGACTGCGGACGCCACGAGTGCTCGATGGTCGACAAGGCGTGCACGCGCTGGTCGATGGCGTGGAGGTCCTCAACTTCGCCTCGAACGATTACCTCGGGCTCGCCGGTGATCCCCGGTTGGTCGAGGCGGCGAAGGCCTCCCTCGATCTCGAAGGAGCGGGCGCCGGCGCGTCGCGCTTGATCATCGGCAACCACCGCGAGCACGTCGAGCTCGAACGCGAGGTGGCGGGCTGGGTCGGCGTCGAAGCGGTGCAGCTGTTCAACAGCGGGTACGCGGCGAACACCGGCGTGCTGACCGCGCTGTTGCGCGAGGGCGACGTGGTGTTCTCCGACGAGCTCAACCACGCGAGCATCGTCGACGGGTGCCGGCTATCGAGAGCGACCATCGCGGTCTACAAGCATCGCGACCTCGCAGATCTCGAGCGACTGTTGAAGTTGCACGCCGGGCGACGACGGATCGTGGTGACGGAGACGGTGTTCTCGATGGACGGTGACGTCGTCGACATCGAGGCGTGCAGCCAGCTAGCGCGCCGGCATGGGGCATCCCTGATCGTCGACGAAGCGCATGCCATCGGAGTGATGGGGGTCGAGGGCAAGGGAGTCTGCGAGCACGGCGCCGACATCGTGATCGGCACCTTCGGCAAGGCGCTCGGCTCGTTCGGCGCGTTCGCCGCCACCACGCGCGCGATCGCGGATCTGCTGTGGAACCGAGCTCGCCCACTGATCTTCACGACGGGGTTGCCGCCGCACGTGGCTGCTGCGACCCGGCGGGCGGTCGAGATCGCGCGAAGCGGTGAAGGTGACGAACGTCGCTCTGCGCTACGGAGGACGATCGCGCAGTTTCGAGCGGCACTGCCCTCGGCGGGTGGGCACGCGTCAGTGCCGATCGCGTCGTGGGTGATCGGGGATGATGCTCGGACCGCAGAAGTGGGTCGCCAGCTGTTCGCCCTCCGACTGCTTGTTGGAGCGGTTCGGCCGCCGACCGTTCCTGTTGGCACCGCGCGGCTTCGAATTAGCTTTAGCGCCAGTCACGAGAGTCGAGACGTTGCGCGGTTGATCGAGACAACCCGAGGCGTCGTTGCAGGCGTGATCGCGGTGAAGGGCGCGGTCGCAACGTAGGCCGACCGCTTCGAGCGCGGCGTTGCAGGCGAGCGGTGCGCGGTTGATCGAGACAACCCGACGCGTCGTTGCAGGCGTGATCGCGGTGAAGTGCGCGGTCGCAACGAAAGCCAACCGCTTCGAGGCGGCGTTGCAGGCGAGCGGTGCGCGGTTGATCGAGACAACCTGAGGCGTTGTTGCAGGCGTGATTGTGGTGAAGTGCGCGGTCGCAACGAAAGCCAACCGCTTCGAGCGCGTCGGCGCCGGTGGCGAGCGGCACAGACCAACAGCGAACCGCGTGTCCGCCGTTGCCAGGAAGCCCGAGCGGCGCACAGGTCTTGACGGTCTTCAGCGCGGGTGTGGGATCCGTGGATCCGGATCCCGCCGCCCAGCCCGAGCCGGGTACGTGGCGATCAGCGTGTTCTGCGATGCGATCGACGCGATCATGTCGAGCCCGATCGGGTGGGCTCGAGTCGCCTCCGCACGAAGCGACACGTCGAAGGCATCCGTCGACGCCGCGAGCTGGTTCATGCTCGCGATCGGGTCGTCGGCCAGCCAGTAGAAGACGGCGGCATCTCCCGCCGGCGTGGATTCGAGAAACACCGCTTCACGACGGACCCCGATCCGGCGGCGCGCACGCACGTAGTCGTCGTGCTTGCTGCCCATCAGATCGGCGGCGAGGGCGCGAACCCGCGCGACCCCATCAGGAGCGAGGGGAGCGAGGAACATGAACGGCTTGGCGTTCGAGGCGTCTCCCGTCTCCATCGAGTACGCGGGCTCGACCTTCGGCAACACGCGTTCGCCCTTCGCGAAGTCCATGCCGTGGAGATCGAGCGTCAGCTCGCGCCACTTCACGTCCCACGTGTCCTTGCTGCTCGACATCGCGTGGAACGACGCGTGGACGTCGGGACCGGTGAGATGGATCAAGGCGAAGTCGCCCATCGGCGTCTTCTGAAGGAACGTGGTCTGCGACGTCAGACCGAAGCGCTTTCGTGACGACTCGTACTCCGCGTAACGGGAGCCGAGCAGCTCTTCGAGCGCGGACTGCCACGCGGCCGTCTTACCGGGTGCGAGCGGGACGGCGATTCCGATCTCGGTCACCGGGTTGGCCCGTGCGTTCGTGATTGCGGGGTCCGGCGTGTGGCCCGCACCGTGGTGGCCGCCGTGGCATGCAGGAAGCGCGACGATCAACGCGAACAGGGCGAATGAGTGAGTCATCAGAAGTTCTCCTTCACCGCTCGAATAGCCAGTGGCGCTCCGCGCGGCAAACGGGTGGCGTGCCCCAGGCCGCGTTCCAGGACACATCCCAGGCGATTGCCCCGATCTCAGCGCGCGGCGAGGACGACGGGTGCCGCGAGCTGGGCGAACTGCCGCTCGACCGCCGAGGCCGGCGCCGTGTCCTTGCCCTCGACCCATGCGAACAGCATCTCGACGAGCGCACCTGTCAGGAACCGACTCGTCACGCCGATCATCGCGCGGCCGACCTCCTGATCGCGGAGCTCGTCCGTCATCAGCTCGCCGACCACCTCTCGAAAGCGACGCTGAACTGCGACGCCGGCACGCTTGCCGATCACCGCGCGAAATAGCCGCCGCGAACCATCGGCGTGCTCGATCAACCCGCCAACGAATGCGAACGACGGGGGCTGCTTCATCATTCGTCGCCGGCGTCGGAGATCGTCACGGACATGATCCAGGCCCCCAACGAGCAGATCCTCCTTGTCGGCGAAGTGGACGTAGAAGGTCGAGCGCCCGACTCCGGCTCGAGTGCACACTGCCTGCACCGTGACGCGATCCCATCCACGATCGAGGATCAACGCGACGAGTGCTTCGTGGAGATGTTGCCGCGAGCGCCGGACGCGTCGATCGACGTCGCGCTTCGCTCGTCCCATCGCCCGAAGCTACCGCGTCGATCTCTGTCGCGGTGGCCTCGGTCGTGGCGACGGCCACCATCGAAGGAGCGCACGCCCTGAGCGCTCGGTGTTTGGTGCGCGATGGACCCGCGCAGGGAGACATTCGCCAACTCGCAACAGCCGACCAGGCGCGGTTGTCTGTCCGGATTTCGGACAAAGAATAGCTGCGCTCGACGGTGAACCTCGCCCGGATACGATGTTACGTGTCCGAATCTCGGACGAACTCACACCGCTCGTACAAGCAGACAGCTCGGCGGCGGGGCGAGATCCTCGGCTGAATGTGCGAGGCCAGCGCGAATAGCCATGAAGTGTGGGTTCGGGAGGAAGTCGTTGGCTGCTATGAGCAGCGTATGAGCGAGCTCGAAGATCTCGACCGGCGGGTGTCTTGGCACCCGTTTCAGCAGATGGCTGCCTGGTCTCCGTTGGTGATCGCGAGCGGCGAGGGGAACTACCTGATCGATGGACAGGGCAAGCGGTATCTCGATGGCGTCAGCTCGCTCTGGTGCAACGTCCACGGGCATCGTCATCCACGACTCGATCGTGCGGTGAAGGACCAGCTCGAGCGACTCGCGCACTCGACCTATCTAGGACTGACCCACGAGCCTGGGATTCGACTCGCGGCAGCGTTGCTCGAGGTGGCGCCGAAGGGACTCGCGCGCGTGTTCTATTCGGACAACGGATCGACTGCGGTCGAGATCGCTCTCAAGCAATCGTTTCAGTACTGGCAGCTGCAGGGCAGAGCGACGAAGCGAAAGTTCCTGCGAGTGGGCGAGGCCTATCATGGCGACACGCTGGGAGCGGTCAGCGTTGGAGGGATCGACCTCTTCCACCGTGTGTTCGGGCCGCTGCTGGTCGACTCGATCGCTGTTCCCAGTCCGGCACTCGATCCCGAGGCTGCTCGCGCAACGTTGATCCGTGAGCTCGAGACTCGTTCGAACGAGATCGCGGCCTTTGTGATGGAGCCACTGGTTCAGGGAGCTGCTGGAATGCTCGTGCACCCACCCGGCTTTACCAAACTGGCGCGCGACCTCTGTACGAGGTTCGGCGTGCACCTGATCCTCGACGAGGTTGCGACCGGATTCGGCCGCACCGGAACGATGTTCGCGTGCGAGCAGGAGGATGTGTCGCCGGATTTCTTATGTCTCGCGAAGGGCATCTCGGGCGGGTACCTCCCGCTGGCGGCAACGCTGTCGACCGAGGAGATCTACAGCGCGTTCCTGGGCGAGCGTTCGGAGCTCAAGCAGTTCTTCCACGGCCACACGTACACCGCGAATCCACTGGCGTGTGCGGTCAGCTTGGAGTCGCTCGCCTTGTTACGAGAACAGACGCTGGCGAACGCTCGCGCGCGGATTCCGGAGATGCGGGCTGCTCTGACGAGGCTCGCGAAGCACTCGTCCGTGAAGTCGATCCGCCAGTGCGGGCTGATGGCAGGAATCGAGGTGGACGCACGAGCCGACCAGTTTGCGGGGGCCGCTGTCTGTTCGAGAATTCGCGAGCACGGAGTCATCCTCCGACCACTCGGCGATGTCGTGGTCTGGATGCCTCCCCTGTCACTCAGTTCGAGTGAGCTGCAGCTCCTCGAACAAGCAACGTTCCAAGCGCTCTGATGGATCGGGTCGATCGGAAGCGTCGCGAGCCGAGGGCACCCTTCGTTGCTCGTCGAAACCGCGTTGATTGGCGTCAATTGCTGTGATTGTGGGTGGTGCTGCCGATCGAGCCGGTCTTCGCGCCGGTGATGAGGTCACGAGTCTTGATGGAAGACCGATCACTAGGCTGTATCCGTACCTGAGCGATCTCTTGCTTCTGAAACGGTCTGCAAAGTAATTGTCGCTGATCACGGGTCCGTGATTGCCATCACCTTCTCGATTGTGCGAGCCGCTAGATTGCCGGCCAATGCATCAACGACGTACAGGGCACGACCTGCTGGACGTCGTACTCCAACTGCGGTGGCATACGTACTAACCTGGCCGTAGTGGGTCAGGGATCGCCGAAGACGCTCTGTCCAATAGCTGTGGTCGAAGCAGCGAACATAGATCAGCCCACGGAGACGTGGGCGAGTAGAGCCGAACCGACCGGGCAGCTATCGGGCAGCGATCGTGCAGCGGCTCGGACACGTGCGCGCCCAGAGTTGCCCGAGCTGTCAGCAACTCAGGCCGGCAACACCAGGATCACGAATGCGAATCTGATCCGCTTCAATAGCTGTTGCGACGATGGCGGCGCGCCTCCTTCGTCTCGCTACCGCGTCGTGCTCAAGAGCGACTTCTGACCCAGGTTTGTGACCGAACTGGTCGGCATTCGCTGCGCGCGATGTGCCCGGCGAGCTCGGTGCCGAGCCCGATCACGCACGCAGCCGGCCAAGGGTTGCGCAGCTCGCAGGAGAGGCCGCAACAAGGCAGTCGCCAATCTCGGTTCGAGAGCTCGTGCATGCGTGGGCTCGACGTCTACACGGCGATCGAGGTCGCGTTCACCGAGTGTCCCTCCACCACCAACCGATTCAACAACGTACCCAGCGATTCGACTCCGTCGTCCTCGAAGAGACCGGTGAGGGGCTTCAAGCGGTCAGGAGAGCGCGTTGCGCGTCGCCGTGTTTTGCCCTGTGAGGATGGGACCAAGGAATCGACCCGACCTGAGTGGCGCCAAACGAACTACTTCGGGCCGCGCTAACGAACGACTTCTGAAGGAGAACTACTTCGGGGTTGGCGCGGTGGGACGGGTCAGCCGAGAGATCTGGTCGGCGAGCGCGTTGATCTCGAATTTATCGACGTTTCGAAACTGCTGTTTGGCGAGGACCATCAATCGCCACACGTCGTAGACCCGAACTTTCGAGGTTCGCAGGGGGTGCTGGTCGAAGTAACCAACGATGGCGAGAAGTTCGCTACGATTCGAGACCCGATAGTAGATCGCGCCGTTGTTTGTGGTTCGGACCTCGTACAGCCGCCCAATGCCACCGAAGAACCGCTGGATCGACTCGAGTAGCAGGCGATCAACGAGCGGTAGTTTGAGGGCGAAGTAGACGGCAACCTGCTTGCCAGATCGACTGAACGTGAAGCTCCCGAGGCCCTCGGTGAATCCTGTAACCCAGTCTGGACTCAATGTTTCATGTGAAAAGGTTTCCACAGGAACAGTTTCACGTGGAACACCTCGTTACGCAACTAGTCATCCCAGACTGGTCTTGAGGGAGGTCTTCTTGGTCGGAGCCTTCGGTTCTGGAAGCGGAAGCACAGGGATCTCGGGAAGGGCAACACCGTCCTTCAGAAGCTCTTCCCGAAACGCCAGGAACATCTGATTGAGCACTGCGGGTTGATGAAACGCGTTGAGCCCGCTCGGATTCGGGAGCAAGTAGACCTTGGTATCTCCGACCGCATCCTGGTAGCCGACCTGAGCCTTGGTCTTCTCAAATGCTGTCCGATAGGCAGCAAGACCCAGCACAGCAAGGAACCGCGGTTTGAACTTTCGAGCCTTGCGCTTGACCGTCTTCGCACCTGCTCGAAGCTCTTCCTTCGTCAGGTCTTCGGCATCCTTCGAAGCGCGTGGCACCAGGTTTGTGATTCCAAATCCCAGCGCAGCCATCTCGGGCTCATCGAATGCCGTGAACAAACGAGGCGTCAGACCCGCCCGATGAATCGTCGGCCAGAACAGGTTACCCGGCCCCGCGAAATGATGACCAACCGCAGCCGAGTAGAGACCGGGATTGATCCCACAGAACAGCACGTTGAGATTCTTCGCGATCACGTCGGGAACGCGCCGCGCGATCGCCTTGAGCTGGATCTCTCGCGACGGTTTCCAGGGAGCGAGCGTCTTTCGTTTCGCCAATCCGATTCCTTCAAAAGGGGAGCCGAGGAGGGTGAGGCTCGACGAGGAATCGTCAAGAGGTAGCGATCAGCGGGATCGTTCTACGGAGATGATCGCGCGATTCTTGCCGGCAAGGTCATACGAGTGGCGAATGAGCGGAGTGGGGAGATCGGCGCGCTCGATACCTTCGAAACCGATTGCATGACCACCCACGCGAACACGTGTGAGCCCACGCTCGATCCATTCGCGGAGATCGAACGTCGCACGAGACATCGCCACGTCGTAATCGACCTCCTCGTGATCCTCGATTCGCCGTGCGAACGCTTCGAGATTCGCGAGCTTCAGCTCGCGTGCGGCCGTGCGGAGAAACGCATGCTTCTTGTGCACCGGCTCGAGTGCAGTGACGGTTGCATCCGGTCGACAGATCGCCACGACAACGCTCGGGAAGCCGCCACCCGCGCCCACGTCGAGCACACGGTCCGTGCTGCTGATCAGTGGCACCACGTGAAGTGAGTCGATGATGTGCTCGACGACCTCATCGTTCGTACGAGCGGACGAGAGGTTGATGCTGCTGTTCCAGCGGAGGAACAAGGTCGCAAACGCTTCGAGTTGGCTCGAGAACGACGTGTCGACTCCCAACTTCCTCAACGCTTTGACGTACTGCGTCATGAGAGTAAAAGCTGACTTGCGCGAGGAGCCACGATCACCGAGCCACGAACCTCATTCAGTGCAGTGGTGATCGAGTCGAACGGTTCGAGCAGCGTCATACGAGCAATGGCAGCTTCGAGGCCAGAAACCAAGCCGAGTCGGACGCCAGCTGCGAGGCGCGGCAAGATCCCGATCCGGAAGATCTTCTCGTTGACGACCTCGACCCCGCCGATCCCTTCGTGGCACTCGGCGACGATCAACAGCAGCCCATTCGGTTTCACGAGCGGCGCCATCGCGGCGGCGATCTTCGCCGACTGATAGAGCGAGGCGGTCACCGGCAACACGTCGGAGGCGATCACCAGATCCGCGGGCGCAGCATGGACCGTGAACTGTGGTCGCACGAGCTCGACGCCGCGCCGGAACGCCGACCGCGGATCGCCGGCGACCGCCGCGAACACCGAACCGTCGGAGGCACAGACGCCATCGAGCAGAAACACTGGCGCAGGAACCATCGCGACGACCGCTTCGAGATCGGCGCGGCACGGATTCCCGTCGACGATTCCGGCTGTCGCGCCGGGGGCTGCCTTGAGCTCGTGGTTGTGGCGGACGTCGCGCGCGGCGCCGAGGCCGGGAAACACCGCCTTGACGCCTGCACCGAAGCCCGCGAAATAGTGTGGCTTGATGCAGCCCGTGGCGATCACCAGGTCGGCCTCGACGACACAGCGGTGCACCCGCGCCACAGTGCCGTAGGAGGTGGTCCCGAGGACGACCAGGTCGTCATCGCAGTGGCCGTCATGGTCGATGACCGTCATGTCGCGAACCAGCTCGGCGTCGATTTCGAGCCGGCCGAGTCCACATGGTCCATGGGTCCCGGTCGCGATCGCCAGCGTCCACCGGCGGTCCGGTAGGCGGGCCCGCAGCGCCGCGAGGAAGTCCTCGCGAGGCTCGCGCCGGGTGTGATCGCTGATGATCACCGTGACCCGCCCGCCGGTCCCGACGAGCCGCTCCACCGTCGCGAGGTCGATCGGCGCATCGAGCGCGGCCTCCAGCAGCGGCCGCACCGCTTGTAGGGGAGGAGGCGCCGGCGGCTCGAGGAGGGTCGCAGCGCGGCCTCTCAGCTCGAGCTGGTAGGGGGCGCGGCCGTACGGCAGCGAGACCATCGCGCTAGCCTACGTTGCTAGCGACGGCTGCGTTAGTCCGATACGATTCGAACCGCGGGGTTTTTCGTCGGTTTCTGCCCCGGTTGTTGACCGGATCGTGTCCAAGCAAAGCCTGCTCCTGGTGGATGGGGACACTCGCAGCATGCGGGTGCTCGAAGTGTCTCTGCGCAAAGCAGGGTTCACGGTGACCACGGCGATCTCGGTCCTCGATGCGTTCGACAAGCTCGAGCTCGGGGCACCCGACCTGATCATCTCGGAGACCACGTTCCCGGATGGCGATGGCTTCGACCTCCGCAAGCGGGTTCGGGCGCGCGCGGAATGGGACGAGATCCCGTTCATCTTCCTGACCGCCGAGGCGGCGATCGAGAACAAGATCCGCGGGCTCGAGCTCGGTGTCGACGACTACCTGACCAAGCCGATCTACATCAAAGAGATCGTCACGAGGATCAACATCCTGCTGCAGAAGCGGCAGCGAGTGCGCTTCGAAGAGCGGCGCGACGGACGCACGCGGTTCGCCGGCCGCGTCGCCGACATGCCGGTCGTCGATGTCATCCAGACGATCGAGATCAGTCGCAAGTCAGGCGTGATCCAGTTCGTCGGCGAGCGGAACCGGCAGGCGGCGATCTACTTCCGCGATGGTCGCGTGATCGATGCCGAGGCCGGTGCGCTGCAAGGCGAGGACGCGGTCTATCGCCTGCTGACCTGGAGCGAGGGTGACTTCGAGGTCGTGTTTCGTACCGTGCGTCGCCGCGAGGTGATCGCGACGAGCTCGCAAGGCTTGTTGATGGAGGGCATGCGCAGGCTCGACGAATGGTCGCGCCTGCTCGAACAGTTGCCTCCGCTCTCCCATCGCTTCGAGGTCGATGCCGGCGAGCTCGCTGCGCGACTCGGCGACGTCCCCGATGACAACAATCCGATCCTCCGGCTGATCGACGGCAAGCGCACGTTGCTCGAGGTGATCGACGCGTCTGCGGTCGGCGATCTCGAGTGCCTGCAGGCGATCTCGCGCCTGTACTTCGAGGAGATGCTCTCGGACATCGACCACGGCGCACCGATGCGGCATCCGACCGGCGGCCGGCTCGTCGAGCTCGATCAGGAGTACGGCCGCTCAACGACCCCGATCGAGGGCGCGGCCCGAGACAGCGCCGAGCACGACATCGCGGGGCCCGAGCCGGAACCTCTTCCCGAGTCGCCGGCCGCCGAGCCGCTCGACGAACAGCAGGTGGTCGAAGAGATCAACGAGCCTCCGCAGACCAGCGAAGGCGAGCTGATGGGCACGCTGCGCCCGTCGAGCTTGCACCTGATCGACGAGGCCGTCGCGGCGGCGCAGGCGATCGAGCCCGACCTGTTCAAGGACGATGTAGCTGCCTTCAAGCCACGAGCTCCGAGCAGCGAGCTCGACAAGGACGCCACGCCACGGCTCGATACGGATCACGTGGTCCACATCGGCGGCGCAGATCCGATGATCTTCGACGTCGCCGAGGCCGAGCCGATCGAGGACTCGCGGGTCTCGTTCGTGATGGATCGCAGCGTGCCCGAGCCGATCGAGCGCGATGCGCCGTCGCAGCGGATGACAGCTGCCGACGCGAGACGCCTCGGTCGCGACGAGTCGGCGCTGCGGATGATCGGGTCGCTCGGGCGCGATCGCGCGGAGACCTCTGGTGAGGTGTCGCTCGGACAGTTTGCGTTCCCGCGCTCGTCGACGGAGCGCGAGATGATCACGATCATGCCGCGCCGGATCACGCGCGAGATCCAGGTGACCCAGGCGGAGACGGTCGAGGTCGACAAGGAGATCGAGGACGTCGAGGTCGAGGCACCCAAGCCTGCACCCGTGGAAGCTCCACCGCGGCTGTCGCAGTTGTCGATCCCACCGCCCAGGCTCGACCTGTCCGGCAGCGGCGTGCGGAGACAGAGCGGACCGGGCAAGGGCGCCATGGCGCTCCTCGCCCTCGCGGGCCTGCTCGCGATCGTCGCGATCTACCTCTACGCCACGCGCCCGGCCAAGCAGACGAAGAAGGCCGTCGACGACGCCGGCGCGATCCCCGAGCCCGATGCGATCGTCGAAGATACCGGCGCGAGCGTCACCCCACCCGTGGTGACGGATGCGGCGGTGGCGCGAGATGGGAGCGTCGACGCGCCGGTCGTCCAAGACGCTGCGGTCGCGCGCGACGCAGTCGTGGACAAGCCGCCCAGCGATGCAACGCCCCTCGAGGATCCGATCGCGAAGGCGAAGGCACTCTACGACCAGGCGTTCACGGCGCTCGAAGACAGCGACTACGCGCGCGCACTCCAGCTGGTCGACCAATCGCTCAAGCTCCGCAAGACTGCGCGGAGCTACGTGCTGCGGTCGCAAGCCCTGCAACGCATGGGTCGCGTCGACGACGCGCTCGCAGCGTTGAGCGCGGCGGAGAGCACGTTTCCGAGCGCCGCGATCTACGAGGCGCGGGCGCGGATCTACAAGGCCGCCGGGCGGCGTGACGAGGCGCGAACGGCGGTCGAGAAGTACCTCTCGATGGTTCCGGACAAGGGCCCGACCGTGAAGCTGTTCAAGCAGTGGCTCGAAGAGCTGCGGTGATGCGGGTCCTCGGCCTCGAGAGCTCGTGCGACGAGACGGCGGCCGCGATCGTCGACGACGGCACGCACGTGCGATCGGATGTCGTCGCCTCGCAGCACGAGGTCCACGCCCGCTACGGCGGGGTCGTGCCCGAGCTTGCATCGCGCGCCCACATCCTCAACGTCGTGCCGGTCGTGCAAGCCGCGCTCGAGCGGGCAGGGTCGACCCTCGCCGAGATCGACGGCATCGCGGTGACCAATGCGCCGGGCCTCGTCGGGGCGCTGCTCGTCGGCCTCCAGACGGCGAAGGCGATCGCGTGGGTGACCGGCAAGCCGCTGGTCGGCGTGCATCACCTCGAGGGGCACCTGAGCGCGATCTACCTCGAACCGGATCCGCCCCCGTTTCCTCACCTCGCGCTGATCGTCTCGGGTGGGCACACGTCGCTGGTGCGCGTCGACGGGCATGGCGCGATCAGCGAGCTCGGCGCGACCCGCGATGACGCCGCCGGCGAGGCGTTCGACAAGGGAGCGAAGCTGCTCGGGCTCGGATATCCGGGCGGCGTGGTGGTCGACAAGCTCGCGCAGCTCGGCAACCCGAAGGCCGTCGAGTTTCCCAAGGCGATGACCGCCGCGGAGACCGGCTCCGACTTCTCGTTCTCGGGGCTCAAGACCTCGCTGTTGCACCACGTGCGTGCGCATGGGCAACCCGAGGGACAGGCCCTCTCGGATCTGTGTGCGAGCTATCAAGCCGCGATCGTCGAGCTGCTGGTGCGCAAGACCCGGCGAGCCGCGCGCCGGCTGCAACTGCATCACGTCCAGGTCTGCGGTGGGGTGGCCGCGAACTCGGCGCTGCGCACCGCGATGATCGCGGCGGGTGAAGAGGATGACTTCCGCGTCTATGTTCCGACGCCGGCGCGGTGTACCGACAACGCTGCGATGATCGCCGCCGCCGGATATCACCATCTCGTGCGTGGGGAGCGGGACGGGTTAGCGCTCGACGCGATCCCATCGCTGCCACTACCGAAGGCCGCCCGATGAGCACGACGAATGGCACCAACGGCAAAGGCAACCATCCCGCGAACGAGGAGCCGTTTCCCGACGCGCGCGTACTGCTCGAGCGCTATGGCCTGCGCGCGAAGAAGGCGTTCTCGCAGAACTTCCTGATCTCGGAGCGAGCGTTCCGCGCGATCGTCGACGCCACCGTCCGCACCGACGAGGATTGGATCGTCGAGATCGGTGCCGGGCTCGGCACGCTGACCTCGCGCCTCGCCGAGCGGGTGCCCGAGGGCAAGATCATCGCGCTCGAGCTCGATCGCGACATGCTGACCGTGCTGCGTGCCGAGCTCGCCGGCGTCGACAACGTCGATGTCGAGGAAGCCGATGCGATGCGCTACGACCTGCGGATGGCCGCGAAGTGGCGGGGCGGCCCGATCGCGGTGTGCGGGAATCTCCCCTATCAGATCGCGTCGCAGTTGATGTTCCGCGTGATCGAGGCGCGGGCTCACGTCACCCACGCGGTGATGATGATCCAGAAGGAGATGGCCGATCGCCTGATCGCGCCACCCGGAGGGAAGGACTACGGGGCGATGGGCGTGATGATCCGGACGTACGCGGATGTCTCGACGGTGATCCGGGTCGGTGCCGGCTCGTTCGTGCCGGCGCCGAAGGTGGACTCGACGGTGATCAAGCTGACGCCGCTGCCCGATGCGAAGTCGCGCGCGCCGATCAACGACGACAAGCACTACTCTGCCGTCGTTCACGCCGCGTTCGGCCAGCGCCGGAAGACGCTCCGCAACGCGCTGCGTGCCGTGTTCGACGAGACCGCCGTGGATGCCGCGCTCTCCGAGACCAAGATCGACGGCCAGCGTCGCGGCGAGACCCTCGACATCGCCGAGTTCGCCGCGATCGCGAACGTGCTGCCGTCGAAGCCCGCTTGACGCTGCTTGACGCTGCTTGACGCTGGCTCGAGTCGATGGAGAATCGCTGGTCGGTGGCGTATGGGATGCCGCGCGGACCCAGGCCTCGAGCGTTGGTCGAATCCACCGGCAGCGGGTTGGACCCAGGCTCGCGAGCGTTGCCACCAGTTTCGTGGGGGTAGCGGGTTGGACCCAGGCCTCGAGCGTTGGTCGAATCCACCGGCAGCGGGTTGGACCCAGGCCTCGCGAGCGTTGCCACCAGTTTCGTGGGGGTGGCGGGGAGGACCCAGGCCTCGCGAGCGACCAGTGTCGTGGGGGTAGCGGGTTGGACCCAGGCCTCGCGAGCGACCAGTTTCGTGGGGGTAACGGGTTGGACCCAGGCCTCGCGAGCGACCAGTTTCGTGGGGGTAGCGGGTTGGACCCAGGCCTCGCGAGCGTTGCCACCAGTTTCGTGGGGTCGCGGGCGCGGAGCCCACCAGCGACGTTCACGGCTCGGCGAGATCTCGACGTTCCACAACCGCGCCGGCGCCACGAGGTGGTAACCCACGCTCGTGCCCGAGTTACCTGAAGTCGAGACCGTCAGGCGCACGCTGGAGCCTGCCGTCGGCGCGACGATCGCGAGGGTGTGGGACAGCGGCATGAAGCTCCACATGCAGCGCAAGCCGCCGCGCAGGAAGCTGCAAGGGCTGGTCGGTGCGACGATCACGGCCGTCCGGCGCCACGGCAAGTACCTGCTCGTCGACACCGATACGCCGTCGACCCTGCTCGTTCATCTCGGGATGACCGGGCGGTTTCAGATCCGACCTGCGAACGCCGAGCGCGCACCACACACGCACCTCGTGCTCGGTCTCGGTGCGCGGGAGCTGCGATTCTCCGATCCTCGTCGGTTCGGTCAGCTCGACGTGTTCGAGCGTGCGAAGGAGCGCGCACATCCGGCACTCGAGATCCTCGGACCCGATGGGCTCGAGCCGATCGACGTCGCCGCGTTCCTTGCCGCGGCCAAGCAGCGTCGCACCACGCTCAAGGCGTTCATCCTCGATCAGGGCGTACTTGCCGGCGTGGGTAACATCTATGCCTCGGAGGCACTGTGGCGCGCGAAGCTGCGACCGACCAAGCGCACGATGCGGCTGACCCGAGCAGGCGCCGAATTGCTCGCGGCCTCGATCCGCGAGGTGTTCGATCTCGCGCTCGATCACGGAGGCACCACGCTCGCAGATTTCGTCGACGCCGACGGCAATGCCGGCGAGAACGCCGACTACCTATCGGTCTACGCTCGTGCCGGTGAGAAGTGTCCGAGGTGCTCGTCGGTGATCAAACGGTCGGTCCTCCAGGGGCGGGCAACGTATTACTGTCCAACGTGTCAGACCGCGTAAGCGGTCTACTCGACAACCGTTGGCGTTACGGTTGGGGTAGTGTCAAATCCGATTGCGGCTAAGAAAAGCCGACGAAGACCGCAGACCTAGCTGATCCTCATGTTCAACGACACCGCCGACGAAGACCTGATGGTGATGTACCAGAAGGGCGAGGTTCGCGCCTTCGAGGTGTTGCTCTCGCGGCATCGCAAGCCGGTCTACAACTTCATCCTTCGGTTCGTCGGGGACAAAGAGACGGCCGAGGATCTGCTGCAAGAAGCCTTCATGCGCGTCATCAAGGGCGCGGAGGCTTACAAGCGACAGGCCAAATTTACGACATGGCTTTACACCATCGCCCGCAACCTGTGCGTTGACCAGACCAGACGGCGAAAGCACCGCAAGCATGCCTCTCTCGACGCGCCGATGGACTCGAGCGACGAGAGCGGCACGTTGCTGGATGTGATCCCGTCGAGCGAGATGGCAAGCGATCGAAAGAGTGTGAACAAGCAGCTGCACGAGACGATGCAGCGCGCCATCGCTGCGCTCTCGGACGAGCAGCGTGAAGTGTTCCTGATGCGCGAGTTCCTCGACATGCCGTTCAAGCAGATCGCGGATGTCGTCGGCGTGCCCGAGAACACCGTGAAGAGCCGCATGCGCTACGCCCTCGAGAAGCTGCGGCTCGAGCTGGACGACTACAAGGATCTCGCGAAGGCCGTGGCCGTCCCGTGACTGATACCGGGCAGCCCAGCGACGAGGACGAGCTCGAGGGCATGATGGGCTCGATGCGCGGGGGCCATACGATCCGTACGATGTTCCGTGAGATGCCCGACGAGGAACCGCCGGCGCGCGGCCTCGACGCGTTGATGGCGGCGGCCCGCACGAAGGCTGCCGAGATGGCGCCCGAGCCGGAGTCGTGGTGGCGGCGCACGCTCGCGATGCTGACTCGACCACCGATGCTCGCGGCAGCGACGGTGATCGTGCTCGTCGGTAGCACCGTGGTGCTGACTCGACGTGGCGGCATGGAGGCCGCGGCCCCCGAACGCGCCGGGTCGCGCGAGCGGGAGCAGGATCTCGCCAGCAAGCAGCCCGCGACCGGCACGGCGAAGCTCGCAGCGCGCAGCGAAGCTGCGAAGGGTATGAAGGACGCTGGCGAGAAGGCCGATGACAAGCCCGACGGTGTTGCTCCGGGCCCCGCTCGGCCCGTCCCGCCGCGGCCACGTCCGCCGGTGCTCGCGCGCCCCGAGGCGCCGACCGAAGCGGTGTCGGAGCCGGTCAAGGTCGAGCGCCCGCCCGTCATCGTCCCTACCGACGACGATGAACCGCGAATCGTGACCGAGGGTGGCGAGGGTCGCCAGGTCAACGGTCAGCGAGTGGAGGACATGCATCCACCCGAAGCGCCGAAACCGGTCACGATCGACTCGGTGACCGCGACGCGACCTCCCTCCCCAGCTGGTGGCGGGCAGGACTCGGTGCCGCAACTGGTGAAGCAAGCGGAGATCGCGGCGGGTCGCAAGGACTGCGCCGCTGTCAAAGCCACCGCCGAGCGGATTCGCAAGCTGGATGCGAACGCGTACAAGACGCGCATCGTCACGCAGGCCGCGATCAAGCGCTGCCTCTAGCGCGCCGGGCAGGTTCCAAGACCGTCCCCGATCTGCAGGAAGCTTCGCGAGCTGGATGCGAACGCATACAAGACGCGCATCGTCACGCAGACCGCGATCAAGCGCTGCCTCTAGCGCGCCGGGCAGGTTCCAAGACCGTCCCCGATCTGCAGGAAGCGCCGGATCGATCAGATCAGCGAGAGCTGCGCCGACGGACGCTCGACCTCGATCAGGTCGGCCACGTACGGGTGTGGCCACGTCATCCGGATCTCGGCCGGCATCTGACGATATCGCTCGACGTACGCACGCACCCAGCGCCGGGTGGCCGCATTCGCGTAGCCGCCGCCGGTGATCGGACCGAGCTCACCCTCGTAGCGTCTCTTGATCTCGTCGAACGCCTGGTCGCGCAGCACCTTCGCGATCACCGACGCCGCGGCGACCGCCGCGTGATGCTCCTCGGCGCGATCGCGCGACTCGAAGTGATCGTAGCGCTGGCACAGCGGCGCGAACATCCGCTTGCCGTCGGCGATGATCTTGTCGACGGTCGGCGCCTTGTCGATCAGCTGGATCGCGAGCTCGCGCTCGAGCACGTTGAGCTCGTTGCGAGACACGCGCTCGTCGATCACGGTGTGGCTGACGACGATCGCCTCGACGAACAGCGCCCGCTTGCGGATCTCGACGGCGAGCTCGCTACGCACCGCGTGGGCATCCTCACCCGCGCCGAATGCCTTCGAATCCGTCAGGCCCATTCGAGTCAGCGCCGAGGCCGTCTTCGAATCGATCGCCACCGCCGCCATCACCATCGGCCCGACGGACGGGCCACGGCCGGCCTCGTCGATCCCGAGCGTGTGTCGATTCGAGATCCGCGCACGCTTCTTCGGACGAGCCACCTTTGGTGAGTGCCACACCGAAGATCTTCAGGTCAAGCCAGACTCGCGGCGGCCCGTTCGAGAGCGCGACCCACCCCAACCTCGAGATCGAAGCCCTGGACATCGACCACGGCGCTCCAGTGATCGAGCCGGCGTGCCAGTGTGGCGAGGGCGTCCGCGGCCGCGCGGGTCAGGGGATCGCCGAGCTCGTGATCGAGATCGGGAGCGCCCTTGATCAATGCGTGATAGACGGCGTCCTCGGAGAGGTCGAGGTTCGGGACATCGTTACGAAAGAACGCCTCGACGTAGCCGCCCTCGAGATAACCGCGAAGGTACGCGCGGGCGCGATCGAACACGCGGGACAGCGCGAGCCCGACCTGATCCTGGGTGGCTCGCTCGAGATCGCCGAGGACGTCGGTGTTGAGTGCCTGGGCGAGCGTGCGGGCCGCAGGTTCCACCGTGCGAGAACGGGTGATCAGATCGGCCGCGACCCGGCGACGGCCACCCTCGATGGCCGACTCGAGCCCGGACTGGAGGAGCGCGATCAGATAGTCGCGATCAGCACTCGACGCCTTGTGCGATCCGAACGGGAGCTTGCGCGGCCGGATCAGATCGAGGACCTCGCGCGCGGCGCGGCGATACAGCGCTGCCGTGTGCTCCGAGAGCGCCTTGCGCTCGGCGAGCACGACCTCGTCCGCAAAGTCGTGCGAGGCCGCGTTGAGCTGATCGCGTGCGGCACGTGCCGCCTCGGCCGCCTCGGCGGTCTGCACCGTTGCCGCATCGACCTGGCGCTGTGCTTCTGCGACCACGTGGCGCAGCGTGCGTGCACACGCCTCGCGCTTGAGCTGCCGGGCCTGCTGGAAGAACCGTTGTTCGAGCGCGTCGGACAGCGCGCGCCAGTTGCCGTCGGAGCCGGTGTCCGTCCGTTTCCAGGCGAGGGCGTTGCGCGCGGAGAACGGCACGATCGCTTCGACCAGCTCGCCGAGCTCGCCGCCGATGAATGTCACGACCTCGGTGGTGTCGCTCTCGCTGAGGGTGTCGGCCTTGTTGAGGACGCCCAGCACGCGCTTGCCCTCGTCGTGAATCGACCGCAGGGCCTTCTTCTCGCTCGCCTTGCCGCCCTGCGACGCGGTGAACACCCAGACCACGGCATCGGCCTTCGCGATGAACGCGCGGGCGGTGGCTTCGTGCTCCGGCTGGATCGAGTTGAGCCCCGGCGTGTCGACGATGTTGATCTTCTCGAGCTGCGGCAACGGGACGAGGATCTCGACGCGATCGATCCCGGTCGCCTCCTCCGGAGATAGCGCCTTCATGTACGCCATCAGCGCGTCCCACGTGAGCTCGCGGGTGACGCCATCGCGGGTGATCACGCGCCCGCCGCGCTCGCGTCCGTAGCGCACGACATTGATCGTCGCCGTCGTCGGGGTGATACCGGTGGGCGCGACATCGGCGCCGATGAACGCGTTGACGAACGACGACTTGCCGCTCGAGAACTCGCCCATCACCGTGACCAGCAGCGGTTGATCGAGCCCGGCCGCGGCGCGCGCGACCTCACCGACGAGGTGTCCGAGCTCGCGCCGGCTCTCGACGGTTCCTTCGATGAAGCGCGCGATCGCGCCGATCTCGGATCCGGGTTCGCCGTAGGTCGCCGCGCGCGCATCCGTGAGCAGCTGGCGCGCAGCCGCGTGATGGGGATCGACGCGCAGCGCGGCGCGGGCGCTCGTGGCGGCGGCCTGCGCATCGGTGGGGAGGGCGAGCCGTGCGAGCGAGACGTGGGCATCGACATCGTCACGTGCGGCAGCCAGCTCGAGCAGCGCACGCGCGGCGTCGGGCTGACCGTCGACCATCGCCGAGCCTCGCGCGACCAGCGCGCGGACGTTCTCCGGCTCCTTGCTGAGCAAGTCGCCACCCCATTGCAGCGCTCGCGTCGAATCACGTGCGGCGATCGCGGTGTCCACGGCCTGCCGCAACACGTCGACCTCGGCGCCGAAACCGAGCGCGCGATCGAAGCTCTGCAGCGCGGCGTCGAGATTTCCGATCGCGCGATGCGAAGCCGCGATCTTTGCGTGCAGCGCCGGGGAGCGAGGATCCTGCTGGAGCGCCTCGAGGTAGAAGCCGTGGGCACGGGTCGCATCGCGCGAGGCCAGCGCGGCATCGCCTTGGGCGATCACGATGTCCTGCTTGCGCTTCGCGCCGAGCGGAGTCTGGTCGATGTCGGCGAACACCCGCGCCTTGCCGAGGAGGTCACCCGCCTTGGCCGGCAGGGCTTCGAGCAGGGCCACGCGCGCGAGCCCGTACAGCGCGAGCGCCGGTGGCGCGTCGGCCTTCGCGGCGCGTTCGAGGTGGCGAACCGCCTCGTCGAGATACAAGTGGGCCGGACGGCCCTTGCGCAGTGTCGCCGAAGGCGACGCGACGTCGATCGAGCCACCGTCGGCGACCAGCGCTTCGCCGAGCGAAGCCCGCGCCTCGAGATCCTCGGCATCTTCGGTGACCGCCTTGCGCAGCTCGCGGATCGCCTTGTCGAGATCCCCGAGCCGACGCCACGCCACGCCGAGGCCGCGATACGCCTCGGCGAGCAAGCCGCGATCACCCGACGACTCGGAGACCGCGCGACCGAGCGGCTGCAGCGCCTGCTCGAACTTGCCGAGCATCACCAGCGCGAGGCCATGACCGACGAGCGCCGCCGGATCTCCCGAGCGCACCGCGATCGCACGCTCGAACGCCTCGCGTGCCTTGTCGGGTTCTCGCAGTGCGAGCCGCGCCTCGCCGAGGACGATCAGCGCTTGCCCGTGATCCGGCTTCGCGGTGAGCAGCGCCTCGAGCATCTCGATCGCGGCGGTAACATCTCCGCCGTGGACGAGGTCCTGCGCGTGGACGAGCTGGTCGCGGTAGTCGTCGAGAACGAGCTCGCCGGCGAGATCACCGATCCGGCGCTGAAAGCGCGACCACAGGCTCATGCCTGGAGACTATAGCCGCCGGGAGGCAGGACGCGGACCCCTGGCGCTCTCCACCTGCGGCCGAAGCCCTCGCGGTTGCCCTCAGGGTCGCGGGGCAAAGGACTCCACCTTAGCGTTCGCCCTCGAAGGTCGCGGGCGTGTGGCGCAGGCCGAGGCCGAGGTTCATCTCGGCATCCCAGGTGCCGTCGACCAGGCGGTCACCGACGCCGTCGCCATCGTCGTCGACGAGGTGGACCGAGCCGGAGATCAGGTGCAGCGCCTCGAGCTTGTTCGCGGCCATCGCGTTGTGGGCGACGTTGACGATGGTGTCGAGGCCACCCTCGCAGATGTCCTCGATCAGGCCCTTGTGACCGACGCAGACGCCGAGCACGCACTTGTCCGCGATGCTGTTCGCGAGGGCAGGGCAGTTGACCGCCTTGCCAAGCGTCGCGCGAATGCCCTGACCGAACAGCTGGGTCGAGGCCGTCTCGAGTCCCTGCCACGCGTACTCGCCATACATCAGCCCGAAGTGCTGCTCGTCGAGGCTGATGAAGCCGCCCTCGGAGACGAGCATGTTGGGGTGCTGCGTGAGGATGTCGCCGGCGAGGCCGTCGATCGGCATCACCACCTCGAGGCCGGCCGGGCGGAGGTCGAGGCCGGTCAGGCGGTGCTCGGCGGTCCCAGTGCGCAGATCGAGCTCGCTCGTCACCGTGAACTGCGTCAGCGAATACTCGGCGAGCGCCGCGATGTCGCCGGCGTACTCGGTGATCGGCTTGCCGTTGAGCTTGACGTCCTTGACGAAGTCGCTGACCCAGCCTTCGAACTTGTCGGTGAGCGCACCGGGCAGCGCGTCGTAGAGCGTCGCGAGCGCGGGGATCCCCGCGGCATCGGCTGCCGAGACCAACGCTCGGCCGGGGTTCGTCGAGAACGTCCGCAGCGTGGCGACCACGACCTCGGCCGGCTTCGGCAGCACGGCCTCGGCGGTGAAGTCGACGGTGTTGCGGACCGCGTACGGACCTTCCTTCGATGGGACTGGATTCTCCGGGGTGCCGACAGGATCGGTGGTGCCGTCGGACGGGGAGGACACACCGCAACCGACCGCGAGCAGCGAAGAGAGGATGGCGATCCGCATGCCTCGCTGATGAGCAAGCGCTCTGCCAGGATGCGCGAATCGCGCAACTCGGCCTGCCTGCGCGATTGATTCAGCGCGTCGTGAAGCTGCCCCGGAGCCGCGAAACCCCGCGTGCCCACAACCCTCCGCGATCCGCGAATTGCCTGTGACCATCGGATGTTCGGTGCCCACTCGTGGTCCCACTGGGAGTCGCCATGCCATGCTCGTCCGATGTCGAGATCGGGAAGCTTTCTGGGCCTGCTGACGGTGGTGGCGTGCGGCGGATCGTCGACGCAACCGACCAAGCCGCAGCTGACCAACACGATCTCCACGCAGGCCGAGCCAGCACGGAATGACGTGGTCAAGGACGCGCTCGCGGCGCTCGCAGCGGGGGACGTCGAGCGGTTGATGACGCTCGCGGATCCGAAGGCGATGTACGACTACGCGTTCTCCTGCAAGGACGATCGCAACGACGGTGACATGGCCTCCGACGCGAAATCGCTCGAGACCGCGCTGCGCGACGACTTCACGAAGGCTGTCGATAAGGCCAAGGGAGCGCGGATCGAGGTGGTGTCGATTCGCAACGAGATGCGTGGCTGGAACCGGCGCTCGCGAGATCGCAACGCGACGTTCATCGCGAAGGGTGGTGCGCTATCGAGCGCCTGCGTCGCGAAGACCGATGTGATGTTTCACGAGGTCGAGGTGCGCGTGAAGATCTCCAAGGACGGCACCACGTCGGAGAACAAGACCCGGCTCGATCTCGTGCACGCGCGTGGCCGGTGGTTCGTCTCGAAGATCCCGCGGGACCTCTCGGCGAGCGAGGGTGGCGCGGCGGGTGCCGCGGTCGCGAAGATGGAAGAGTTTCAGACGCAGATGTGCACCTGCAAGGACAAGGCGTGCGCCGACAAGGTCAACGAGGACATGACCAAGTGGGGTACCGAGATGGCGCGCAATGCGGGTGCGGCTCGCGACGAGCGGCCCGATCCCGACCTCGCTCGAAAGTCGGCCGACATCATGACGAAGTACACCGAATGCATGACCAAGCTGATGATGGCCGGCGCGGGCAACCCCTGAAAACGTGCTCGTGGACGTGCTCGTGCACGTTCACGTCCACTGCGCGCGCGGCGTCCTAGCGCTTGCGGTCAGTACGATCAGCGTCTGTTCGGGCGCAAACCAAACATCGTCGTTGGAAACGCATGGCAAAGACACAGCGAGCACGTGCACGTCCACGTGCACGAATACGAGCACGTATTATTCGCCCGACACGAGGACCGGATCGTCGGGCGTCCACAGCGACTCGCGGAGCTGCGCGAGGGCCTTGCTCGCTCCCCGGACCTGCTCGATCTGCGCCGTCGTCGAGGTCTTGAGACCCTCGACGGCACTGCCGACTTCGCGCCGGTCCAGCATCGTGCGGTCGAGGACCTCGCTGATGCCCTTGTAGAGCGTGCTACCGGCGTTCGACACGAACTCCGACAGCCGCTTCGCGAAGTCGTCGATGCACTTGTCGAAGTGGGGCTTCATCGCCTCGGCGGCGTTGAGCACGGCCGCCGGCACCTTCTCCTTCGCCTGGACGCGGATGTCGCCGGCGATCTTCGACTTCAACACGATCGCGAGGATCGGCGCGGCGAGGGTCAGCAGCCCACCCGCGAGCGCGTTGACGAACAGCATCACGGTGGTGCCGAGCGCACCGACCGCGTAGATGCCGACGTCGTACTTGAAGCTGTCGACGGTGATCTCGACCCGGGTGTCCTCGGGACCCAGCCGCTCGGCGAGCGTGGCCGCGGCGGCCGAGACGTTCTCGTTCGTGATCTGGATGACCTCTTCGGCGAGGTGCTCGAGCATCGCGGCGAGCTTGCCGCCCTCGACCTCCGCCCACTCCTTGAACTTGTCCTCGATGAACGCGGGCAAGTACATCTTCACGTCGTTCGCATCGACGCTGTCGATCTGCGCCGGCAACGCCTGGACGAACGTCTTCGCGAACGCCTCGAGATCGAGCCCGATCTGCGTCTTGATCGACTCCGCATCGGCGTCGATCCGGATGTGCAGCTCGTCGAGCTTGCGCTTGCTGGTGTCGAGTTGCTCGCGCACCGCGGTGATCCGCTTCTCGAGCTCGCCGATGTCCATGTCGTACGCGTGCATCCGGACGCCGAGGTTGTTCTCGAGATACGCGGCGGTGCGTGCCGCATCACCCGCCGCGTTGTCGAGGATGACCTGCGCGCGATCGCGAGCCAGGAAGCGCTCGAGGTACGAAAGCAGCTCGGGCATCCCGCTCTCGGGATCCTGCGACCTCGCCCAGTCCTTCGCCGAGAGCGGAAACAGCACCGGGTCCGGCGCGAGCTTCGCGAGGCCGTTGCGAACGTAATCGACGACGGCGACGCGCTCGTCACGCGACAGCATGTCCATCTTGCCGAGCACGAAGATCAGCCGATCGCGCGCACTCTCGAGCACGCGCGACTTGAGGAACTCGCGCTCGGAGTCCTTCAGCGCCTGACCGGCGTCGAGGAGGAACACCACGGCATCGGCGCGCGGCACGTAGCCGTAGGTCACCTCGGCGCGCTGCTCGTTGAGGTCGTTGACGCCCGGGGTGTCGACGAGCACGACGTTGTTCTGCAGCAGCTCGCTCGGGTAGCCGAGCTCGACGTACGCGACCTCGTTCGCACGACCGCCGGCGACGGTGACCCACTCCTTGATCTGTGCCGGCTCGAGCGGCTTGCTCTCGCCGGTGAGGAGCACGACCTTCGCGGTGGGCGACGGCGCGTGGACCACGTGGTTGATCGACGCCGTGGTCGGCGTGATGCCCGTCGGCAACACCTCCGAGCCGAGCAAGGCGTTCACGAACGTCGACTTGCCGTGGTTGAACTCGCCGAGGATGACGAGGTGGAATCGCTCCGACTCGAGCTTCGGGATCCGCGTGGTGCGGATGTCGCGCGACAGCGTGATCATGCCCACCGCTTCGGCGACGTTCGCGAGCTGTTCGAACCGCGAGATGATCTCGCGCTTCGCTTGCTTGTGATGTTCGAGAAAGATCATGAGCGTTCGTCCTTCTAGAAGACCGAGATCAGATCGCCGACTTGCTTGTCGATGTCGGGCAGGCTGGGCTTGCCGAGGGGGTCTTGCCCGGTGAGCGAGGCGTAGAGCGCCGACTCGGCGAACAGCTTGAGCGCCTGCACGCGCTTCGGAACATACGGGTGCGAGCGGAACATCTCCGCGAACCGCCCGACGCCCTTCTTGATGTCGGGCACGCTCTTCAAGTACTCGGCCGCGTTGAACGCCGAACCCTTCTCCAGGCCGAGCTCGAGCTTGACCATCGCAGCCAGCGTCTTGTCGAGGTCCTTGACGGCGAGGAGCGCCGCGCGATCGCAGGTCACCTCGGCGCGCCGCGACCACGCCTGCAGCGTCATGATCGCCGGTTGGATCACCCAGCGCACGAAGAACACCGCCTGGTTCGTCAGGTAGTGCAGCGCGGTGGCGTACAGGATGTGGCCGTTCTGGACGTGCGCGAGCTCGTGGGCGATCGCCGCGACCAGCTCCGTGTCGTCGAGCTTCTCGGCGAGATCGAGGTTGACGATCAGGTGCGGCGCATCCTCGGTCCCGAGCACCTTTATTTTGATGCTGGAGGACGGCGCCGCGAACACCGGGGGCACGCGCACGCGCAACGCTGCGCCGGCCGCCTTCGCCGCTTCGTAGACGCGCGGGTACTGCTGGTCGGTGACCTTCACGGCGGTCCCGAGCAGCTCGCTGCGAGCGACATCGCGCCACAACCGTGTGGTGGCCTCGAGCGCCATCGTCACGGGGCGCGCGATCATCAGCGTGCGGCGGAACTTTCGCTCGTTGACGAACGCGTACGCCGCGCCCTCGCGTTCCTGCTGCTCCATCGAGCCACGCCGTGCAGCGATCCAGCGTGCGAAGTCGAAGTCGATGCCTGTCGACATTCTCGGAAGTATAGCGATTCAGGTCGCCTGCGCTGCCGATTTGCCGCGTAGTTTAGCGATCTTGCCCCGCGCGATTGTCAATAAGACAACGCCGAGCAGGACTCCAAACCACAACGTGGCGAGCCGGATCAGAAGTGTCGCTGCGAGCGCGACGGCCTGTTCGATGTTGCCGCTTCGAACCAGCAAGATGGCCATTCCACCCTCGGTCACACCTAGCCCACCAGGCAGGAACGACAGGGCGCCGGCGATCGTCGAGGCCACGTAGATCACGATCGCCATGCCGAGCTCGACGTCCGCCCCCGGGAACGCGTTGACGATCAGCGCGAAGCCGATGCACTCGCACGCCCACGACGGGATCGCGATCGCGGTCGCCATCACCAGCAACCTCGGCCGGCACAGCGACGCGAGCCCTCCGTACATCTCCTGCATCGGCTCCCGAAACCGGCGCGAGAACTTCGGTGTGGTGACGAGGTCGATCAAGGCGCGGGCCGGTCGAGGCCACGCGAGCAGCAACAGCCCGAAGGCGACCACGCCACCGGCGATGATCACCAGGACGGGCTCGATGCCGTACGCGGCGACGCCGATCACCGCGAGGGCGAGCAACGCCACCAGATCGGTGACGCGCTCGGCGACGACCACCGGTGCCGTCTGCGTCGCCGGGATGCCGTGCAGCTCGCGAAGCAGGTAGCTCTTCACGAGCTCGCCGAGCTTCGCCGGCGTGATCGCGAGCGACAGTCCGGCGCCGAACACCAGGGCGCTCGAGCCAACTGGCACGCTGACTTGCTGGTAGCGAAGATACATCTGCCAGCGCAGGAAGCGCACGGCATAGTTCGCGAGCGACAGCGCGATCGCCGCAGCAAAGGCCCACCAGCCGAACCCGACGAGCCGATCGGGAAGGTCGCGTACATCTCCGATCATGAGCGCCGCCGCGACACCGATCACCGCGATGATCGCGAGCCAGACAAAGCGGCGCACGTCGCCTTGGTAGCACGCTTGACGGGGCAAGTTCGCGCGGCTTAGCGTCGGTACATGACCAAGGCCGAGGCGGCGAGCATCCTGGTAGTCGACGACGATCCGGAGATCAGCACGCTGCTCAGCACGCGGCTGGGCAAGCGTGGCTACAAGGTGTCGACGGCCGGCGATGGCAACAAGGCGCTCGAAGTCGCGCGACGCGATCTCCCGGATCTCGTGATCCTGGACGTCATGATGCCCGGCAAGTCGGGCTGGGAAGTCGCGCGCGCTCTCAAGCAGGATCCCGCGACCGAGGGGATCAAGATCATCATGCTGTCCGCGATCGGTCCATCGACCAACTCGATGACCGCGCCGCTGTACGGCGCCGACGCGCACATCGACAAACCCTTCGAGTTCGAAGAGGTCGAGCGCGTGATCGCCAAGCTGGTAGGCACCAGCAAGTAGCGACTCAGCCCGGGTTCGCGGCGAGGAGCTTCTCGGCCTTGTTGAACAGCGCGCCGGAGCCGGTCAGCAGCTTGACCTGCCGCAGCTTCTGGAGCGCGGCCCCGCGATTCGAATCGATCTCGCCCTTCGCCGTCTCGTAGAGCTCGCTGGCGTAGTCGTTGACCACGCGGCGGGCGAACACGGCGTCCCCATTCCCCGGATCGGCGAGCTTCAGCGCCACCACGGCTTCGTTGTAGTTCTTCGCCGACGCGAGGTTCATCGCGGCCTTCGGTGCGATCTGCGCGCGGCGCGCCTGGATGTCGGCGTTGTGTGCGCCGCCGCCGGTGTTGGTGTCGAAGTTGAGCGCGGAACGCAGCGCGACCCAGGCCTCGCCGGCCTTCGCGCTCGGGCGCGTGCCGACCGCGTAGTCGCGGGCGAACTTCTCGTAGCCCGCAGCGAGTGAACGCAACGCCGAATCGGAACCGGAGACCGCCTTGAGCGAGCTCGCCGCCTCGAGGAACTTCTTCTGCTGGTAGAGACTCCTCGCCTTTTCTGCGGCCCCCGACGTGTCGGGCTTCACGGTCGCGACCCGCACGGGGTCCTTCTTGATCTCCTTGGGCGGGTCCTTCTTGACGACGTCCCTGGGTGGATCCTTCTTGATCTCCTTGGGCGGGTCCTTCTTGACGACGTCCTTGGGCGGGTCCTTCTTGACGACGTCCTTGGGCGGGTCCTTCTTGACGACCTCCTTGGGTGGATACTTCTTGATCTCCTTGGGCGGGTCCTTTTTGACGACGTCCTTGGGCGGGTCCTTCTTGACGACGTCCTTGGGCGGGTCCTTCGCGATCGCTTCCTTGGGCGGGTCCTTCTTGACGGCGTCCTTGGGTGGATCCTTCTTGATCTCCTTGGGCGGGTCTTTGGCTGTCTCCTTGGAAGGGTCCTTTTTGACCTCTTTCGCCGGGTCTTTCTTCGCCGTCGTCGTCGTCGTCGTCGTCGTCGTCGCCTTCTTCGGCTCGTCGATCGGCTGCACGACGGGCTTGGTCTGCTCGACCTTGTCGGGCGTCTTGGACTCGGGCATCTCTCCGCTCGAGGCACCCTTGATGATCGCGATCGTCGCGATCGCCGCGAGCACGCTCAGCCCCGCACCACCGAGCAGGAGCTTCGTGCGTCGCGACAACGTCGGCGCGACGTACGGCTGCAGCACCGGCAAGCCGTTGTAGGGCGTCGGCGGCACGTGCGCGGTGGCCGTCGCGTCGCGCGGCACCTGAGCACCGACGACGAGCATCTTCGCGTGCTGCGAGCTCGCGTGCTGCGCGTGCTCGGCCATGTTCGGATAGGTGAATGGCAGCGCGTGGATCTGCGGATTCGAGGGCTGCATCGGCGGCCCCTGACCGGGGATCGTCGTCGGCATCATGCCGGCGAGCCCATGCATGTGCTGCTCGCCATTCGCCAGCATCGTCGGGCGATTCGCACCGATCGCGGGCACCGGTTGTGAACCGTACACACCACCGTGCGGCATCATCGCGGGCGGCACGACGAGCATGGCCGGTTGCAAGGCCGGCATCGCCGGTCGCGACATCGGCGCTGCGCTGGCCGCACCGAAATACGGCGGCGGATTGCTGGTCGCCGGCTTGCGCGGCAACGGGGCGGGCGGCGGCATCGGCGGTGCACCGTTTTCGGACGCGGCGGCTCGGACCGTCCACTGACAGCGCGTTCGGGGCGCGAAGTAACGCGGGGAGCAACCGAGGGAGCCCGCGAGAACGGCGCCTCGAGGTGTTGCGGAGGCGGCTCCAGCAGCTCGCGCAGCGGCTTGCCTGCCACCGTCGACGGTTCCTCCTCGAGATCGACCTCGAAACCAGCCGAGCCGTCGCGCGTGACGACACTGCTCGACGCCGCGAAGTCGCCGGTGCCACCGAAGCCCGGCTCCCCGAACGCGTTGCGCGGGAGCCCGTTCGGGTTGTCGTACCGGAACGTGGTGTTGCCGATCTCGATCGAATCGCCGTTCGCGAGCATGAACGGTGCATCCTCGATGCTGCCGTTGATCACGGTGCCGTTGCCGGAGCCGCGGTCGATCAGCACCCACGACGCATGCTCGAACCGCAGATCGAAGTGCTTGCGCGACACCGCGATGTCGGTGAGCACGATGTCGTTATCGATCGCGCGGCCGACGGTGTACGTCTTGCCCGGGATGATGTCGATCTCCTGACCCTGATCGTTACCGGCGGTGATGATCATCCGCGCCTGCAACATCGGCGGCGTGATCAACGACAGCCCCGCGTTCGCGTGCTGGTCGTCCATCGTTGGCTCGTCCATCGCGACGCCCGATCCGGTGACGTTCGTGATCGGACGGAGCCCGAGCGTGCGGATCTTTTCGGCGACCTCGCCCTGCTCGACCGTGGTGGAGGCTTCTTCCTCCCACCCGGATTCGATCGTGGTCTTCTCGTCTTCGTCCGCGAACGGGCTCAACGCTTTCGGCACCACATGCGCGGATACGCGCTGTGGTGCCCCAAGGTTAGGAGCCCGGCCCATCTCGTAAATTGTAGAGGGCGCGGAGTAACTGATCAATGACACGACCCTCGTGGGTGTCCTACCTTTCCATTCATGCGAATTCCCGTAGTCGCTGGCGGTCAGACCGACGAGATCGACCTCGTTCCCAGCAAGATCATCGGCATCGGCCAGAATTACCGGGCCCACGCCATGGAGATGGGAAAGGGCATCCCCGAGGAACCCTTGATGTTTCTCAAGCCTCGGTCGGCCATGATCCCGGATGGCGGACGCATCGTTCGCCCTTCCGGCTACGAACGGGTCGACTACGAAGGCGAGCTCGGGGTGGTGATCGGGCAGCGCGCCCGGCGGGTCCCGAAAGCGGAGGCCCTGTCATTCGTCCTGGGCTTCACCTGCGTCAACGACGTCACCGTCCGCGATCTGCAGAAGAAAGACGGGCAGTGGACCCGCGCGAAGGGGTTCGACACGTTCTGTCCGATCGGTCCGCGGATCGTCGGTGGCCTCGATCCGAGCAACCTTTCGATCGCGACCCGCGTCAACGGCGCGACCAAGCAGGACTCGTCGACCAGCGATCTGATCTTCGACGTGCCCACGCTGATCGCGTTCGTCACCCAGCACATGACCCTCGAGGTCGGCGACGTGATCTCGACGGGGACGCCGGCGGGCGTCGGCAACTTGACGGTCGGTGACGTCGTCGAGGTCGAGATCGAGGGTATCGGGATCCTCAGGAACATGGTCGGCGGATGATCGTCATCGGGGTCGGTGGCAACGTCGGCACCGACGAGGACTTGCGGGCGCGCTTCCGCAGCGTGCGCTCCTCTCTCGAGGAGGTTGGCGAGGTGCGCAGTGCGCCGCTGTATCGCACGGCGCCGATCGGGCCCGCGCAGCCGCCGTTCCTCAACACCGCCCTCGGGCTCCTCGTCGACGGTGCTCCGCATCGCCTGCTCGCCCGGCTACAGGAACTGGAGCTCGATCACGGTCGTCGCCGGCGCGGCGAGCAACGCTTCGGTCCTCGCACGCTCGATCTCGACATCCTCGTCTGGGGCGACCGTGTGATCGCGACGCAGGACCTCGTCGTGCCGCATCCGCGCCTGCACGAGCGCCGCTTCGCCCTCGAACCGCTGGTCGGGCTCGTCGGCGACGACGCCGAGATTCCGGGGCAGGGCCGCGCCGGGGCGCTGCTAGCGCAGGTCCGGACTCAGCAGGTCGAGCTCGTCATCGAGGCTTGGTGATCAGCGCCGCCAGATTCGAGCGGTGCCGATAGATCAACAGCGCACCCGTCGCGCACGCGAGCGAGGCGTATGGACGCTCGGTGCGATAGACCAGGATCAACGCGATCGCGAGGATGCCGGAGAGCGACGCGAGGGCAGGGATCCTCGAGATCGCGAGCACGGCGGCGAACACGAGGACGGCGAGCGCGGCGAGTGGCGGCGTCAGCACGAGGAAGCAGCCGAACGCGGTGGCCACCCCCTTGCCGCCTTTCCAGCCGAGCCACGGCGAGAAGCAGTGGCCGAGGATGGCGGCGAAGCCCGCCGCGGCGACGATCCAGTCGATGCAGTGGCGACTCGCGATCCACACCGTGAGCGCGCCCTTCGCGACATCGAGCACGAGGACCACCGCACCCGCGCCGAGCCCGAGCACACGCGTCACGTTGGTCGCGCCGATGTTCCCGCTGCCGTGCTGCTGGATGTCGATGCCGCGCTGCTTCGCGATCACCACCCCGAACGGGATCGAGCCGAGCGCGAACCCGAGGGCTATGACGAACAACGCGGTCACGCGGGCAGGCTACCGGCATTCCACCACCGGCGCACTTGCTCGAGCGCGGACGTGCGAGGGAGCCCGGTAGGCAGGGTCTCGACGAACACGCGCCCGTACGTGCGCGTGACGATGCGCCCGTCGAGGATCGCCACGATGCCGCGATCATCGCGCCGTCGGATCAGCCGCCCGAAGCCTTGCTTGAGCGCGATCGCGGCGGCGGGAAGCTGGATCGTGGCGAACGGATCGCCACCGGCCTCGGCGACCTGCTGCATCCGCGCCGCGATCAACGGATCGGTGTGAACCGAGAAGGGCAGCTTGTCGATCACGACGAGCGACAGGGCATCGCCCGGCACGTCGACCCCTTCCCAGAACGAGCTGGTGCCGAACAGCACCGCGTTCGGGGTGGCGCGAAACCGATCGATCAGCGTCGCGCGCGGCGCGTCGCCCTGGACCATGCGTGGGTAGGGCAGGTCGCGCAGCTTGGTCGCGGCTTCTTGCAGCGCGCGGTAGCTCGTGAACAGCAGGAAGGCGCGACCGTGCGTGATCGCGAGCAGCTCGCGCACGCGGCCGACGGCCTCGTCGGAGAAGCCCTCGCCGGCGGGCGGCAGATCGCGCGGGACGTAGAGCATCGCCTGGCGCTCGTAATCGAACGGCGAGCTGACGAGGAGCTCCTCGGCGTCGTCGAGGCCGAGCCGCGCCTTGGTGTACGCGAAGGTGCCTGCGGCGGTCAGCGTGGCCGACGTGAAGATCGGCGTCGGTCCCGAGCGCACGATGTGCCGGCGCACGAGATCCGCGACATCGATCGGCGACGCGGTCAGGGCCGTGCCCGTCGCGCGGACTTCCCCCCAGTAGACGTGGCTCTTCTGCCGCTGCTCGGCGATCGCGGCGAGCCCATCGCGGAGCTCGCGGGCGCGGCGAGCGATCCCGGTGAGTGCCGCGCGGGCACCATTCTCTTGATCTTCGTCGGGCGAGGGTTGGCCCTCGGCCTCGGCGAGGCGTGCGACCTCCTCGAGCGCGGTGTCGAGCTCGAACCACGCGGTCTGGCGATCCGCCTGATCGAACAACCCGGGAGGCAGTGGCACGCGCGCGTCATTGGTGGCTTGCGGCGCGAGGACCGAGCGCACGAGCGAGAACAGCTTGATCCCTGCACGCTCCATCGTCTGCAGCACGTCGACCGAGGCCCGGCCGGTCCACAGCGGCATGCTCGCCATCGCAAGATGGGCATCACGCAGGAGCGTGGACAGCGCGTGGGTCGAGACCTTCGCGCCGAAGTGCTCGGTCGCGACGTCCTCGAGCTGGTGCGCCTCGTCGAACACCACGGCATCGTGATCCGGCAGCACGCGGGCACCGGGATGTGCGGCGCGCAGCGCGCGATCGGCGAAGTACAGGTGGTGGTTGACGAGCACGAGCTGGGCGGATTCGGCGAGTCGCCGCGCCTGGGTGACGAAGCAGCGCTCGAAGTGCGGGCAGCGCGGCCCGATCCGCGCGTCGGGCGTGGTCGTCACGTCGGCCCAGATCGGCGCGTCCTCCGCGAGCCAATCGAGCTCCGCGCGATCGCCGGTCGCGGTCTCGGTCATCCACGACGTGATCGCCTGCAGCGTGCCGTCGGTGGGCTTGCGCGACACGGCCTCGGCGAGCTTGCGCCGGCAGAGGTAGTTGCCGACGCCCTTGAGGACGACCGCGGAGAACGGCCTGCCGACGATGGTCCGCAGCAGCGGCACGTCGTGACGCGCGATCTGATCCTGCAGCGCGCGCGTCCCCGTCGAGACCACCACGCGCTTGCCGCTCTGCAGCGCGGGGATCAGATACGCGAGCGTCTTGCCCGTGCCGGTGCCGGCCTCGACGATCAACGGCCGCTCGTCGGCGAGGGCTCGCTCGACGGCCGCGGACATCAGGCGCTGCTCGGCGCGATCCTCGTAGTGCGGGATCGCGAGATCGAGCCCACCGCCAGGCGCGAGGAGATCGATCACTCCTGCTTCCTCGAAGCCTTCTCTTCGTGCCCCGAGGTGCCAAGTCGTCGCCCGAGCTCGGCGATCACGCGATCGACCGGAAGCTTCCTCGCCGTCAGTCCGACCATCACGTGAAACAGCAGATCCGCCGCCTCGTAGACCACCTTGTCGTCGGGACCTTCCGGCAATTCCGCGACGAGCTCGCGCTGCTCTTCCTCGATCTTCGCGATGATCTTCGGGAGGCCCTTGTCGAGCAGCGACTTCGTGTAGCTCTTGTCGCCGGTCGAGGAAGCTCGCCGGCTGACGAGGAGTGCATCGAGGCGCGCGAGGATCGGCGAGACGCCGTCATCGGTCGAGTCGTCGTCGAGCGTGAAGAAGCAGCTCGTCGCGCCGGTATGGCAGCTCGGCCCCGCGGGCGTCGCGCGGATCAACAGGCAGTCGCGATCGCAGTCGAGCCGGATCTCGACGACGGTGAGCGTGTTGCCGGAGGTCTCGCCCTTCTTCCACAGCGCCTGGCGCGACCTCGACCAGAACGTCACGACGCCGGTCTCGCGGGTCAACCGAAGCGACTCCGCGTTCATCCATGCGAGCATCAGCACGGTCGACGACACGGCGTCCTGCACGATGCATGGCACTAGTCCGCGATCGTCGAAGGAGGGATCGCCCATGCCGTACCCTCGCCAGTCGGGGATCTGCTGTCAACGCCCGCGGATCACCGTGCATGATGTTTCGATCAAGCTCGGCCTGGTGCGGTTTCTGATCCACAGTCCAGCTCGTACCTTCGGTGAGACGCCGAGGCGAAACGAACGCGTTTGCTTGCGCGCGCACGTCCAGGCCACGGCGACGACGACGACGTTCCTGATCGTCCTGAGCTCAGCGCCGGATCGGCAGGCCGCGCTCGACGAGGAAGGCCTTGGCCTCCCCGATCGTGTGCTTGCCGAAGTGAAAGATCGACGCGGCGAGCACGGCATCCGCGCCTGCTTCGAGCCCACCCGCGAGGTGATCGAGCACGCCGACACCGCCCGAGGCGATCACCGGGATCGAGACGCTCGACGCCACGGTTCGTACCAGCTCGAGGTCGTATCCCAGTCCCGTGCCGTCGCGATCCATCGAGGTCAGCAGCAGCTCGCCGGCACCGAGCTCGGCGAGTCGAACACACCACGCGACCGCGTCGTCGAGCTCGCGCGTGCGGCCTCCGTGGCTGTAGACGGCCCACGTGCCATCCCAGCCCTCTCTCGGTGCGTCGGGTGGGAGATCGGTTCGCTTCGCGTCGATGGCGACCACGATCGCCTGCGAGCCAAACCGTGCGGCGAGCTCGCCGACGAGGGCCGGGTTGCGGATCGCGGCGGTGTTGATCGCGATCTTGTCGGCGCCGGCCTCGAGCAACCGCTCCGCGTCGACGATCGAGCGCACCCCACCACCGACGGTCAGGGGGGCGAACACCTGATCCGCAGTGCGCGCGACGACGTCGAGCAGCGCGCCCCGACCCTCCGGCGATGCGGAGATATCGAGGTAGCAGATCTCGTCGGCGCCCTGCGCGTCGTACGCGGCCGCCTGCTCCACGGGATCACCGGCATCGCGGAGCGCCACGAAGTTGATGCCCTTGACCACGCGTCCGTTCGAGACATCGAGGCACGGGATGATCCGGCGGGCGAGCGTCATTGCCGGACGACCTTCAGCGCTTGTTCGACCGTGAACCGCTTGTCGTAGAGCGCGCGCCCGACGACGGCGGCCGGGATCCCGGCATCGCGCAGTGCGGCGAGATCCGCGAGCGAGGACACGCCGCCCGACGCGATCACGTCGATGCCGACGGCATGCGAGAGCGCCGCGGTGGCCGCGACGTTCGGACCGGTCTGGACGCCGTCGCGTGCGATATCCGTGTAGAGCAACGCGGCCGCGCCCCAGCTGGCAGCGCGCTTGCCGAGCTCGATCGCGGTGATCTCGCCACTCTTGGTCCAGCCATCGATCGAGACGACCCCCTCGAGGGCATCCACCGCGACGATGATCCGGCCGAGGTGCTCGCGGCAGACCTCCTCGACGAGCGTCGGAGAGCGCACCGCGGCGGTCCCGAGCACGACGAACCCGACGCCGAGCGCGAGGACCTCCTCGACGGTGGCGCGATCGCGGATGCCTCCACCGACCTCGATCGGCACGCGACACGCGCCGGCGATCTGGCGGATCAGGGCCGCCTGGCGTGGCTCGCCGAAGGCACCGTCGAGATCGACGACGTGCAGCCGATCCGCGATCGCCAGCTCGGTGACCAACTCGACGGGACGCTCGGAGAACACGGTCGCCTTCGTGCGATCGCCCTTCTCGAGCCGCACGGCCCGGCCTCCGAGCAGATCGATCGCGGGAAACAATTTCATGTGCGCTCCACGAAGTTCTGCAGGATGCGAAGCCCGACCGCCTGGCTCTTCTCGGGATGGAACTGGCAGGCGAACAGGTGGTCCTTGCGGATCGCGGCCGTCACCGGTACGCCGTGGTCGGCCTCCAGCGTGATCAACGAGGGATCGCGCGGGACCGCATGAAACGAGTGCACGAAGTAGACGTGTGCGTCCTCGGCGATCCCGTCGAGCATCGGCTCGGGTGACCGCCGGATCACGCGGTTCCAGCCCATGTGTGGGACCTTGAGGCGCGCGTCGCTCGGCCGCAACCGGACCACCTCCCCGGGCAGCACGCCGAGCCCCGCGACGAGTCGATCTCGGGACTGGGTCCCGAACCCTTGCTCCTCACTGGTGTCGAACAGGATCTGCAGTCCGAGACAGATCCCGAGGTACGGGCGCCCGCTCGAGATGCCCTCGCGCAGCGCCTCGCCGAGCCCGCGCTCCTCGAGGCTGCGCATGAACACGCCGAACGCACCCTGCCCGGGCACCACGATCTTGTCCGCACGCCGGACCGTTTCGGGGTCGCGCGTGACGGTGACCTTCGCCCCGACCTTCTCGAGAGCGCGCTGCACGCTGCGGAGATTGCCGCCGCAGACATCGACCACGGCGATCACTTCGTCAGCGTCCCCTTGGTCGACGGCACCGCACCCTCGAGACGCGGGTCGATGCGCGAGGCGGCATCCGTCGCCCGCGCGAAGGCCTTGAAGATGCACTCGATCACGTGGTGCGCGTTGCCGCGCTCCGGATAGTGCAGCAGCACGTGGAGGTTGCACATGGCGCGGGTGGCGAACGCGGCGAAGAACTCCTTCGCGAGCTCGCAATCGAACTCGCCGATCCACTTGCCGTCGAGCCCGGCGACGTTCCACACGAACGCGGGCCGGCCGCAGAAGTCGACGGCGACCGTGACCAGCACCTCGTCCATCGGCAGGGTGGCGTCGCCGTAGCGGACGATCCCGGCGCGGTCGCCGAGCGCCTGCTGGAAGGCATCCCCGAGCACCAGGCCGATGTCCTCGACGGTGTGATGGGCATCGATCTCGAGGTCGCCGGCCGCACGTAGCTCGACGTCGTACACGCCGTGGCGTGCGAACGCCTCGAGCATGTGGGAGAGGAACGGCAGAGGCGTCTCGATCTTGCGCGTGCCCCGACCGTCGAGCGTCAGGGCCAGCGCGATCTGCGTCTCCTTGGTGATCCGCTCGATCGCTGCGGTGCGAGGCACGCCTCCTTGTATCAGTGGTTGACCGATCGTACAAACAACGCATGTCGTCGACGATCGCACGCTGGCTGGGACCGCTCGTGATGCTTGCCGCATGTGGCGGCGGCGACAAGAAGCCCGTCAAGAAGCCGATCGCGAAGGCCGATCCGGTCAAGACCACACCTGTCGAGACCGAGCAGGACCGCGAAGCGAAGCGCAAGGCCGCCGCCCTGGCGATCGTCCCCGACGGCAGCACGTGCTTTCCGCCGTCGCTCAAGGACGTCAGCGCGCCCAAGCTCGAGCTCGCTGCGGTGAACAAAGAAGCGGTGGTCTGTGCGACCGACGTCGATCCGTCGCGGCTGCTCGGTCCCGTCGCGTGCTGGAAGATCGGCATCGGCGATGGCTCCCTCGTCTACCAGCCGGCCGCCGTGCTGCCGGGTCGCAACGTCACCGTCCGGCTCGACGAGCGCTGCGCCCGCGGCTACTGCATCCCCAAGGACGCGAAGCTCCCCGAGGACAAGATCGTCCACATGGCCACCAACCCCGACGGCACCAAGGTCGTGGTGATCGCCGGCGACGATGCGCACATCTTCGACGCGGCGGGCCGTGCGCGCGAGAGTGGCTTCTCGATCCGTGGCGACAAGGGCGTCACCAACTCGCCGATCGCCGTCCACTGGGTCGGGGGCTCGATCTTCATCGAGGGTCGCGATGCGGGCCCGGCATCGTACGTGTTCGCCTTCAAGTCCGACGGTCAGTCGATCGGGCCGCTGATGTCGCTCGACAAGAAGGAGACGCTGCTCAACACGCACGGTGGCTCGTTCATCGTGCTCGACGACACCCGCGTCGCGATCTCCGAGAAGGGCTTCACGAACGTCACCACGTTCGAGGTCGAGACCGGCAAGCGCACCAAGATCGCGCGGAAGGTCTCCAACGGCACCTGCAAGGGGCCCGAGGCCGAGGCGTGGTGGCTCGAGACCGGAGACCTGCCGGGGAAGTGCAAGGAGCACATGGCGAAGACGTTCGCGCACCTGATCGGTGCCGATGCGGTCGCCGGCAAGACCAACTTGCTCGTGCTACTCCGCGGGGAACGGCTCGGCGAGCTCGCGGTCCTCGACGTCAAGAACCTGACCGAGAAGAAGTCGATCAAGCTGCCGTGGTGCGATGCGCCCGGTGGTGGCGAAGGTGCCGCGGACGCGCCGCCACCGCCGAAGGCCGAGAAGGCCTCGAGGAAGGCACCCGCGAAGCCGGTCAAAGAAGATCCCGACGCCGGCGGCGAGTAGCTACGGCCACACGATGGCATCGGCGGTGGTGCCGATGCCGAGGTTGGTCTGACGGGCCGCCCACTGCTGATAGGCCTCGCGGGTTCGCGGGAGCCCGACGCGGTAGATCGCGAAGCCGTCGTCGAGAGAGACCACGATCGACGTCGCCTGCGGAGATACCGCGAAGCTGTTCGCCGTGGTCGCGAGCGGCCAGTGCATGCGGAGGTCGAGGTCGAACAGCGAGACCGAGTTGCCGTCGCCGAACGCGGCGACGTCGACACCTTCGCCCCAGCTCGCTCGGGTGGTCCGGACCGGGAACATCAGCTCGCCGCGGGCGAGGTCGAACCACGACAGCGAATCGAGCATCGCGATCGGACGATGGTCGCGCTCGAAGCCGAGCGACAGGATCCGGCGAGGTGCCGTCGCGTGACGCACCAGCGTGCCCTCCCACCGCCAGACCTCGGACCCCAGCGCGGCGTAGACCACGCCGTCGGGTGTCAGGACGAGCCCGTCGGCGGGCTTGTCGAGCTGCGCATGGACGGCGGCTCCGGTGCCCAGCTCGAGGCGCGTGAGCTCGCGGCCGACGGCAAACGCGACGTAGGTCTCGTTCGCACGCGTCGTGGTGCGACCCAGCGGGCCAGGCGCGTTGGCGATCGGCGACGTCTTCGTGGTCGTGGGGTCGTAGGCGCTGATCGTCCGATCGGTCGCGAACAGGACCCGTGCTCCCGCGGTGAGCGCGAACCCTGTGCCGATCGGCGCCTTCGAGCCATCGAGCCGCGCGAACGTGAGCGTGCCGTCGATGTCCTCGACGACGAAGTAGCTCCCGTCAAGTGGGGTGGTGATGCCACGTGGTGTGCCGAGCTCCGGGAGCGGGGTCGTCACCTCGGTCGCGAGATCGAGCAGCGTCCACGCCGCGTCGTGGATGTAGATGACCCGATGATCGTCGAGAAAGCGCGGCCCCGCGCGGAAGCGCGCCTCGGGAACCGGCACGAAGCGAGGCAGCAAGGCGTCGAGGTCGTAGAGCAACACCCGGTTCTCCACCGCCACCGCGAGGGTGGAGCCGTGGCGGCTGCCCGCGATCCGCAGCGGCGTCGCCGCGGCCCGGATCGTCAGGGTCGTCGCTCGGTTGACCAACCGGATCTCGCCGGCAGCCGAGGTGAAGGCCGCCCCGTCGCGGGCGAGGGTGCTCGCGGCCGGTTCGAGCCCTCGCTGCGCGGAGACGCGTGGTCGTTCGCGCGCCGGAACGAACGGACGAAGCGAGCCGTCGGCGAACACGAAGCCATCGCCGACGAACGCGACCTCGCGATAGATGTATGGCCCGACCTCGGCCTCGTGAATCGGTGCGGCAGGTGACAGCGTGATCTCGAAGGCACCCGGCTCGCCGGCGAGACCGAGGCGCGTGCCGTCGCTCGACCACGCCCAGCCGTTGACGAAGCCTGCGTGCTGGATCGCGACGCGGGTGGTCTCGAGATCGATCACCGCCGCGCCCTGGGGATTCGCGACGGCGAGATACCGCCCGGGAGACAGCGTCAACCGAGCCGCCTTGATCGGCGTCGGGATCGAGATCGGCGCCGTGGCGGGACGGCGTACCAGCCATAGTCGACCGGCGTGATCAACCCAGGCGATGCGCTCGGCGTCGGCCGCGAGCTCGAGGACGGGTCCGGGAAGCTCGAGCGGCGTGGCTTGTAGCGTGCGCAGGTCGACGAGCTTCAGCGTCGCCCGATCGGCGACCACCAGCGTGCGGTCTCGATCGGTGAGTGCGACCTGGATCCGATCGGTCCCTCGCAGGATCAACCGCGACGAGCGCACCACCAGATCGTGCTGCCAGACCGTGCCGTCGACCCCACCGCTGTAGGCAGTCTTGCCGTCGCCGGTCATCACCAGGCTCGTCGGCGCCTTCGCACCCGGCAGCACCCACGGCACCCCGGTCACCGAGGCATGCGCGACGATGTTGCGCGCCTTCCGCCACAGCGGGGACTCCGCCTGGAGCTGGCGCGTCAGGCCGATCGCTCCGATCGGATTCACCCCGGCGATCGCCCGCGCTTGTTCGAGCGCCAGCTCGTCCGCCCGCGCGGCTTCTCGACGCTGCCAGTGCTCTGCCGCGTCCTTCTCGCGGACGGCTTCGTCGCGCGCGTCGACGATCGAGCGAATCGCGAGCACCGAGATCACGGCGATGATCCCCAGGCCGAGGAGGCTCGTGATCACCGCCGCCCGATGGCGACGCGCGAACCGCCACAGCCGCTCTCGCACCGTATAGCGATGCGCTCCGACGAGGCGGCCGGTGAGAAACCGTCGAAGCTCGTCGACCAGCGCTCCCGCATCGGGATAGCGAACCGCGCGGTCGTAGGCGAGCGCCTTGTCGATGATCGTCGCGAGTTCGTCCGGCACGCCGCTCGCGACCGAGCGCATCGGGGCAGGCGGCCCGGTTCGTGCGCGGGCGCGCATCGCCTCGCCGTTCGGCGCGTGATGCGGAGGCTTGCCCGCGACCACGTGATACAGCGTCGCCCCGAGCGCGTAGACATCGGCGGCCGGTGTCTGCGGATCACCTTCGAGCTGCTCGGGGGCCATGTAGCCGGGCGTCCCCATCGAGGTGCCGAGCTCGGTTCGCAGCGACGTGTTCGCGGAGGGCTCGTCCGGATCGACGAGATCGGGCTCGTCGAGCACCTTCGCGAGCCCCCAATCGATCACGATGATCTCGCCGAGCTCGCCCACCAGGATGTTCGAGGGTTTGAGATCGCGATGGATCACGTCGCGGCGATGCGCGTGGGCGACCGCCTCCGCCGCCGACAGCACGTGGGGGATCAGGGCGAGCCGGTCGCGCTCGTCGAAGGTCTCCTTGATGAGCTCGACGAGCGGCCGGCCGGCAACCTTGCGCATCACGTAGTACGGCAGCCCATCGGGGCCGCGGCCCGCGTCGTACAGCGGCACGATCGACGGATGCTCGAGCCGTGCGGTGATCAGGGTCTCGCGCTCGAACCGCTTCAGCGCATGGTCGTCGACGGCGAGGACCTGCTTGATCGCGACCCTGCGCTGCAACACCGTGTCGGTGGCGTCGACGACCCGGCCCATCCCACCACGCGCGATCTCGTCGCCGACCTTGTAGCGATCGAGCTGCTGCGGGGAGCTTGGTGCCGGGCGCGCCTGCGGGCGCTCCTCGGCGGTCCGATCGTCATCCGCCACGGTTCAGTTGCTGGAGCCGCTCGCGCGACGCCGCGACATCTTGCGCGGGCACCGCACCGACGAGATCGAGCGACGCGCGCTGCTCTGCTCCCGTCGCCTGATCGCGCGCGCTGACCTGCAGGATCCCCGAGGCGTCGATCACGAACGTCACCTCGATCGTGGTCTCGCCACGCGAGCGCGGCGGCAGGTTCGCGAGCACGAGATCGCCGATCACCATGTTGTTGTCGAGCCGGCGCGACTCGCCCTGGCAGACGACGATGCGGACGACCTCCTGGCGATCGCGCGCGGTGGTGAAGGTCTTGCGCTTGGTCGCGGGCAATCGCTCGTTCCGACGGATCAGCTCCTCGCAGAACCCGGCGACGGTGCCGATGCCGAGCCCGCGTGGCGTGACCTCGAGGATCGTCGGGATCGGGCGTGTCGCCAGCCCCATCCCCAGCGGCAGCCCCATGCCCGGTGGCAGGCCTGCGCCCGGTGGCAGGAACGGCGCGGGTGATGCCATCGGCATCATCGGCAGGTTCGGACCAGGCGGTGGGTTCGGAACCAGATCATCCCAGCCCGGCAACGGTGCGAGCTGGAGCGCCGGGATCGGGGCAGGTGGGACAGGCAGCGGCGCGATCATCGTCGGCGCGTTCACCGGCGCGACCGGCACCGGCGGCCGCGGTGGCGTGTTCACCGGCGCGACGGGCCGTGGGGGCATCGGCGCCGGTGGCATCGGCGGCGGCATCGGCTGCGTGGTCTGGAACGGCTTCAGCGGCGCGCCGACCTGCGTCTGCTTCACCGCGCCCATCCCCTTCGCCGTCGACGAGGCGGAGGCCTCCGCGGCCATCTTCTCGGCGAGTGCGAGCGCCTCGGCGGTATCGACCTCGGCGGCGAAGTCGAGCGACAGCATCAGGGTCGCCGCGTTGGGCTTGGCCACCGGCGGACGAGAACTTCCGAGCGGGAGGTCGAACTCCGAGGGTGGCGCGGTGCGCCCGAACGTCTGTAGCTCGTCCATCTGCTTCTGCTGCGCGGGCGGGTTCCAGGTGGGTGGTGCGTCGAACTCCGACGGCGGGATCGTCAGGCCGGTGGGCTGCGACTCGTCGGGACCGAGTGGCCGCGTCTGCGGCCCACGCCCCGACGGACGCGGCATGGGGGGGGGACCGGAGGGCACCCCGAACGCGGTCTTCCTCGGATCCGGAGACTTCATCCGTGCGAGCGGCAGCTTCGCATCGTACGGATCAGCGACCCCCGGCTTGGTCTCGGCGTCCTCGGGCGCCTCGGGCTTGTAGAGATCGCGCGTCCCCGTGCGCGTCAGCGAGTACCCGGTGCCGGTCTCGGTGCGCGGCGTCGCCGGATATCCCGCGGTCGGCCGCTTGACGCGCGGCGCCTCCGCCATGGGCGCCTTGGTGATGTTCGTCGGATCGTTCGCGAGCTCGTCCTCGTCTCGTGCGAGGTCGAGCGTCGACGGCATGTTCGCATTCGCATCGGTGAACGACTCCATCGAGTCCGACGACCCGAAGGAGTCGCTGGGCGCTCGCTGGATCGGCACCGACCTCGATGACGTTCGCCGTGGTCGCGACAGGATCCGCTCGAGCGAGTTGGCCTGCAGGGCCGCTCCGACAGCGACAGCGTCCTCGGGGTTGACGTCCGTACGCGGTGCTTTCGCGAAGAACTTGCTGACCTGATCGCGGACGTACGGGATCTTCGTCGTGCCGCCGACGAGGATCACGTCGTCGATGCTGTCGATGCCTAGGCCCGCGATCGACAGCGCTTCCTGGCAGACCGGGAAGGTCTTGTCGATGATGTCCGCGACCTGCCCGACGAACTCGTCGCGCGTGATCTCGATCTGGAGGTTGAGTGCCTTGCCCTTCGCGCCGTAGGCGATCTCGTCGATCCGGACCACGGCGCGCGACCGGCGCGACAGCTCGATCTTGGTCTGCTCCGCGACGGCCCGGAGCCGCATCATCGAGACCTCGTTGGTCCGCAGATCGATCCGGTTCTCGGCGAGGAACTTCTGGACCATCTTGTCGACGAGCCGCTCGTCGAGATCGTCGCCGCCGAGGAACGTGTCGCCCGACGTGCCGAGCACCTCGTAGACCTGATCGTCGAGCCGGAGGACCGTGATGTCGAACGTGCCGCCGCCGAAGTCGTAGACGGCGATGACCTCCTTGAGGTTGCGCGTGTTGCCGTACGCGAGCGCCGCGGCCGTCGGTTCGTTGAGCACGCGCACGACCGTGAGCCCGGCGATCTCACCCGCGGTCGCGGTCGCCGAGCGCTGCGCATCGTTGAAGCTCGCCGGCACGGTGACCACCGCGCGCTGCACCGGCACGCCGAGGCGCGCGGTGGCGATGTTCTTCATGTGGTCGAGGACGATCGCGCTGATCTCCGGCGGGGCGAAGTCACCGCCGCGGGTCGAGATCTGCGGCAGCTTGTCCTTGCCGGACTTGATCTGGTACGGGACGCGCTGCTTGAGGATGTCGACCTCGGGCGAGTCGTAGGCGCGGCCGATCAGGCGCTTGACCGAGTAGATCGTGTTCGCCGGGTCGATCACCTTGCGCTGCTTCGCGCCGGCCCCGACGACGACACCGCCGTTCGGGTGGAACGACACCACCGACGGGTGGATCTTGTAGCCCCCGTCATCGGGCAGGACCTTGATGACACCGCCCTCGTCCGCATGCGCGACGACCGAGTTCGACGTCCCCAGATCGATACCTACGATCGGATCTCGCAAATCAGCTCCAACCCTACCTTATCGGTTGGCGTCGACGGTGGCCAGCACCCGGTCATACCAGCGCTCCATCGACCGCCGAAACGGCCACATCCAGCCGTAGGACGGCCCCACGAATTGCTCGATGATATGAGCGCGATAGGAGGTGCTCCTGGGGTAGTGACGCCCATACACCTCGGAGGCCGCCCGGATGCTCTCGGCGTAGGCCTCCTTCTCGAAGTACGCGCGGCACCACGCGAGCCCGAGGGGCAGCGGGACAAACACGTAGAGCAGCGCCATCCCGGGCAGCGTGAACCGGCGGAACTGCCGGAGGTGGATCGCCTCGTGGCGGAGCGTGCAGTAGCGCGAATCGGGATCGGTCTGATCCCAATCGGCGGTGACGTAGACCGTCTTGCCGATCGTCGTCTGATACGAGTCGAGGTAGCTCGTCATCTTCCCGAACGTGACGACGACGAGGAACTTGTGGATCGCGCGATGAAGCGCGGATTGATCTTTGCGCACGATCCGGAATCCCGGGATCTCGGCGCGCAGATCGTCGACCAGCTGGGCGTAGCGGTTCACGCGTCATCATCGTAGCGGGAGTGACTAAAACTGCGTAGCGTCCTCTCCCTCCCGTGGTCGACCTGAACAAACTAAACGCGCCACAACGGGAGGCGGCGAGTCACGGCAGCGGTCCGATCCTCGTGCTAGCGGGTGCCGGCTCGGGGAAGACCCGCGTGATCACGTTCCGGATCGCCCACCTGCTCGCGCAGGGCATCCCGCCGCAGGCGATCTGCGCCGTGACGTTCACCAACAAGGCCGCCGAGGAGATGCGCGAGCGCGTCGCCCACTTGCTGCAGAGCAAGACCACGGCGCACAAGCTGACGATCGGCACGTTCCACGCGCTCGGGCTCCAGATCCTGCGCTCCGAGCGCAAGGCCCTCGGGTTGCCGCGCGGCTTCACCGTCTACGATCAGTCCGATCAGACCGGCTCGGTGCGCGAGGCGCTCCGGCACATCAAGGAGTACGGCAAGGACGGCGAGCGCCGGTTCGACGTCAAGTCCGTGCTGACCCGGATCTCGCTCGCGAAGAACGCGTTCATCGCGCCCGAGGAGTACGAGGGTAATCCCGCCGACGAGTACGACCGGATCACGCAGCAGGTCTATCCGAAGTATCAGGAGATGCTGCGATCGTGCGCGGCGTTCGACTTCGACGATCTGATCGTCGAGCCGGTCCGCCTGTTCAAGCGCGATCTCGAGGTCGGGAGGCGGTGGGCGGAGCGCTATCGCTACGTCATGGTCGACGAGTTCCAGGACACCAACAAGGCGCAGCTCGAGCTCGTCAAGCAGCTGGTCCTCGATCACCAGAACCTGTGCGTCGTCGGCGATGACGACCAATCGATCTACTCGTGGCGCGGCGCCGACCCGACGAACATCCTGAAGTTCGGCGAGCTGTTTCCCGGTGCGAAGATCGTCAAGCTCGAGCAGAACTACCGCTCGACGACGAACATCCTGACCGCCGCGAACACGGTGATCGCGAACAACAAGCAGCGCCACGGCAAGGTGCTGTGGTCGCAGATGGCGGCGGGCGCGCCGATCGTCCACGCCGTCGCGGCGACGCCCGAGGACGAAGCGAAGTGGATCGCGGCGCAGATCCACGAGCTCAAGAAGGACGGCCATCGCTGGCAGGACGTCGCGGTGCTCTATCGCTCGAACATCCAGTCCAAGATCCTCGAGGACGAGCTGCGCCAGGCCGCGATCCCGTACGTGATGTACGGCGGCCAGCAGTTCTTCGAGCGCAAGGAGGTCAAGGACGTGATCGCGTACCTGCGCGTCGCGCTCAACGTTCGCGACGAGCTCGCGCTGCGCCGGATCATCAACTATCCCGCGCGGGGGATAGGCGCGACGAGCGTCGACAAGCTGGTGCTCGCCGCGCAGGCCAAGCACGCGACGCTGTGGGATGCGCTGCGCGGTGCGATCAGCGGCACGGCCACGCTGCCGGGTATGGGCGATACGCGCGTGTTGATCGACGACGAAGGCGTGGTGACGCAGGTCGACAGCGAGCTGCGCGGGGCGACGAAGAACGGCGTGATCGAGCTCGTCCACGTGGTCTCCGAGCTCGCGGCGACGATCACCGACACGGGCGACGTGGTCACCGCGACGCGCACGCTGATCGAGGACATCCGGCTCTACGACGACCTCCGCGAGGCGTCGGGTTCGACGACGGCCGCGCAGCGCCGGATCGACAACGTCGAGGGCTTGTTCAACTCGCTCACCCGGTGGACCGAGAAGTACAAGGCGAACCCGGCGAACGTCGGCGCCGACGGCAATGCGTACAAGGCCTCGCTCGCCGAGTATCTGCGCATGCTGTCGCTCGAGTCGCAGGACGAGGACAAGGATCAGGGCACCGATCGCGTCGTGCTCGCCACGCTGCATGGTTCGAAGGGGCTCGAGTTTCCCGTCTGCTTCCTGATCGGGCTCGAGGAGGAGCTGCTTCCGCACATCCGGACGCTGCAACCGCAGGCCGCGGACATCATCGCGAAGGCGGACGGCTCGGTCGATCCCGATCACGCGACCGACATCAGCGAGGAGCGCCGGCTGTGCTACGTCGGCATCACCCGCGCGCAGCGCAAGCTGTTCCTGACCCGCGCGTGCACGCGAGTCGCGCGTGGTCGCTCGGTCCCGCGGACGCCGTCGCGCTTTCTCCTCGAGATCCCCGATGACTTGCTCGAGGTGCTCGATATCGCCGAGGAGCAGCGCAAGATCGTGCCGACCGAAGAGGTCGCGAACTTCTTCGCCAGCTTCTCGTTCGACGAGTAGCGATTGATCGAGCGGGCTGGGTGGCGCTCGCTCGGAGGGCGGCCTCGGCCTCCGGATCGGCGGGGATCGGGTTGGCTGTTGGGTCGGCGGCGTGCGGATGGCGCCGCGTGCGACGGAGCCCAGGATGTGGGGCAATTTGATCGCGAACCGTGGCTGCTCTGCGACCCAGACCTCACCCCAGCCACCTGCCCAGGCGCTTGACGAGCTTGAAGTCCTTGATCGTAGTGCCGATCATTCGTTTCTCCGAATCCCCGTCAGTCACCCTTATATGCGTGTCGCAGCCGTCACGCCTGTCCCGCGAAGCCCTCGCCGCAACCCCTGTGATCACATGACGTTCGTGAAATGCACGGGTTTTCTGGTATGGCGTGCCCATGCAATTCCGCTCTGTCCTCCTCGGCCTGCTCGCCGCGTGTAGCGGGAGCTCGTCGAACACCGCCGTCACGGGTGGCACGCTCGGCAGCACCCACGACACCACCGGCCTGAACAGCACCACGGGTGTTGCAGGCACCACCGCGAAGAACGACCCGAAGCTCGCCGCGCGACTCGCCTTCTCGAACCCGGGTGGCATGTGGATGCCGCAGCAGATGACGCTGCCCGGCCACGTCGAGAACTTCACGAAGATGGGCGTCGCGCTCGAGGCCAAGACGCTGGCCGATCCGCTGAGCGCACCCCTCGCCGCCGTGATCTCGCTCGGTGGCTGCACTGCCTCGTTCGTGTCGGAGGACGGCCTGATCGTCACCAACCACCACTGCGTGCAGGGTGCGCTGCAGAACGGCTCGACCGCCGACGACAACATCGTCGAGAACGGGTTTCTCGCGAAGACCCGCGCCGACGAGCGCCCGGCCGGCCCGACGCAGCACGTCTACGTCGCGCAGGCCTTCCGCGATGTCACCAGCGAGATGCGTGACGGCCTCGACAAGATCAAGGACCCGATCGCTCGCAAGGACGAGTCGGAGAAGCGCTACAAGCAGCTCCTCGCGCAGTGCGAGAAGGATCGCCCGTGGCTGCGCTGCGATCTCAAGAGCTACTTCCGCGGCGGCCAGTACATCATCACCGAGAACCTCGACATCAAGGACGTCCGCGTCGTCTACGCACCGCACCGCTCGATCGGTAACTTCGGCGGCGAGATCGACAACTGGGCGTGGCCGCGCCACACCGGTGACTTCTCGTTCTATCGCGCGTACGTCGGCAAGGATGGCAAGCCGGCGGAGTACGCGAAGGACAACGTCCCGTTCCACCCGAAACACGTCCTCAAGATCGCGACCACCGGACTCAAGCAGGGCGACTTCGTGATGGTCGCCGGCTATCCCGGCACGACGAGCCGCACCGACACCGCGTCGGAGGTTCGCCACGACGTCGAGTGGTTCCTGCCGTACCTGATCGCTCACCTGAAGGAGCGCTACGCGATCGCCGAGGCCCACATCAAGGACGACGGCGAGACCAAGATCAAGGCCACCGTGATGAAGCAGGGCGTGCAGAACGGCCTCGAGAAGTTCGAGGGCACGCTCAAGGGCCTCACCAAGGGAGACTTGCTCCAGCGCAAGGACGCGCTCGACAAGCAGGTCAAGGAGTGGGCGGCCAAGCCGGGCAACGAGCTCCACAAGGCCGCGATCGAGAAGCTCGAGGTGATGATCGCCGACGACAACCGCACCGCGCGCGTCGACTACGATCGCCGGACCGCGTTCAGCGGCTCGCGCCTCCTGACCACCGCGCTGTCGCTGACTCGCTGGTCTGAGGAACGCGTCAAGAAGGACGCCGATCGCAAGCCGGGCTATCAGGATCGCGACATGACGCGCGCCATCGCGGGCGCGAAGCAGTTCAAGAAGCAATACGATCGGACGCTCGACCGCGCCGGGTTCCGCCTCGCCCTCACCCGCGCGGCCCAGCTGCCCGAGGCCGAGCGCCCGTGGCTCGCGCTGTTGCTCGATACGAAGAAGGGCCAGGCGATCGACGCCGCGCTGATCGACAAGACGATCGAGGGCTGGTACGGCAGCCAGCTGATCGAGGACGAGAAGCTGCGCGTCGAGCTGCTGCAGAGCGGCAACGCCGCCAAGCTGAAGGCGTCGAAGGACCCGTTCATCAAGGCGGCGCTGCGGATCTGGCCCTCCTACAAGGCCGAGGAGAAGCGTCAGGATGCGAAGGCCGGCGAGCTCATGCTCGTCACGCCGTCGTACGCGCTGGCGATGCGCGAGGTGATGAATGGCCAGCTGTCGCCGGATGCGAACTCGTCGCTCCGCGTCACCTACGGCACCGTGCGCTCGTTCAAGCCGATGTCGACCGACCCGGCGGACTCGCCGTTCACCGTGGCGTCGCAGATCCCGGCGAAGAACACCGGCAAGGAACCGTTCGACATGAAGCGCAACGTGCTCGACGCGATCAAGGCGAAGAAGTTCGGCAAGTACGCCGACCCGTCGCTCAAGGGCGAGCTCCCGGCCGACTTCCTCACCGACGTCGACATCACGGGCGGTAACTCCGGATCGCCGACGATGAACGACAAGGGCGAGCTCGTCGGGCTCGCGTTCGACGGCACCCTCGAAGGGGTGTCGTCGGACGTCGTGTTCAACGGCGAGACCACGCGCACGATCCACGTCGACGCGCGCTACATGCTGTGGACGCTCGACGCGGTCGACGGCGCCGATCATCTCCTCAAGGAGATGCACGTGGAGCCGACGCTCGACACGATCCCGTCGGATTCGAAGGGCGGTCCCGCTGCCCGTCCGACCGGCGTCAAGTAAGCCCGCCGGCTAGGCGAGCTGCCAGGGGTGTCCAAGTTGCGGTCTTCGTAGAGACCGATCCGGCATCCAGCTTGCTCGACGGATGGGCATGAAGGCATCTCGCGAGTCCGCTCGGTCGTTCTCCGTCGTGGAGGAAGCCTTCTTCCGCGATGATTCGAGGATGGAGACGACCGAGCCGCTCGAGACCTTTGCGGATCTCGACGAGGGCTACCAACGTCCTACGTTGTGGCAGCGCCTGCTCGGCAAGAAGCCGCGCTGAGAGCAGGCGTCACGCCAGACGCGATCCTTTGGGCTGACATGGCGTGTGCGTGAACAAGTACGCACGCTCGGGTTAGATTCGCCCTCGTGCCCAAGCGACCGCTACGCAAGGAACGCGAGCTCGCGGTGCCTCGCGACCTCGCGGGCACCGCTGCGAAGCGCGCGCTGCAGACCGAACAGGGCGAGCTGTGGCGCTGCGACGTGCTCGAGCTGCTCGGTACGCTTGCCGATGCGTCCGTCGACCTCGTCGTCACGGATCCTCCCTACGCGATCGCGAAGGCCGCGTGGGACGAGTTCGAGTCGCTCGAGCACTACGTGGTGTGGTGCGATCAGTGGCTCGCCGAGGTCGCACGCGTGCTCGCCCCGCATGGCTCGGCGTACGTCTGCGGGTTCTCCGAGATCCTCGCGGAGATCAAGGTGCGCAGCGCGAAGCGGTTCGCGAGCTGTCGCTGGCTCGTCTGGTACTACAAGAACAAGGCGAACCTCGGCTCCGACTGGGGCCGGTCGCACGAGTCGATCCTCCATCTGCGTGGTGAGCGCTCCCGGCTCGACGTCGATGCCGTGCGCATCCCCTACAACGGGCACACCACGAAGTATCCGGCGCGCGTGCAAGCGGAGAACTCGCAGTACGGCCGAGGCACCAAGCGGCGCGACGCGTGGGTGCCGAACCCGCTCGGAGCGAAGCCGCGCGACGTCTTCGAGATCCCGGTGATCTGCAACGGTATGGTGGAGAAGTCGGAGCACCCGACGCAGAAGCCCGAGGAGTTGATCGAGAAGCTGATCCTGGCGTCCAGCGCCGCAGGGCAGCTCGTCGTCGATCCGTTCGTGGGTTCGGGCACGACGGCCGTGGTCGCGGCTCGGCTCGGCCGACGCTGGATCGCGGGCGATGCCGACGCGCGGTATGTCGGCCTCGCACGCGAGCGCCTGGGGCGTTAGCGCTCGGTCTTGTAAAATAGGCGTTGCCAGAGACTCGGACGGTCGCAACCCTCGTCGAGATCGACAAGAGTGTCGATGGCTTGCACGGCTTCGAGCTCGTCTCCAGCGCAGAAGAAGTCTGCCTCCTCCGAGGTCAGAGCCCAGGTCTCGAGAGATGCGGTGGTCATGCGCTCAGGTAAGAGCAAGCGCGATGCCGGGCTCAGGCACGGTAGAAGTGCTGGATCCGTGACCACAGCTCGATCGGGTCGAAGCCGAGGAGCGCGAACGGGTTGATCGCGTCGCGTGCGCGGGTCGCGATGTTCGCCGCCGCGTCGCGCGTGCGTTGCGGCAACATGCCGGCGAGCGCCGTGGCCGCACGGCCCGCCATCGCGGCGACGGTGGCACCTCCGAGAAGACCGAGCAGCCAGGTCGGGATCGGATCGATGATCACCGTCTTCGCGTTGTACTCGCGCGGCAGTTGATCGCTCGGTCCGGTCAGGATCTTGATCAGGGTGGCACGCTCGAGGAACAGCGCCACCGACGGCTTCGCGAAGCGCTCCTCGACGGCCGACAGCACACGCTTCGTCGTCTTCTGCCAGTCGCGCGCGAACGACGCCTCGGGAACGAGATCGGCGATCGCGCGATGCGTCGACGCGCGGACGATGTCGCCGTCCTCCTTGACCGCGATGATCGACGAGTGAATCTTGCTGCGATCGTCCTCGAGCACGTACGCGACCAACGCCGTCCGGTCGGGGATCAGGAGATCGAACGTGCGCTGCAGCGGCTCGTACGACGGCGACGGCAACACCTCGAGCAGCGGCGGCTCCGTCCAGATGCCTTTGCCGGCGTGCCGCTTGAGGGCGCGCAGCGCGACGAGCCCTTGCTCGACGAGATCCTGCTCGAGGCGCAGCGCGGACTCGATGTCGCGGGCGAGCTCGGTCATCGCGGACCGCTCGATCGCGATCACCGCGGCGACGCCGAGCCGCTTCGCGACGCCTGCGAGATCGCCGACGGAAAACTCGATCGACGGATCGACGTTGCCCTTGCCGGTCACGACGATCTTGATCGGCTTGCCGCCGTCCAGGATCGCGAGTGCCCACGCCGGCTGCAGCATCACGCGCGGCGGGACCAGCAGCTGCCACCAGTTCTTCCAGTGGCGCGCGTCGAGACCGGCGAGGTCGAGCTCGGGTGAGAGCACTCCTCGAGGTTACACGAGGCGAGCAACTTGCGCCGCGGGCGGGACGGAGCGAGCATCCGCGCATGAACAAGACGCTCATGCTCACAGCCGCGCTGGGTCTGGTCGCAACGGGTTCTGCCTCCGCCGGAGGCACCGAGGGCACCGTCGGTATCGGGGCAGAGTTCGCGCTAAATGGCGCGACGGGAGGCGTCTCGGGCAACTATGACGCGGGCAAGTTCCACGTCGGTGGCTTCCTCGGCTTCTCCGACGGCAACGGCGCGAACAACACCAACTACACCCTCGGTGGTCGATTCTTCTATCACATCGGATCGACGGCGATGTCCGACTTCGGGATCGGCGGCACGCTCGGTCTCTTGAGCGTCGATGGCCAAGGCCCGACGAACGACGAGCGCGACACGTTCATGTTTCTAGAGCCGAGCTTCCAGATTCGAGTCTTCCTCGCGTCGAACGTCGCGTTGTCTTTCAACGCGGGCATCATCATCGGGTTGGTCGACGCCGACGGGATCGCGCTGGGTGGCGGCACGGTCGCCGACGGTACGGCGGGTGGTGGTGTCACCGGCGGTGCCGGTGTCCACTACTACTTTGACTAATAGATCGCGCGATGGACGACCACCGCCTGACCCGTGTCACTTGTCGCGACATCGGTCCAGGTACTTGTCGTCCAGCCCACGCCATTGGCAAGCGCGAACATGAGGGGTAGCCGCGTAGCGGCCATGTCCTCGGCGACAGCGACATAGCCGACTGCGCTCGTCGCAGCACGTCCCCCGAGCGCCAGCAAGCCTGATTGGACAAGCACCTGGGGCGTGCCGCTGTTGGCGCTCGGCGCATCGAGGACGACGATGATGCCGCCCCGGCGCGCGAAGCTATCCATCCGGTACGCCCACTCGTTGCCGAGCGCAGCAAGGTAGTCACTGGTCGCGAGCGTCTGCGCGTAGATCACGAAGACGTCGTTGTTCGGCAAGTTCACCGCGACGTCCGCCGAGCCGGTGATGGTGGTGCGCGTGATCGTGCGACCACGTGCGGTCGCGGCGCGAGCCATTGCTGCGTTGGTTCCAGTCACCAACGAGGCCGGGGTCTGTCCGATGTACGCGAGCACGCGCACCGTGCTGCGATCGCTGGAGAACACGGCGTTGCCGAGAATCTTGTCGAGCGCCGCGTTCGAAGTCGCATACCCGTGACCGATCACGAACACGTGACCTGCGGTTGCGTCGGCGCAGACCCCCGAATAACAAAGGCCACTCCCACAGACGGTGCCGCACGTTCCACAGTTCGAGGGGTCCGACATGTAGTCGGTGGTCGTCGGACACGTCGGACCAGGTGGAGGCGTCGTACTACCCGTCGTCTTGCCCTCGGCGGTCACGGTCTCGAGATCGGGCTGTGGAGCTGCCTCCATGCAGCCCACAAGGACCGAAGCCAATACGAATAGCTTGAGGAAGCCCATCTTGATCTCCTGCGAACCCGTGGCTGGCTCACCGGAACTCATCGACCTTGGTGGCGAACT
>JANNBP010000490.1:0-30739 GCA_031385555.1 Deltaproteobacteria bacterium | reverse complement strand
CACGAGCACGGTTATTTCTTGTCTGATCGCGCGCGCTGCGCATCGAGCGCGGCACGGCGTTCCGCGAGCTCGCGCTCGAACCCGGACTCCGCGGGTTCGTAGATCCGCTCGCCAACGAGCGCGTCGGGCAGGTAGTCCTCGACGACGTAGTGGCCCTCGAAGTCGTGCGGGTACTTGTATCCCTGACCGTGGCCGAGCGCGTCGCCGGCTTTCGATCCCGGGCGATAGCGAGCCGGCACTGGCAAGGAGCCCTTGTCGCGGACCAGCTTGCGCGCCGCGGCGTACGCGGTGAGCGCGCGGTTCGATTTCGGTGCGAGCGCGAGATAGGTCACGGCCTGGGTCAGCGGCAGCACGCCCTCGGGGAGTCCGACGAGCTCGAACGCCTGCAGCGCCGACACCGCGACCACGAGCGCCTGCGGATCCGCGTTGCCGATGTCCTCGCTCGCGAAGATCACCAGGCGACGAAGCACGAAGCGCGGATCTTCGCCGGCCTCGATCATCCGCGTCATCCAGTACACCGCGGCATCGGCGTCCGAGCCGCGCATGCTCTTGATGAACACCGAGATCACGCCGTAGTGCTCGTCGCCCGCCTTGTCGTAGAGCAAGCTCTTGCCCTGTGCGGCTTCGGCAACGTGGTGCGCCGTGATCGGCGCGGCCGGGATGTCGCCGGCACCCCGGCGCGCGAGATCGGCGGCCACCTCGAGCACCGAGTACATGCGGCGCGCATCGCCCATCGCGGCATCGACGAGCTGCGCGCGGGTCTCGGCGTCCAACCGAACATCGAGCAAGCCGAGACCGCGTTCGCCATCCGCGAGCGCCCGCTCCGCGAGGGAGCCGAGCTGCTCGGGGGATAGCGCTTCGAGCCGGACGACCCGGCAGCGCGACAGCAGCGCGGCGACGACCCCGAAGCTCGGGTTCTCGGTGGAGGCCCCGATCAACGTCACCGTGCCGGCCTCGACATGCGGGAGCAGCGCATCCTGTTGTGTCTTGCTGAAGCGGTGGATCTCGTCGATGAACAGCAGCGTGCGCGCGGAGAACTGATCGCGGCGCTCCGCGGCCTTCGCGACGGCTTCGCGCACATCTTTGACACCCGCGTCGACCGCCGACAGCTGCACGAGCTCGGCGCGCAGGATCTCGCCGAGCAGGCGTGCGAGCGTGGTCTTGCCGCTGCCGGGTGGTCCCCACAGGATCAAAGACGGCAACGTCCGCCCAGGACCGAGGTCCGACAGGATCCTGCCGGGACCGACGAGGTGACTCTGGCCGACGATCTCCTCCAAGCAGCGCGGCCGCATCCGCTCGGCCAACGGCTGGCCGATCTGACGCTTGGCGGCAGAACGCGAGAACAGGTCCATCAGACAGCCCCCCTTTGCACGACGGATGTTGTGCACCCAGCGGACGGGACAGTCACTAGTTGCACAGCGAGGGGATCTCACCCCGTACGACAGAACGGCACTCCTGGCTGTGCCTCGTTACCGCCGGATACCTGGCTTTCGTGTCTCGTAGGCAACACTCCCGGGCGTTGGCGTGAACGGGCACCGGCTGGTGACGAGTCACCCGGCAAGTGGGGCTACCGAGGAGTTTTGACCCCGCGCAGTTTCGCCCGGTTGCACCTGCGCGATCTGCTCCTTCCCGTGGCACGGCCGATGCTTGATACCCAGTCATGCTCGAGAACGTCTTCCAATACCGCACCCTGATCGGGAAGTGCGAGTTGGGCGTTGGCCTCGAGTGGGACGAGATCGAGCTCGTGTCCACGCTCGAGTCTCGGTTCGAGCCCGCGCCCCACGACAAGCAGAAGCACGCCGGCCGCAAGTTCCGCCGCGAGGCGGTTCGCATGGTCGGCGTGATGCGTGGTGATCGAATTCACGATCGGATCGACATCGTCGAGCTCGGCCTCGGTGGCATGGTGGTCCGCAACGCGCCCTACATCGCGCGCAACGAGCTGATCGAGCTGGTGATCGACATCGGCGAGATGTCGTATCGCTTCCGCGCGAAGGGCGTCTGGCTGAAGGATGACGGCGACGACTACAAGGTCGGGCTCGCGTTCGTCGGCATGCCGGTGTGCCTGCACAAAGTGGCGGTCAGCGCGCACCACGCAGACGTGGTCGACCAGATCGCCGCTGCTGCTTAGGTCTTGTCGAGCACGCGGGACAGCAGGTGCAGCGTGCGCGGCGGTAGCGTCTCGCCGCGCCACTTGATCGCACGCGTCAGCACGAGGGCCTTGTCGCGATTGCCGAGGGACGGGCGTTCGGCGAACAGACGCTCGCCGACAGCTTCGATCTTGTCGAGGATCCTCATGCCGCCGTGCCACGTCAGGGCGAGCTCGACGGCGAGATCCGCACCGACGAGATCGACGAGCGGACGCGCACGCTCGAACAACGCTCGCGTACGTGCCACTTCGTAGCGAACCAGCGCACCGATCTGCGGCGTCACGCGGCGATGCTCGATATCCCCCTCGGTGACCCCGAAGTGGCGAAGATCCTCGGCGGGCACGTAGACGCGACCGCGCTGCCAATCGCTTGGCACGTCCTGGATCAGGCGCGCGACGGCGAGCGCACTGCCGAGGTCCTCGGCGTAGGCGTGGAGCTCGGGGGCGCGATAGCCGCCGATGTAGAGCAGCAAGCGGCCGATCGGCTCGGCGGCCTGGCGCGTATAGCTACGCAGCTCGTCGAAGGTGGAGTAGCGGAGGCGCTCGAGATCGGTCCGGAACCCGGACATCAGCTCGGAGAACTCGGTGATCGGCAGCGCGAACTTGTTCACCGTGTCGGCGAGCGCGACAAACACCGGGTGCTCGGCGCGACCGCGGTACGCGTGGTGGAGCTGCTCCTCCCAGCGATCGAGCTCGCGGGCGCGGCGGCCCTCGTACGCTGCCTCGTCCGCGAAGTCATCGGCCACGCGCGCGAACGCGAACAGCGCGAAGATGTGCTTGCGGATCTCGCTGCGCGCGAACATCGACGCCACCGGGTAGTTGTGGTGGCGCGAGCGGCAGAGCGTCTCGCAGTAGCGGTAGCAGGCCTCGAGCTCCAGCGACGGCGGCAGGGGCACGGCGAGGGCTGGGCTGCGAGCGACTCCGAGGCGATGGATCACGGGGTCTCCTTTACCATGCGGGCGAGCTTCCGGGCATGCAGGGCCATGTGCCCCTTCTGGATGCCCTCTGTGGCGAGCGCGCGCAGCGCGGCGAGGTTGGTGGCGAGGCCCGCGGCAGCGGCAAGCGAGGTTAGCCGGTCGGCGTGCTCGATCTTGGCTAGGGCGAGTGCGAGCCGAGCGCTCGGGTGCGACAGCAGGGCGCCACCGACGGTCCCGACGGCGAGTGGCATCACCAGCTCCCCGACGAGCGCGCCACCCTCGTCGCGCCACACCGCGAGCGGGCGATACGTGCCCTGCTTGCACGCGTACGCGTGAGCACCGGCTTCGACCGCGCGCCAGTCCTGGCCGGTCGCGACGAGCACGGCATCGATGCCGTTCATGATGCCCTTGTTGTGCGTCGTCGCGCGGTACGGATCGAGCTCCGCGAACCGCGAGGCCGCAGCGACCGCCGCGGCGACATCGGCGCCTTCGATCTCGCTGACGCCGGGATGACTCGCGCTCGGATCCGAACCACCGAGCTGCGCGTGTGGGATCGAGCACCGCGCGGTGACCATCCGGCCATCCGTGAGGTTCGACAGGATCCGCAGCCCCGGGCGGCCACCTGCGAGCGCGGCGACGCGGTCCGCGAGCGCCTCGCATAACGTGTTGACGAGGTTCGCGCCCATCGCATCGCGACAGTCGACGTGGAGGTGCGCGACGAGCACGCCTCCGTCGGGACCACTGGTCGCGAGCTTGCGAACATCGAGCGCTTGCGGGCCACCGCCGCGCTCGGACATCCGCGGCATCATCGTGCGCGCGGTCTCGACGAGGTCGCCAGCGGCCGCCATCACCCGAGCAACGCCGGCGTCGACATCGGCGACGTGCGTGATCTGGATCTGCCCGATCATCACCGGCGCCGACACCTTGGTGACGAACCCCGACGGCCGGCAGAGGCGCGCCGCATTCGAGGCCGCCGCCACGATCGAGGGCTCCTCGACCGCCATCGGGATCACCACGTCGCGATCATCGACCGTGAAGTTGACCGCCACCGCGAACGGCAGCGCGAACGTGCCGATCACGTTTTCGATCATCCCATCCGCCACCGCGAGGCCGAGCGCGGCGGGATCGACCGCAGCGAACGCCTCCACCGGCACTCCAAGCGTCATCGCCAGCAGCGCGCGCCGCTCCGCGATCGACGCCTTGTAGAAGCCTGGAAACCGGGAGGACATGGGACTTCGCGGTTCTACTGCGCCACCGGACGGGTGTCCACGCCGCGGTCGTCGAGGGTCAGTTGCAACGGCTGGCACCCGGCTTTGATGAGCGCACGGGTCGCCGTAGTTACGTCTGCCGACGCGGGAATCACGGCGATCGCGACATCGCCACCGCCGGCCCCGGTGGTCTTCGCCGTGCCTCCAAGTGCGCGCAGCGACGAGCGTGCGGCCGTCACGCAGGGTGGCACGAGGGGGACGCCCGCGGCGATCGCCAGCTGGTCGGTGGCCGCAGCGGCCAGGCAAAGTGCCGCGATCAGGGCGGCAGCTGCCAGATCGGGTGGGCCGGCGAGCGAGGCGCAGGCGGCGCGCGACGCCTGGGCGATCGCGGCAAGAGCGGCGTCGACCGGGACCGGATCCGCTCCGCGTGCGGACGCGATCTGCGAGACCAGCGTCGCGGTGTCCGCCGACACGCCGGTGAAGAACGGGATCAACACGACCCCGCTCGGCCAGCGGTGTCCCACGACACCTGGCAACGGTTGGTCCACCTCGTCCGGGTTGCGGACCGCAGCGTCCGAGCTGCGGACCCGATCGCCGGCGGTCTCCGCTGCGACCCGCTCTGCGAGTTGCTCCGGCGTGGTCTCGTGGATCAACCGCATCTCGGTCTCGAGCTGCGGGGGCATCACCCGCCCGCGGCTTGGCATCGAGTAGACGATCGTGCCGCCGTAGACCGCGGCGGCGATGTCCGCACCCGAGCCACGTGCGCCCTTGGTGCCCTGCGCGTTCGCATGGGCCGCGAGCGCGATCGCGAGCACCTCGTCGCGATCGAGCGTGTCGTGCTGTGCGGCGAGGGCGAGCGCCGCGGCGGCGACGGTGACCGCCGCACTCGAGCCGAGCCCGAGCTTCTGGGTGCGATCCGAGGCGGCGTAGAACGGGGAGCTGTCGACCGCGATCTCGAGCGCGGCGTGTGTACCCGGAGCGTCGGCGCCATAGCGCTGCGCGAGCTCGTGTGCGACGGCGAGCAGGAACGGCGAGCTACACCTGGTGGACGTGCGAATGGCGATCACGCGCCGGTCGACGGCGATCACCAGCGCGGGCGCACCGTCGAGCACGGCGTATTCCCCGGTCAGGATCAATTTTCCAGGTGCGGTGGCGATCACGACGAGCCTTGGGAGCGCACACATCCGATGCCGATCCAACACGCGCGAGATGCAGATCGTGTGGAGAGGGCGTGGAGGGTCACGCGAGCGAGACTACTTTTGTCGCGTCGATCACCTCGGCGGGGCCGCCGACGCCACTGATCGAGACCGCCGTGACGCCGGCGTTGTCGACCAGCGCCTGCTGGACGAGCTCGGCGGCAGCGGCCGTGGTCAGCACCTTGACGTGCGGCCCGGCATCCATCGTCGCCCACGCGGGCTGGCCCGACGAGCGGAGCCCGCGGATCTCGGCGAGGATGCCGAGCGTGGCGGGGTGCCAGTAGACGATCGCGGGACGCGCGGCGAGGGCCGAGGCGTGCATCGCCATCGCGTTGGCCTCGGCGAGCGTGCCGAGGGCCTCGAGGTCGCCCTTCGCGATCGCGGCTTCGGCGCGCTCGAGATCCTTGGGCACCAGGTCGAGCCACGCGCGATACATCGGCGACGTCGCGGCGGTGTGATCCATCGCGTCGCGCGAGCCGTGCGTCTTCGGAACGCCACCACCGACGACCGCGACCACCATGCGGAGCTGATCGAGGAAGCCGGGCGCGACCTGGGTGACCGGCTCGGCGTAGCCGTCCTCGGTGCGCGAGCCCGTGTACATCTTGACGAAGCCGCCGAACACCGAGCGCGAGGCGGAGCCGGAGCCGCGACGCGCGAGGATCGACAGCGCGTGCGGCTCGAGCTGGAGCCCGGCGGCGCGTGACGCCGCGAGGGCGAGGGCGGCGAAGCCCGACGCGGAGGAGGCGAGGCCGGAGGCGGTCGGGAAGTCGTTGCGGCTCGTCACCCTCGCATTGATCGGCAGGCCGGACTCGGCGCGCACCAGATCGAGGAACTGCGAGACGCGCTCCACGTCCTCGGGCTTCGCCGGCACGCCGTCGAGGATCAGCTGATCCGCGGTGAGCGCCTCGTCGAACGCGACGGTGGTTTCGGTGGTCAGCGCGTCGAGCGTCAGCGACAGGCTGCCGGCGGCCGACAGGTTGAGCGCGGCGTCGCGCTTGCCCCAGTACTTGACGAGCGCGATGTTCGCGCAGGCGCGTGCAGTGACGGCGGGCAGGGCCATGCGGCTGACGATAGCGCGAACCGACGACAGGCGGGCTTCGAGACCCGCGGTGAACTCACCGCGGCTAACTGCGTGCGCCCACCACCGCGACAAAGCCCGTCACGTCCATGGCCTTCCAGGCCGCGAGGATCTCCTGCTCCTTGTCGCGTGGGGCCACGGCGATCACCGCCCCACCACCACCGGCGCCCGTCAGCTTCGCGCCATGCGCTCCGAGGGCGCGCGCGTGCAGGCACAGGTCGTCGAGCAGCGGGGTCGACACGCCGAGATCGGTGAGGACCTCGTGCGCACGGTTCATCGCGGCGCCGAGCGCGGCCAGGTCGTTGCCGAGCAGCGCGGCCGTGCCTGTATCGCAGAGGCCACCGAGTTCGGCGAGCCGCTTGTCGGCGGGGCGCTCTCCGGTGGCGGCCGCGACCTTCTGCACCATCGTCCCCGTCGAGCGCGGCTGGCCGCTCGGCCCGACGAGTACACGGACCGAGGGAACCGTGCCGTCGGCGCGCTTGAGCGACGACAGGCCCGAGGCGCGGCGAAACACGCCCAGCCCGCCCGTGATCGCGAGCGCGACATCGACGCCGCTCGGCTTGCCGTGCACGATGGTTTCGCTCGCGTTTGCAGCGTGCGCGAGCGTGGCTGCATCGGCGGGCTTCTTCTGCCACGCGAGCATCGCGCGCGCGACCGCGACGGCGAGCGCCGCCGACGAGCCGAGCCCCGCACCGTGCGGGATCTGGGCATCACCGACGAGCGACAGCTCGGGGCGGCCGAGCGACAGCGCATCGGCGACCGCGCACAAGCAGCGCGCGAGCTGCGAGTCGTCGGCGGCCTTCACCGTGGCGTTCCACGCCGGGATGTTGAGCCGCATGCCCCCCTTGGTTGTGGGCACCGCATCCATCGTGACCCCGCGGTCGAGCGCGGCCGCGAGCGCGGGGTAGCCGTACACCACGGCGTGCTCGCCGAGCAGGATGATCTTTCCCCAGCCAATCGCAGTCATGACAGCTCCAGGTCGTCGAGGAACGCGCGCAAGGGCGCTCCAAGATGGCGCGGCGCACGCGCGAGATCCACCGCACGTGCACAACCGACGAGCAGACAGATCGATCGGATCGAGGCGATCATGCGCTCGAGCTCCTGCAGCGCCGCTTCGTAGCCACCAGCGCGTTGCGCGCGGAGCAACGGGGCAGCCATGCCGCCGGCGGTGGCCCCGAGGGCGAGGGCTCGCGCGATGTCGTACCCGGAGCGGATCCCACCCGACGCGATCGTGGTCAGCCCCGCCCGCACGCACGCGACGACCGAGACTGCCGTCGGCAAGCCCCAGTCGCGCAGCTCGGTGCCGAGCGAGGCCGCGTTCGATCCTTCGGAGGCGCGCACCGCTTCGACGGCGACCCAGCTCGTCCCCCCGGCACCCGCGACGTCGACCGTCGTGACGCCGGCGCGGATCAGCGCCCGCGCGGCCTGGATCGAAAGCCCGCAGCCGGTCTCCTTGACCACGATAGGCACCCCAGCCGCATCGACGATCCTCGCGATCGCATCGACGACGCCGCGGAAGTCGCGATCGCCGCGCTCCTGGATCAGCTCCTGGCCGGGGTTCAAGTGGATCGCCAGCGCGTCGGCACCGATCGCCTTCGCGAGCTCGCCGCACTTCGCAGGCCCCATCGCGAGGGCTTGCACCGCACCGACGTTGCCGAGCAACACGACATCGGGCGCGACGTCGCGCACCTGGTAGCTCGCTGTGAGCTCGGGATGCTCGGCCATCGCGCGCTGCGAGCCGACGCCGAACGCCACCCCGGCGGCCTGGGCGGCGCGTGCCAGATCGCGGTTGACGGCGGTGGCCTCTGCTGTGCCGCCCGTCATGCCGGTGACGATAACGGGTGCCCGCAGAGGACGTTTGCCGACCAACATCGTCGTGAGGTCGATGTCGTCGAGCGCGAGCTCGGGGAGTGCCTGGTGGATCAGGTGGACGTGCTCGAGCAGGGTGGAGCGCGTGAAGTCGGCGCGCCCCGATGCTGCGACCTCGAGGTGGTCGGACTTACGTTTGGCGATCGCGAGCCCGTCGTCGGTCATGATGGCCTGGCGCGTTATACAGCGAGCAGATTGTCGAGCGATAGTTCCACTTCGAGCCTTGTGCTGAACGACCAGCGCACGCACGTCGAGATTATCGAGACCGCGCTGCGCGAGCAGGCCGGCAGTCGCCCCCGAGTTCCAGGCGCGGCTCGACGCTACCCGTAGATGAGATACAGGATCACGCCGGTCGCCACCGCGAAGTCGATCAGGCACAACGGGTCGCGCAGCATGGCCTCCGTGGGGCTCTCATCCCGTGGCCGCCACAGCGCTAGCCACAGGTAGCGCACGAGCCCGATCGCGACGAACGGGGTCGAGAAGATCAACCGATCCGTGCCGAACACCCCGGGCGCACCGAGCAGCGTGTAGGCGGCGTACGCGACGACGGTGAGCACGCCGAGGATGTAGAGCAGCACCTTGACGACCCCGAGCTTGTAGCCGGCGAGGGCGGCGCGCGTGGTGGCGGCCTGTCCACTGCGCTCCGCCCACGCGAGCTCGTGGGCGCGCTTGCCGAGCCCGAGGAACAGCGCGAGCAGGGCGGTGCACGCGAGGATCCACTCGGACGCGGGGACGTCGATCGCGAACGCGCCGGCGAGCACGCGCAGCAGGAAGCCGCTGGTGATCAGCCCGACATCGAGGAACGCGACGTGCTTCAGCCGGATGCTGTAGGCGATGTTCTGGACCGCATAACCTGCCGCCACCAGCCCGAGCCTCCAGTCGAGGAGGAAGGCACCGACGAGACCACCGATCGCGAGCAGCATCGCGACCGAGAGCGCGGCGCGCTCGGAGATCTTGCCCGACGCGACCGGGCGGTGCTTCTTCGTCGGGTGGGAGCGATCGGCCTCGACGTCGTGGACATCGTTGAACGCGTAGACCGCACCCGACAGCGCACAGAACACCGCGATCGCGAGCGCCGTGCGCAGCGCGTACGTCGGATCCTCGAGGTGCTTCGAGAACACCAGGGCGGCCGCGACGAACACGTTCTTGACCCACTGGTGGGGGCGCAGCAGCCGCAGCAGCGCGAGGATCACTTGAGCTTGGGAGCGGAGGCGATGCCCTGATTCTCTTCGACCCAGTCCTTCACCGCCTCGGCGATGCACGCCTGGATCGCCTTCTCGAGGCACGGCGAGCGCTCGGCCTTGCGACACGCTTCCGGGTCGACCGGCAGGGCGTCCTTACCGCCGCTGCCGTTCATGCCGGTCCCCGCACCTGCGGGCGATCCGGAGCCTGCCGCAGAGCCAGAGCCTGCGGCCGAACCGGAGCCCGAGCCCGAGCCTGGTGCTTCCGGCTTCGCCGGCTCCGGCGCCTTGCACTTCTCGGCGACACACTCGTCCGCGTTCGGCAGATCGATCTTGCAGTTCGACGCGCCGACGAATAGCTGCTTGCACTTGCCGACGTCGCTCGGGAACTGGAGCTTGTCGCACCAGTCGAGCGTCCTCGTGATCGGCTTGCCTTCCTTGTCGGCGACCTTGACCGATTCCTTCTCCGGCTCTCCGAGCGCGTTGAGTACCGCGTTGCCGTCGGGGCCGATCTGCTCGCGCTCGAACTCGAGCGGCTCGCCCGAGCCGTCGACGAGCGCGACACTCTTGATCAGGATCACCGCTTCCTCGGGGTTGTCCTTGAACCGGTTCGCCGTCCACTTCGCGATCGCCTTGTTGCGGCACGCGATCGTCTCCGGCTCGGGCGTCTTCGCCATCGCACACTCGGTGACATCGAGGTGGATCTTCTGGCAGGCCGTGACCTGCGTATCGCTCGCAGGCTTGGTCTTGCCGTCGCCCTGGGGGACCGGCAGGCGGCAATCCGCCAGCTTGTGGACGATCGGTTTGTTCTTGGCATCGCGGAGCTGGTTGCCGGTCGCGTCGACCAGCGTCAGCTCTCGATCCTTGGTCGCGACGCGACTCTCCTCGAGCCCGGCGCGCATGATCAGGACGAGGTTGTTCACCGGATCCTTCTTCTCCGCGGGCGGCACGCTCTTGGTGGTCAGTTCCGGGACATAGGTGATCACGAACAGCGCGACGATCATCGTGATCAAGAACGGCACCGTCGCCCACATCACCTCGGTGATTGGTCGCTGGAACTTCACGCTCGTCAAAAATAGATTCAGCCCCACGGGTGGATGCAGGTACCCGACCTCGAGGTTGAGCAGGAAGATCACGCCGAGGTGATACGGGTCGATGCCGTACTGCCGCGCGATCGGCGCGATCAGCGGCACCACGACGACGATGGCGCTGAAGATGTCCATCACCGTGCCGACGATCAACAGGATGATGTTGATGGCGAGCAGGAACATGATCTTCGAGCCGACGTTCGCCGTGGTCCACTCGACCATCTTGCGCGGGACCTCGGCGTTGACCATGAAGTCGGTGAGTGCCGTCGACGCGAGGATGATCATGAAGATGGCACCGATCATCGCCATCGCCTCGAAGCTGATCTTCCACATGATCTTCGGTGTGATCGTGCGGAACAGCGCGACCTCGATGATCAGCACGTAGAGCACCGTCAGCGCCGCGACCTCCGACAGGCTGCCGACCCCGAGCCCGAGCGCGGCGACGACGCCGAACGGGATCATCAGCTCGGGGATCGCGACGACGAAGCTCCGTCCGAGCTCGCCGAGGTCGAACTTCTGGCGCGGCAGCTTCTTCCGGACCGCGACGAAGATCGCGACCGCCGAGAGCAGGCCGATCAGGAACAGACCGGGGAGCACGCCGGCGAACAGGAAGCGCTCGGTCGCCCACACGCCGGCGGCCTTCTCCTCTTCGCTTTGAACCAGACCGTAGACGGTGCCGTAGATGAACAGCGGCAGCGCTGGCGGCAGCAGCAAGCCGACCGAGCCGGTGCCGGCGATCAGGCCGAGCGAGAACTTCTCCGGATAGCCGTTCTTGACCAGCGCGGGCATCAGCACGCCACCGAGCGCGATGATCGTGACGCCCGAGGCGCCGGTGAACACCGTGAACAGCGCGCAGGTGCCGATCGTGACGACCGCGAGGCCGCCTGGGATCCAGCCCATCATTGCGTTCGCGAACCGCACGAGGCGATCCGCCGTCTTCGCTTCGGCGAGCAGATAGCCCGCGTAGATGAACAGCGGGATCGTCGAGAGCACTTCCATCTCGTCGCGTCCCGACGTGCCGAACAGCTTGTTGATCGCACCGTCGAAGCCGGCCTCGAACCCACGCGCGCTGAACAGCGCACCGAGCGCGGTAGCGCCGAGCATGATCGTGAACAGCGGCGCACCGCTGATGAAGAAGATGCCGAGGAGGATGATCAGTAACGTCGACATCAGTGCCCCGTCCTCATCTTCTCGGGCGGAGTCTTCCGCCGGAAGATATAGTTGAGGTCGATGATCGTGTGCAGCGCGGCATGGACGATGATCATCGCCCCACCGACCGGCACCAGGTACGCGAGCCGCACCGGCGTGATCAACTTGTCCTCTGCCTTGAACTCGGCTTCTTTGATGATCGTGTGGAAGCCCGAGCGAACCATCAGCAACACGACGCCGATGGTGAACAAGGCGAGCGCGACCTTGAGGAACAACCTGGCGCGCGGCTTCAAGCGGCGCGAGATCAGGTCCATGGAGAGATGGCGACCCTGGTGCATCGCGAACGCCGCACCGAGCAGCGCCATCGCGAAGGTGCCGCCGCGGATCGCGTCGTCCTTGAAGTGACCGAACGGGTGCGCGTTCGCGAGCTTGTCGGCGAGCGTGCTGATCACCGCGATCATCATCACGGAGAGCAGCAGGGTGACGAGCACGACCTGCTCGAACTTGCCGATCATCGCGTCCGACGAGCGGACGACCGCGGCCAGCTTGTCATCGTCGGGATACGTGACCTTCGCGTTCAGCGGATCGACCGGCTCGACGACCGGATCCTCGGGAACCGTCCGCACCCGCTTGAGGTTCATCACGAGCAACGCGATGCCGGCGACGATCGGGCCGAGCCCGAGCACCATCCCGGCACCGTCGAACGCGTCGGCGCGCACCGCGATGCCGGTGAACGCGACGCCGACGATCGCGAGCGCACCACCCAGCGCGACGCCCGGTGGGACGTCGATCCGCGTCCCGCGTGCTGGCTCCGCTACGCTCTCGTGACGGCGGGTCGGCGGAATCTCTCGCTCGACCGGCTTCCCGTCGCTGGCCCCATCATCGTCTGCGCTCACGATCGCGATGGTAGGCGGGTGCTTGCAGCCACCGCAATCGACGGACCCGAAAATACCAACGGCAGCCACTAGATCTGGCTGCCGTCGTCCGTGTGGGAGTGACTTATTTCTTGTTCTTCGCGCGGTACTCGTCACGGTACTTGATGACCATGTCGAGCTCCTGCTGCGAGAACATGCCCTTCGACACCAGCGCCTTCTGAAGCTCGGCGGAGGCCTTCTCGAACGCCGCGATGGTGTCGGCCGGCGTGGTAACCACGACGATGCCGCGCTTCGTCATCGTCGCCTTGGCCTCGTCATTCGCCTTGCGAATCACCTTGCGGAGCTTCTTCGCCGACGCCTTGCCGATCTCCTGGACGGTCTTCTGGTCCTCGGCCGACATCTTCTTGGTCGCGTCGAGCGAGACCACGGTGGCGCCGATCGCGAACGAGACGGGCATCGAGGTCATGTACTTGACCTTCGAGAACCACTGCAGCGCGACCGTCGAGTACGGCGAACCGTACGCCGCGGTGAGGCGGCCGCTGACCAGGCCGGCATCGACCTCGGGCACGCCGAGCGGCACGCCGGTCATGTTGAGGTTCTTGTAGAGCGTGCCGATGACCTTATCGTCGCCCCACTGCCAGATCTTCGCCTTCTTGAAGTTGTCGATGGTCTCGAGCTTGTCCTTCGAGACGACGTAGATCCAGCCGACCTCGCCGCGGTCGTTGAGCTTGAAGCCCTTGGCTTCGAACTTCTTCTGGAAGTAGCCCCACATCTTGTCGGCGACGTAATCGACCTCACCGACCTCCTTGAACATCATCGGGACTTCGAGGACGCGGATCGACTCGTCGATCATCGACAGACCGATCGAGGTCACGCCGGCGCCGTCGAGCTGGCCGAGCTTGATCTTGCGAACGTAGTCGCGCTCGTCACCCTGCTGCCCACCGGCGAAGTACTTGAGGACGACGCGGCCCGAGGTCTTCTCCTTGACCTCCGCTGCCGCCTTGTCGAACTCCTTCATCCAGTCGCTGCCCTCGGGGGCCAGCGTGGCGATCCGGATCTCGCTGTCGGCCTGCGCCGTCGAGATCCCTGTGGTGGCGATTGCGAGGCCCGCACACACGCTCAATAGCTTCATCATTAGAAGATCTCCTTTTCCTTCGACAGATAGCGGCGCGCCCTGCGGTGCGCGACCTCGTTGGCCAGACGCTGCTCGGGCCACACCGACGGTGCGGTCTCGAGCACTTGCTTCAGTTGCTCGTGGAAGAACTTGCGGTCGTTCGTCTGCTTGCCGACGCGGAACGCCATCAGCGCGCGCGGCAGCAGGAACTTGTTCTCGGTGATCTGGAGTGCGAGCTCGAACTCGGCGCGGGCCTTGGCCGGCTCGCCACCGAGGGCGGCGGGGCGCGCGGAGTGCAGCATGCCAAGCGCGACGTGCGGCAGCGCGGCGTGCGCCTTGTCGGCAGGAGGGTTCGCCTTGTCGAGCTCGATCACGCGGTCCATGATCATCTGCACCGTGCTCAGGTAGCCTATCATCTCGATGCGATCGTGGTTGTGGTTGATGATCGAGCCGAGCGCGAGGCCGGCGAACATCATCGGCGTGCGCTGCCCGGCGCCGGTGTCCTTGATCAGCTTCTGCGCGACGGCGGGGTCGGCGAACAGCTCCTTCTGCCAGCGCGACCCCAACGACATCAGGGCGTAGTTGAGGCAGCGCGTGAAGATGTTCGACGCGCGCGACGAGTGGTACGCGACCGCGCCCAGGTCCTTGTTGAACTTCGCCACTTCCCAGTCGTCCTCGACGAACGCGGTGCCGTACTGGCAGTAGCCCTCGGTGAGGATCTTGATCAGGCGCTTGTTCTCGGGGGAGACCACCCAGAAACCCTCGACGGTCTTGAGCGCGCCCGGGATGGCCTGCCGGGCCATCTCGTAGTCGGACTCTTGCTTGAGCCCGGGTTGTGCTCGCTCGAGCACCTTCGACGTGGTGTTGACGGTGATTTTGCCGATGTCGCAGCTCGCAACTGCGAGTGAACTGACGAGGCCAAGGAGAAGCAAAGCTCGCATGCGGAAAACGTTTCCCTTCGACGATGTTCCCGGCCCGGCATTCACTACGCGCCCCGACGCCGGTGCTGAGGGCGAACGCTAAGTCAGCGAAAGGCGAGAGTCAATCACGCCGGTTCGGGATAGAGTCTGGGCGCGATGGGGCGTTTCGGGGCATGCCTGTCGATCGTCGTGGTGACGGCGGGGTTGATCGCGTGCGACGGCGGCGCAGATCCGAAGTATCGACGGCGCGATCCGGGCGCCCTCGTCGTGGCGCAGGCGACCGGACCGCTCAAGCTCGACCCGGTTCGCGTCACCGACAACGAGAGCATCGAGATCGGCGGCTTGCTGTTCGAAGGCCTCGTGCGCTGGAAGCCGGGCACGACGGACATCCGTCCCGGCCTCGCGATCTCGTGGGAGGTCCACGACAACGGCACGCGCTGGCGGTTCCGGCTGCGGCCCGGCGTGCAGTTCCACGACGGCACCGACTTCGATGCCGAGGCCGTGGTGTTCTCGTTCGAGCGCCTCCTCGACCCCAAGCATCCGCAGGCGCTCGGGGACGATGGCCGCTACTGGCGCTCGCTGATGCGGCCGGTCACCAAGGTCACCGCGGTCGATCCCTATACCGTCGACATCAGGGTCTCTCGGCCCTACGCCCCCCTGCTCGGCAACCTCGCGATGTTCGCGATCGTGTCGCCGATGGCAGTTCGCCAGTGGGGCGATGCGTTCAAGGAGTATTCGGCCGGCACTGGGCCGTTCAAGTTCGAGAGCTGGAGCAAGGGCGAGCACCTCGTGGTGCGAAAGTTCGAGCGCTACTGGGGCACACCGGCGGTGCTCGAGCGCATCGTGTTTCGAGTCGTCGTCGATGCGCGCCAGCGCTTGATCGAGCTCGAGTCGGGATCGGTCGACCTCGCGACGTCGATCCTTCCCGACGAGCAACCGTTCGTCGAGCTCCACCCCGAGCTCGTGCTTCATCACACCCCGGGCAACGACGTCAGCTATCTCGCGTTCAACATGGCGAAGGGGGGCCCGAAGAGCTTCGCGGATCTCCGCGTGCGGCGCGCGATCGCACACGCGATCAACAAGGAGCCGATCGTCAAGCTCGCGTACCAGGGCAGGGCGGTCGCCGCCGACGGACCGTTGCCACCGACGCAGTGGGGCTACCACCGGCCCAAGCAGCGCTACGGCTTCGATCCGGTGCGCGCCAGGCAGCTCCTCGACGAGGCCGTGAAAGCCGGGGCGTTCGATCGCAACGTCACCTACAAGCTCTACACCCTGTCGACGCCGCGACCGTATCTCGCACAGCCGGAGCGCGTCGCGCGGTTCATCCAGGCCGGGCTCGATCAGATCGGGATCAAGACCGAGCTGATCATGCAGGGCTACTCCGCGCACCGCGCGTCGCTCGAGCGCGGAGAGCACGACCTGGCACTGTTCGGGTGGATCGGCGACACCGGCGATCCCGACAACTTCCTCTACGTACTGTTCCACTCCGATAACACCGGCAACACCGCGCAGAACCTGGCGTTCTATCGCGATGCCGTCGTCGACAAGCTCCTCACCGACGCGCAGGCCGAGGCCGAGGAAGGTACGCGCAGCCGGTTGTATCGCAGCGTGCAGGACAAGCTCGCCGAGGACGTGCCGTGGGTGCCGATCGCGCACAGCGAGTACGTCGTCGCCGGGCGCAGCGAGATCCAGAACGTCGTGCTGTCGCCACTGGGGCATCCCATCTACGCCGCGATCATGCGCTCCGAGGTGCGATGACCGACGACGACCTCGCGCAGTCGCGGTTTCGGCTGACCACGCGCAAGCTGCCTCGCCTCGTCGAGTCGCCGCCGCGTCCGCGCAAGCTGCGGCTGCGGATGCGTACGAAGCTGGTGGTCGCGATGGCGATCGCGGCGCTGTTCCCCGTGCTCGTGGTCGCGCTGCTCGCGACCCGCGTGATCCTCAGCAACCTCGAGACCGGCCTGCGGGACGACGCACAGCGGCAGCTCACCGTCGGGCTCAACCTCGTGCTGCGCTCCGTCGAGCGGCTCGGCGACGAGACCGTCCAGCTCGCCGATAGCCCGGGGCTCGCGGAGGCGATGGCGCAGGGCCGCCCGGGGCTCGAGCGTTGGATCGCGCGCGAGGAATCCCACGTGCCGTCGACCCGGCTCCAGGTGTTCGATGCGAACGGCACGCTGGTGCTCGATCACACGCTCGGCGGCGCCGAGGCGCGCTTCGTCGATGCCGGAGTGATGCCCGACGATCCCTTCGTGATCGCGGGGCGCACGTGGACGCGCAGTGTCTCGATCGCGCAGGTCGGCGATCGCCTGGTGATGCGGTCGGTGTCCCCGGTCGTCGACTCGACGCTCGCCCTCCGTGGCGTGCTCGTGCTGTCGACGCCGCTCGACGGTGACTTCGCCGACGGCATCAAGGGCGCGCTGTCCGCCGACGTCATGATCGGTGGCTCGAGCGGCAAGCTCGCGGTGACGTTTCGCTCCGGGCTCGGGCGGCGCGGGGATCCGATCACGATCCCGCCCGAGGATCTCGCGGCGGTGGTCGCGGGTCAGCGCGTGATCCGCGACCTCGACACCGACGACGGGCAGTACCAGATCGCACTCGCGGGGCTCCACGATCGCGGGGATCGACCCGTGGGGCTGATCGGCGTCGCACTCGACCGCGAACCGCTGGCTGCCACCAAGACGTTGGCCGTGCGCACGCTCCTGTTCGGCGGCGGCGGCGCGATCATGTTCGCGCTCGTGATCGCGGCGTTCTGGTCGCGCCGGCTCGGCTCGCCGATCGCCCGGCTGCATCGCGGCGCGATCGCCGTGTCGCGCGGCGACCTCGATCACCGGATCGATGTCGCGGGCGGCGACGAGCTGTCCGATCTCGCGACCGCGTTCAACCAGATGACGGTGACCCTCAAGGACAACCAGGCGCGCCTCGCCGCACGCATGCGCGAGATCGTCGCACTCCACGACGCTGGCCGCGCGGTGTCGAGCGTGATCGATCTCGATTCGGTGTCGCGCAAGATCGTCGACGCGGTCGCGCGCACGTTCGATCTCCAGCTCGCCGCGCTGTGGCTGGTGGAGGGCGGTGGGCTGCGCACCTCGGCGGCTCGCGCGCGCCGTGCCGAGGTCTCGATCTCGCTCGCGGCCGACGATGCGCTCGCCGCGGCGGATGCGCTGCGACCGATCGCGGACCACGTGCGCAACGGGCGACTCCCGCTGCGCCTCGTCAAGGCCGGAGAGGATGGGGAGTGGGGGGAGACCGCGCGCACAGCCGGCGCGCCGGGGCCGCTCGTCGCACTCCCACTCGATCGCAGCCGCCCGGGCGATTCTCGTCAGGCCCGCGTGGTCGGCGTGCTCGCTGTCGCGCGTGCGCAGGATGCGCGCGAGTTCTCCGAGGCAGATCTGAATCTGTTGACCACGTTCGCCGATCAGGCGGGCGCCGCCGTCGAGAACGCGCTGCTCTATCAAGAAGTCCGGGGTGCCTCCGAGGAGCTCGAGAAGAAGGTCCGGCTCCGCACCGCCGAGCTCACCGCGATCAACACCGAGCTCGGTCGCGCACTCGCGGATCTGCGCGACACCCAGGCGCAGCTCGTGCTGTCGGAGCGGATGGCAGGGCTCGGCCTCCTGGTCGCCGGTGTCGCGCACGAGATCAACTCGCCGACGGCCGCGATTCGCGGTTCGATCGACGGGCTGTCGGGTGCACTCGCCCGCGTCGTGCGTCGCGCGGCAGAGCTGGTCTCTCGCGCACCGACGACGGCGGCGGCGATCACCGGCTTCCAGGAAGCGCTGGCATCGCAGCTCGCCGAGCGCGCGCTGCCGACCAGCCTGATCTCGCGCAAGACCGCACGCGAGATCGCGGGGCTGCTCGAGGCCGCGAAGGTGCCCGAGGCGCAGATCGTCGCGGCAGACCTCGCCGATCTCGGCGGCACCGCGGCCGAGGGCGAGCTGCTGATCAAGGCGCTCGGTGAGGATCGAGCGCACGCGCGCGAGGCGGTGTCGTCGCTGACCGATCAGGTGTATCTCCAGCGGACAGCCTCGACGGTGCGGCACGCCGTCGGGCAGATCCAGCGGATCGTCGGCGCGCTCAAGAGCTACTCGCACCTCGACCAGCAGGCGACGCGTGCCTCCGCCGATCTGCACGAGGGGCTCGAGACCACGCTCGCGCTGCTACACCACGCCCTGCGCGATATCGTCGTCGAACGCCACTACGGTACCTTGCCTCGCGTGCCGGTCTACGTCGACGAGCTCAACCAGGTGTGGACGAACCTGATCTCCAACGCGCAGCAAGCGATGCAGGGCAAGGGACGGCTGACGATCGAGACGGCCACGGATGGCGATGCGATCTGCGTACGCGTGATCGACGATGGGCCGGGTGTGCCGGAGGACGTGCTGTCGAGGATCTTCGAGCCGTTCTTCACCACCAAGCCGAAGGGCGAGGGCACCGGCCTCGGCCTCGGCATCGCACGCAAGATCGTCGACAAGCACGGCGGTGAGATGCGCTGCGAATCGCGTCCGGGTCGCACGATGTTCGAGGTGCGGCTCCCTGCGCACATCGGGATGTCGTCATGAGCCGTGCGCGAACAGCCGCTCGGCGACCGCGGTGTGTCGCTTGGATCGAGCAGGTACCACAACGGATGCATGCGACAGCCGCGGTTGAGCTTGGCCTCGTGCGAGGCGAGCGAGTAGTGGAGCGACACCACGCCGGGCTCGGGCATGCACGTCAGGTTGAAGTACGCCGCCACCTCGCGCGGTGGGTCGCTAACCTTCCACCGACGTTGGTGTAGGATACGGCGCGGTGGAGGCGCCTGCTCAGGGATTCCTGCGATCACTGCGCCATCGCGCATTCCTGGCACTCTGGCTCGGCCAGACCGCGTCGCGCGTTGGCGATGCCCTTCATCGCTTCGCGCTCGCCTGGTGGGTGCTCGAGACCACCGGCTCCGGCGTCGCGATGGGCACGGTGGTGCTGTGTCAGACGCTGCCGATGCTGCCGTTCCTGCTGATCGGTGGAGCGTACGTGGATCGCTTCGATCGCGTGCGCGTCATGTTGGTGTCGGACGTGTCGCGGCTGATCCTGACGGGGATCATCACGCTGCTGCTGACGACCGGGCAGCTCGAGGTCTGGCACCTCTACATCATCGGCGCGCTGTTCGCGGTCGTCGACGGCTTCTTCCAGCCGGCCTACTCCGCGATCGTGCCGGTGATCGTCCCGGTCGATGACCTCCCGAGCGCGAACGCACTGACCACCGTGAGCGGGCGGCTCGCCAACGTCATCGGTGCATCGCTCGGCGCGGTGATCGTCGCCGTCTCCGGCGCGTCGGCCGCGTTTGCCGTCGATACCTCGACGTTCGTGATCTCTGCCTTGTGCCTGTTGCCAGTGCTGAGGCGACCGGTACCCACGCAGCCCTCCGAGCCCCCCGCCGAGGACAAGCCCAAGCCCAGCATGTTCGCCGACATGCGCGAAGGCTTCGCCGTCGTCGGCTCGCAGACCTGGCTGTGGCTGTCGATCGTGACGCTCGCGATCATCTACGCCGCCGACTACGCCGCGTTCACCGTCGCGTTGCCGTACCTCATCCTCGAGGTGATCGATGCGGAAGGTGCGGGGCTGGGCGCGGTCCAGGCGCTGGCGTCCGCGGGTGCGATCTTCGGGGCGCTCTGGATCGGTCGCCGGAGTCGCATGCGAAGGCGTGGGGTGTGGTTGTTCAGCAGTGCCTTGATCTGGGGAGCCTGCTGGATGGTGGTGGCGTTTCCGATCGGCATCTACGGGATCGGGATCCTGATCTTCCTCCAGGGCACGATGCTGTCGGTCGTCGGGTTGGTGTGGACCAACATCCTTCAGGAGAACATCCCGGCCGATAAGCTCGGGCGGGTGTGGAGCATCGACTGGTTTTGCTCCATGTTGCTGCTCCCCGTCGGGGCTGCGGTGGTCGGCTGGGTGATCGAGCACTATGAAACCCCAGTCGTGTTCGCCGCCGTCGCGATCATTGCCGTCTCCGGTGCAACGATCGCGCTCCTTCAACCAAGTGTCCGGAGCCTCCAATAGAAAGGTCACCATGAATCGTAGCGAGTTCCTTCGTCTGGTCGCAGCAGGGTGGGGTGGCGCGATGGCCGCCGCCGCTTGCGGTGGGACCACTCATCCGATCGCGGGCGCCGACTCCACCGGCAGCGCGGCGCCAGCTCCCACCGGCGCCGATGCCGCGCGGGACAAGCTGCTCGAGCACATGCTCGAGTCCGGTCGCCGGACCTTCGAGCTGATCGGCTCGTACCTCGGCGATCGGCTCGGCCTCTACGTCGCACTCGCGAAGAAACCGAACCAGACCTCGACCGAGCTCGCCGCGTCCACCGGTACCAGCGAGCGCTACATCCGCGAGTGGCTCGAGCATCAGACCGTCTCGGGGATCCTCGCCGTCGTCGACGAGAAGGCGTCGGCGAAGGATCGGCGCTTCTTCCTGCCGCCGGGCCACGCCGAGGTGCTCACCGATGCCGAGAGCCTCAACTACCTCGCTCCTCTCGCACGCCTCGTCCTGTCGACCACGCTTCCGCTCCCACAGATCGTGGACGCGTACCGCACCGGCAAGGGTGTGCCGTGGTCGGCGTACGGCGTGGATGCACGCGAGGGTCAAGGCGCCTTCAACCGCACGACCTTCCTCCAGTTGCTCGGCAAGGAGTGGCTGCCAAAGATTCCAGACGTCCACGCGCGGCTCCAGCAGGCCGGTGCGCAGATCGCGGATGTCGGCTGTGGTGTCGGCTGGTCGTCGATCGCGATGGCGAAGGCGTATCCGAAGGCAAAGGTCGTCGGCTACGACATCGACCAGCCGTCGATCGAGCTGGCGACGGCAAACGCGAAGGCCGCCGGCGTCGGCGATCGGGTGTCGTTCCAGGCGAAGAGCGCGTACGACCCCAAGCTCGCGGGGAGCTACGATCTGGTGACCGGGTTCGAGATGGTGCACGACCTGTCGCGGCCCGTCGATGCGCTCGCGACCATGCGCAGGCTCGCCGGCACCAAGGGCACCGTGCTGGTCGTCGACGAGAAGGTGGCGGAGACCTTCAGCGCGAAGGCCGACGACGTCGAGAAGTTGATGTACGGCTGGAGCATCGTGATGTGTCTCCCGAACGGCAAGTCAGACACCGAGTCGGCGGAGACCGGCACCGTGATGCGCCCGTCGACGCTGTCTGGCTACGCGACCAAGGCCGGGTTCAAGAAGTTCGAGATCTTGCCGATCGACAACTACTTCTTCCGGCTGTACCGGCTGACACCGTAGTTATTGGATCTCGGCGAGGAGCTGCCCGCGGCGCACGCTACCGAACCGAGCCTTCGGAGTCGCCATGCCGGCGCGCTCCGCTCTCACCACGACCGTGCTGACGCGCCTCAGCTTCGCGAGGTCCGCGGTCGCCTCGGCGACGAACGCCTCGTAGATCGGGTCCTTCTTCGCGAGCTTCTTCATCTGCTCGAGCTTCGCGGTCGCGGCGCGAAGCTTCGCGGGGTCGCCGTCGACGCGCGTGATCTGGAACAGCTTGTCGCCCTTGCTGATGGCGCGCGCGCTGGTCAGGAACGCGGTCAGCTCGCCGTCGACCGGCGCCGTCACGGCGAGCATCGCGACCGCAACCGCAACCTCGGAGCCGGAGCCCGCATCGGGCGGGACCTGCTTCACCGCGGCATCGACCGGCGGTGGGGCGACCTCGACCGCTGCATCCGGCGGAGGCGGTGCTGCATCCGCCGCGACGACGGCTCTCGCATCGACCGTCGGCGCGGCCGATTTGTCCGACGATCGGACAATCGCGAAGGTGACACCCGCGCCGAGCACGAGCGCGACGGCGCCGGCGATGATCGGTGCGCGGCGCGACGGCGCGGGAGGAGGCGGCGGGAGCCCGATGAACTGATGCGCGGCGGCGACCTGTGCCGTCGGCGCATAGGCCTGCGCACTGTAGATCGGCTGCTGCGCCGCGAGCGCGTCGGGGTACGGCTGCTGGAACGCCGCGTTCGAGAACCCACCGCTCGCCGGTGGGATCGGGGTCATCGGGACCACCGCCGCGATCTGCGCGGTCGTCGCCGGGGTGGTGCCCTGCTGGCGCGCCATCTCGAGCAGCTCGCGCGCCTCGATGTTGTCGGGATCCTCGTGCAGCATCGCCTCGAAGTAGTTCGCGGCCTCGCCGGGCTTTCCCATCCGCAGCATCCGGATCCCGCTCTGAAACAGCGTGCGGACGCTCGCCCCCCATTCGCCCCGCGACGGCCAGACGTTGCCCATCGCCTGCTCGACCGCGGCGTCGAGGCTCTCGGGTGGACCGAGCAGCCCTGCCTGACCGAGGCGATCGATGAAGCTGCGCAGGCTCTCGAGGTTGATCGGGATCCCCAGTCGATCGCTCGCGCCGACGATCTCGAACAGCGGGCGGCGGCCATCGAGCATGCGTGCGAGCGACACCTCGTACTCGTTGAGTGACAGCGTCCGGCCGTCGCGCGGATCGCGGACCGTGTACCCATCGGCGCCACCGGTGAGCTGCAGATCCTTGCGGAACATCGGCGCGATCTCGGTGGAGGCGGGAGGCCGTGAGGCGCGCTGCGGCGCGGCAGGCGGGCGCGACGGGCGCTGCGGCGGTGTGGCCGGGGTGATCGGATGTGGCGTGATCGGTCGCGGCGTGATCGGGCGTGGCGTCGGGCGTACCGGGATCGGCGTGTCGTCGCGGTCAGGTCCACCGGTCGCCAGGACCGTGTCCTGGTCGAGGCCGGTCGAGAGCACCGTGTCGCCGCCCAGATCGTCGTCGTCGTCGTCGGTCATGTGGTCGCGAACGGCCTGATATGCGCCTACGGTAACACACGCACCCGTGACAGTCGCACCAGCGGCTTGACACCTCGCGGCGCGCCCTGCGAGCGTACGATCGTGACCGTGCGCCAGGGGATGGGACCCTGCGTCTTGATCTTGCTCGCGCTGTGGGGCGCGGGCTCGACGACTGCGCACGCGGATACCAAGCGTCTGGTGGTGGTCGGGTTGCGACCGCTCGGGGCCGACGGCAATGGCGACCTCTCGAAGCTGGCCGAGGCGCAGCAGCTCCGCGAGGCGGCGCAAGCCGCGCTCAAGGACGCCGTGGGGCAGCCGGTGACCGGCCATGCCGAGCTCGTGCAAGTGATCGGCCCGCGCTACCTCGTGCAGTGGTTCAACTGCGCCGGCGATCTCGGCTGTGTCGGCCGCACCCTCGCGCGACTCCGCAAGGCGGGGATCGAGACGGCGATCACCGGCGAGTACACCCACGTGGGCGACGTCCTGAAGGTGCGATGGTTCGTGTTCACGATCGTCGATGGCAAGGTCGTCCGCGAGGTCGATGCCGACATTCCGGCGGCGACCGCCACGGATCCTGCGAGCTGGCGCGCGGGTGCCGCGCGGATCGTCGCGAGCTCGCGGCTCCGCATCCGCTCGAACGTCAACGGCACCGCTTGCAAGATCGACAAGCAGCCCTGCGTGTTCGAAGCCGATCGGCAGACCGTCGCGGTGTCGCCCGGCGAGCACACCGTCGAGCTCACCAAGGATGGCTACGAACCTGCGCGTGCGACCACCACGGTGGCGTTCGGCGAGGAGTCCGAGCTGTCACTCGCGCTCACGGCGATGGCAAACCCGTCCACCAAGCCTCCACCCGATACGCCCGTCGAGGTTCAGAAGATCAATCCCACGGCAGAGGCGGGGCGCTTCATGCTGACAGCCGTCCGCACCACGCAGGCACCGCTGCTCGACGGCAAGCTCGACGATGCCGTGTGGAGCAAGGCGTGGCTCGACACCAACTTCACGCAGCAGTTCCCCGACGAGGGCAAGCCGCCGACCCAGCGCACCGATGTTCGCGTGTTGTTCGACGATGACGCGATCTATGTCGCGATCCGCTGCCACGACACCAACCCCGAATCGATCGTCGCGCAGCTGACCCGTCGCGATCGCGAGAACCCCAGCGATCGCGTCACCGTCGACATCAGCTCCAAGAACGACAAGGCGAGCGCCTTCCACTTCCAGGTCAACGCCGCCGGCGTCCAACAAGACGGCCTGCGCTACAACAACACCGAGTACAACAACGATTGGGATGGCCGCTGGTACTCCGCCACGTCGGTCGACGAGAAGGGCTGGTCTGCCGAGCTCTCGATCCCGCTGGTCACGCTGCGCTACGCCGGCAACGTCAGCTCGTTCGGGTTCCAGATCCGGCGTTATCTCGGACGGCGCGGGGAGATCGACGAATGGGCATACATCCCGAGCACCGCGCAGGGCGAGGTCTCGTACTACGGCACGCTCGATCAGATCGAGGGCCTACGGGCGAAGCGCTTGCTCGAGGTCCTGCTCTACGATTCGCGGTTCCTGACGGTCCGCGACGGCTTCGGGGTCTTCGACGGGCGTCGCGATGGCAACAGCCTCGGTGCCGACGTCAAGCTCGGGGTCACGCCCGGGTTGACGCTCGATGCGACGTTCAACCCGGACTTCGGCACGGTCGAGGTCGACCAGATCATCCTCAACCTGTCGAACCTCGAGGCCTACTTCCCGGAGAAGCGCCCGTTCTTCATCGAAGGTGCCGACCTGTTCTCGACCCCGGTCAAGCTGTTCTACACGCGTCGTGTCGGGGCGACGCCGCCGGATCCGAGTGTCGGGTCACTCCTCACGCCGCTCCCCAACGGGCGCATCCTCGGCGCGATGAAGTTGACCGGGCTGCTCGCGAAGCGCCTGTCGATCGGTGTGGTCAACGCCGTCACCGATCGGCGTGATGCCCTGATCGAGCGTGAACCCGGGACCTCCGAGGAGATCCTCGTCGAGCCGCTCACCAACTTCGGCGTGTTCCGGCTCCGCCAGGAGTTCGGCACGAATTCGTCGGTCGGCGTGACCGCCACCTCGGTCAACCGGTTCGAGCCGCCGAACGCCGCCACCCCACAGCCAGGCGACGCGTGCCCGGTCCCGTATTCGACGACCTTCACCACCACGCCGCAAGCGCTGGAGCCACGCCAGGGTCGTTGCACCAATGACGCGTACGCGGCGGGCCTCGACACTACCCTCCGTACCGATGATGGAGAGTGGGGCGCCTCGGCGCAGGTCGTCGGCTCGCTCATCGAGCAAGGACCGTCCCGCCTGGTTCCCGATGGTACGGTGATCGGGTCGGGTGATACGGGGGTCGCGATCCTCGCGGAGGCGGGGCGTTATGGCGGCGAGAACTGGTTGTTCAACCTCAAGTATCGAGGGTACAGCCCCCGCTTCCAGATCAACGATGCCGGCTTTCTCGACCAGGCGAACAACCACCTCATGTTCGCGTCGCTGACGCTGCGTACCACCAAGCCGACCTCGCTGTTTCAGTCCGCCTCGGTCGAGGCCCACGTCGAGCACCGTCGCGACTGGAAGGGACGCTTCCTATCGATCGACCCGCGGCTGGTCCTTGGAGTGCAGTTCAAGAACCAGTGGTCGATGTCGTGGACCGCGGAGCCGTACTATCCACAGTGGTACGAGAACCGCGAGACCCAGGATGGTGCGCGCACCCAGCGCAACCATGGCGCCTACTCGAACTTGATCTTCAGCACCAACCCGAACCAGAGCTTGGTGTTCGGCTTCGACGGCAGCTTCCTCCAAAACATCGGCGGCCTGCTGATGCTGCGTGGTGCGCTGACGTTGTCCTACCGGCCGATCCCCACCCTCGAGCTCGGGTTGCTCGCGAACGTCAGCCGAGAAGCGCACGGCCCACGCTGGATCGAGACGTCGGAAAACGGTGACGGCACCTCGAACTACTACTTCGCCGAGCTCGACGCACGAGTAGCGGACCTCACGCTGCGCGCGACCTACACGTTCAGCCGCAGGCTGTCGCTCCAAGCCTATGTGCAGCCGTTCGTCGCCAGCGGGCACTACACCTCACCGATCGTGGCGACTGGAAGCGGCGTCGGATCGGACCTCGCACTCGCATCCTTCGTGCCGACAACGTTTCCGAGTGGGTCACCCGACTTCGAGTCGGGTGCGATCAACCTCAACCTGTTCGTGCGCTACGAGTACCGCCCGCTGTCTGCGTTGTGGTTGGTCTACACGCGCGCACAGGAGCGCCGCGGCGACTTCGATCCGACACTCGAAGCCGCGAAGTTGAGGCTCGGTGCATTCACGGGTGGACCGAGCACCGACACACTGCTCGTCAAGCTCAGCTATCTCTGGTTTTAGCCGTGTTACCGTCGCCACGACTGATGACCCACAAGGGAAATGTCGTGATCGTCGACGCGTATTCGTCTGGCAGCCTGTACGCACCAGAGCTCGTGAGGCGTGGCTACCGATCGATCCACGTGCAGAGCACGGATCCGATTCCACCCGATGATTTGCCAGCGTTCGTGCCGAGCGATCACGCTGCGAACGTCGTGTTCGACGGGGACTTCGAACGGCTGGTGCGTAGCGTTCGCGACCACGCGCCACTCGCCGTGATCGCGGGCTGCGAACAGGCAGTGACGTTGACCGATCGGCTGTCAGAGGCACTCGCCCTCGCGACCTCGAACGGCACGGCGCTGTCGGCCACGCGCCGCAACAAGGTCGCGATGCAGCGACGGATCGCGGAGCTCGGCATTCCGTCGATCCCGACCCAGGTCGCCAGCGCGTGGGCGACCGTCGAGCCGTGGGTGAGCTCGCACCTGCCGGTCGTGCTCAAGCCGCCGTCGAGTGGCGGCACCGATCAAGTCTTCATCTGTACGACCACGCAGCAGGCGCGCGATGCGTTCTACGCCATCATCGGTCGACCGAACACGTTCGGAGAGATGAACCACGAGGTCGTCGTCCAGACGCTCGTCGAGGGCATCGAATACAACGTCGACCACGTGTCGTACGAGGGGAAGCGGTTCTGCGTCGAGATGTGGCGCGTCCCGCGGTTGCGCGTCGATGGCGATGAAGAGCGTGGGCGCCATCCGATCTACGATCGGGGCGTGATGATTCCTCGCCACGGCGAGCACCAGGAGTCGATGGTCGCGTATGTCGAACGTGTGCTCGATGCGATCGGCATCCAGTATGGGCCGAGCCATGCAGAGCTGATGTGGACCGACACGGGCCCCGTGTTGCTCGAAGTCGCCGCACGACTGCACGGACAGAAGCTGCAGCTGTCGTCGGAGCTGGTCACCGGCCTCAACCAGGCGTACGTCGCACTCGACTCGTATCTCGAGCCCGAGAGGTTTCTCGCCCGGGTGGGGACCTCGTACGAGATGCCGCGCGAGTTCCACCGGATCGAGCTGATCTGCCACCGCTCGGGGGTGCTGCGTGGCTATCCGCTCGTCGACCAGGCGAAGGCGCTGCGTTCGTTTCACAAGCTGGAGCTGTTCGTCGAGCCGGGGAACCCGATCGCGAAGACCACGGACCTGATGACGGTGCCCGGGTTCATCGATCTGATCCACGCGGATCCAGAGGTCATCGAGCAGGACCACCAGCAGATCCGAGCCTGGGAGCTCGCGAACTTCTACGACGTCGGCAACGCGTGAGCGATGGCCCGACTCCGTGGCGGCGGTACTACACCGGCCGCAACGTCGAGCGCGCGCTCGACATCCCCGAGCTGCGCGCGATGGCGCGGCGGCGGCGGCCGATGTTCGTGCGCGAGTACCTCGAGGTCGGCGCCGACACCGAGTCGACGCTGCTCCGCAACCGTCGCGCCTTCGATGACTACCGCTGGGTGCACAAGGTCGCGAACGAGGTCACGCCGCGGTCCCTCGCGACGAACATCCTCGGAGTTCCGAGCTGGTTCGTCTACAAGCTGATCCCACCGAAGACGAAGGCAAAGACGAAGTGACGTCGCGCCGCGAGGCTCCGATCGACGTCTCCCCCGGCGAGCTCCGCGCCCTCGGGCACGCGCTGATCGATCGGATCGCGGACCACCTCGAGCGCTTGCCCACGCGCTCGATCGTGCCGGGACCGATCGAGGGCGTGCGCGACCAGATCCGCGCCATCGGGTGGCGCGACGAGGGCGAGCCGCTCGCCGACATCGTCGAGGCCGCGGCGGAGCTGCTCCTCGAGCGCTCGGTGATCACGGGGCACCCGCGGTTCTGGGGCTACATCAACGGTGCGGCGAGCCCGATCGCGGCGCTCGGGGACCTGCTCGGTGCGATCGCGAACCCGAACGCCTCGGCCTGGTACGTCGGCCCGGTGACCTCGGCGATGGAGGAGCAGGCGATCCGCTGGATCTCCGAGCTGGTCGGGTTTCCGCCGGACGGTGGCGGCCAGCTGACGAGCGGCGGCAGCATGGCGAACCTGATCGGCGTCGGCGCGGCCCGCCATGCACTTGCCTCGCGACCCGGCACGCTACGCGTGCTCGCGACCGCCGAGACGCACACGTGGCTGGGCAAGGCGGTGTCGTTCCTCGGCTTCGAAGCGTCCGCGATCCGGACGATCGCGACGGAGCGGGGTGGACGGATGTCGCTCGCCGCACTCCGTGCCGAGGCTGACGTCGACCCGGATGCGCCGACGATCGTCGTGGCGAACGCGGGGACCACCAGCACCGGTGCGATCGACCCGATCGCGGAGCTCGCGGTGCTCTGCGAGGAGCGCGGATACTGGCTCCACGTCGACGGCGCGTACGGTGCACCCGCCGCGTGCGTGCCGGATGCGCCGAGTGACCTGGCCGCGCTCGGTCGTGCTAGCTCGGTCGTCCTCGATCCTCACAAGTGGCTGTACACCGGGATCGAAGCGGGCTGCATCCTGGTGCGCGATCGCCGGGTGCTGCACGACACCTTCGCGCACGGATCGGTGTACTACGGCGAAGGCGCCGACGACCTGCCGCCGCACTACCGCGACCTCGGCCCACAGACGACGCGCGGGACCCGAGCAGTCAAGGTCTGGATGTGCCTGCGGCGAGCGGGACGCGCGGGCTACGCGAAGATGATCGGCGATGACATCGCGCTGGCGCGACGACTCTATGAACGCGCGCGCGAGACCTCGCGGCTCGAAGCGCTGACGCACAACCTCAGCATCGTCACGTTCCGGTACCTGCCGCGCGACGAGGGGCGCGCGGATGCGATCAACACCGAGCTCGTCGCGCGGCTGCAGGCGGAGGGGCAGTTCTATCCCTCGAAGACCACCGTCGACGGTCGCATCGCGATCCGCGTCTGCATCGTCAACTTCCGCACGACGGCCGATGATGTCGATGCGTTGCTCTCCGCCGTGGTCGCGCTCGGAGCGACACTCGAGGGCGCATGAACATCGAGCGCTTTCATCCCTCGCGCCTGGCCGAGTTGCCCACCTCGCGACGCTACGATCTCGCCATCGTGATCGACGTGCTCCGCGCGAGCAGCACCGCCGCGGTGCTACTCGAGAGGTGCGAGGAGCACCGCGGCGGTGCTACTCGAGAGGTGCGAGGAGCTCGCGGTGGTCTCCGAGCTCGCCGCGATCCCGGCGCTCCCCGCGCGATCGTGGCTCGTGGTGTCCGAGCTCGATGGCGCGGATGCGTTCGGTCCGACGATCGACAACTCGCCGGTGACCGCCGCACAGGTCTCGGTCGACGATCGCACACCGTGCTTGGTCACCACCAACGGGACCCGGACGCTCTGCGCCGCGGCGATGCACGCCGACGTGGTCGTGATGGCCGGGCTCGTCAACCTGGCTGCCCTCGCTGCGTTCGCCGTGCGCCAGGCGCCGTCGTCGGTGGTGGTCTTGCCCTCGGGCAGCTTCGCGAGCGGCGAGGCGCACCTCGAGGACGAACTGTGCGCGGACGCCGTGATCGCGCGGCTCGGTGGCCGGGCGTTTGATGTCTCGCAGGTCCCGGCGCGGGTGCGCGGGGAGCCACGCGTCGCACGACGCCTCGCACGCGAGGCGATGTTGTCGGCGGATGTCGACCTCTCACTCTCGATCGATCGCTGTCGGTGGGTTGGGGTCTTCACCGCGAGCGATGTTCGTTCTGGCTGGCTCCGCCGCGGCGAGTGAGTGAGTGAGTGAGTGAGTGAGTCAGTCAGTCAGATGTACGGCAGCGGCAAGTAGGTGGCTGGTTCGAGCGAGAGCTCCTCCTTGAGCGCGAGGTGCTCGATCGAGATCTTGCCGGCGTAGAGGTCCCACAGGTTGCCGC